>JBBRNM010000017.1:0-40732 GCA_038230295.1 Candidatus Limnocylindrales bacterium
CCCCACCACATATGGACGCTCAGCTTGAGGGTCGCCGGATCGCGCCCGATCTCCTCGCAGCGCGATCGGATCACGGGCAGAGCCTCCGCGACCTCGTCCGGCGACAGCCCGTCGACGTTCAGCTCATCGGCGAACTTCGCGGCGAGCCGCCACGTCACGTTGGGCCCGTTGCCGCCGACCATGATCGGGACCCGCGGCTGCTGGATCGGCTTGGGCAGGTTGATCGCATTCTTGACGCTCGCATACGTGCCCTCGTAGGTCGCATGCGTTGTCTTGCCGGGCGCGAGCATCCGGGTGATGACCTCGAGATGGTCGGCCAGGATCGCGAGCCGTTCCTTCGTCTCGGGGAAGCCGTAGCCGTAGGCCAGCCACTCGTCGCGCTTCCAGCCGGCGCCGATGCCGAGCTCCATCCGGCCCCCGCTGATGACGTCCATCGTCGAGATCATCTTGGCCGTGAGCGCGGGGTTCCGGTAGGACGTGCAGATGACGATGTGCCCGAGGCGGACCCGGCTCGTTACCGCCGCCAGTGCGCTCAGCGAGGTGAACGACTCGAAGGTCAGCTCGTCGGTCGGCTTGGGGACGGTGTGGAAGTGGTCGAAGAGCCAGATCGACTCGAACCCGAGATCCTCGGCCTGGCGGGCGACCTCGACGGTCCGGGTCCAGGCGGTCGATGGGTCCCAGCCGTCGTACTCGCCGGTCCAGCCCTGGGGGACGATGACGCCTGCTTTCATCCCGGAATCCTACCCGCTCGGGCCGACCGCCGACGCGGGCCCGCGAGCCAGAGGATGCCCGCCCAGAAGGCCGTCGCAGCCACCGCGAGCGCGACGAGCGGGGCGTAGCTGCCGATCCGATCCGCGCCGATGGCGCCTGTATAGACCGCGATCGCGCCGCCGATCGGATAGGCCACGGCGAGCAGCCCGAAGATCGTCCCGAAATTCGGGCCGCCGAAGACATCGCTGAACGCGGCCGAGCGGACGGCGATCGTGGCGCCCGTGCCGATCCCGTGGGCGACGATCCCGGCGAGGACCAGGTCCGGTGCCGCGGTCGTCGCGCCGAAGGCCAACAGCACGCCGCCGGCCACGAACGCCACCGCGGCGACGCCGACCACGCGACGCCCGATGCGATCGGAGAGCCCACCGCCAATGACCTGGCCGCCGACGTAGGCGAGCGATTGCGCCCCGAGCGCGAACGCCGCGAAGTTCGAGCCGAACCCTTCCCGGACGACGTGCGGGATGAACGACTGGATCACGCCCTCGTCGAAGGCGCCGATCGCGACGGCGCCCGCGAAGAACGCCCAGAAGCGGCGCGTCCGAACGGTCCGGCGGATGCTCTGGCGGTGCGGGGTGCTGCCGACCGGCAGGAGCTCGAAGCCAGCCGAAACTGCACCCGGCGCGGACGTCTCGTGGAGACCCGCGGACCTGGCGGCCCGGTCGGATTCGATGGCCCGCGTGGTGCGCGCCGGGATCACGATCGTGGGACCGCTCGTCATGAGCCAGACGAACGCCACACCGATGAGCGAGGCCGCGAGAAACGCGAGCGAAACCGTCCGCCAGCCCGACGTCTCGATGAGCCGCGCGGCGAACGGCAGCGCCACGGCGACGCCGATGCCGGGCCCGGCGTAGGCCACGCCGAGGGCGAGACCCGAGACGCCCGCGTAGCGACGGGCGACCGCCGTCGAGATGCCGATGAAGGCGAGCTGCAGCCCCAGCGCGTGGAACGCCGCATAGGCGAGGATCACGATCGCGATGTCCGGCGCGAGGTAGATGGCCAGCCAGCCACCGGCGAGCAGGACCATCGATGCGGTAAGCAGGTCCCGGTCGGCCCATTCATCGTAGGCCCGGCCCAGCAGAGGGCTGGCAATCGCCGTGACCAGGAGGAACATCGTCCACGGCGTGACCGCGAGCGTCCGGCTGATCCCGAACTCCTGGGCGAACGCCACCGAGAGCGCCGGGAAGGTGTACAGCCCGCCGTACGCGATCGCGCCGACGACGAACGCGCCAAGCAACGGCAGCGAGATTCGCGTCACGCGGCGGACCGTCGGCAAGTGCATCGTCATGTGATGCTATCGACCCAATTGACTGCGAGGGATGAGCATGACGGACCCAAATGCCACGCCACTGATCGAGCACACGACAGACGCCCTCGTGGGTCGGCTGTTCGAGGCCAGCCTCGGGATGTTCGAGATCATGGCTGTCTATCTTGGCGAGCGACTCGGACTCTATCGGGCGCTTCGCGACGGCGGGCCGGCTACGGCCGCCGAGCTCGCCGGCCGAGCCGGCATCGACGGCCGGTACGCCCGCGAGTGGCTCGAGCAGCAGGCTGCGTGCGGGATGCTCGACGTCGACGACGTCCTGGCGGCTCCGGACGATCGGCGGTTCACGCTCCCGGATGCGTTCGTGGAACCGCTCCTCGATCCCGACAGCCAAGCGTCGATGGCGCCCGTCGTTCGCGCGGTCGTTGCCAGCTCGGCCGCGCTGCCGCAGCTTCTCCGGGCCTATCGCACGGGGCGCGGGGTGGAGTGGTCCGATTACGGGGCGGACATGATCGAGGGCCAGGGCGACTTCAACCGGCCGTGGCTGCGGAGCTCCTTCGGGAGCGAGATCCTGCCCGCGATTCCGGAGATCCACGCTCGCCTGACGGCCTCGCCACCTGCGCGGGTGGCCGACGTCGCGTGTGGCGTGGGCTGGGCGGCGATCGCCATTGCGAACGCGTATCCCGGCGTGACCGTGGACGGCTTCGACCTGGATTCCGGATCGATCGAGCTGGCCCGCAACAACGCGGAATCGGCTGGTGTGGCCGATCGGGTCAAGTTCGACGTCCGGGACGCGAGCGATCCGGCCGCGATCGGGCAGTACGACGTCGCGGTCGTTATCGAGGCGATCCACGATCTGTCGCGACCGGTCGAGGCGCTGACGGCGATCCGCCGGATGCTCAAGCCGGGTGGCGTCGCCCTGATCGCCGACGAGAAGACGGAGGACCGGTTCACGGCGCCCGCGGGCGAGATCGAGCGGATGTACTACGGCTTCAGCCTGCTGACCTGCCTGCCGGCCGCGATGAACGACCGACCGACGGCCGCCACGGGCGCCGTCCTGCGGGCCGAGGGGATGAAGCGCTACGCGGCTGATGCGGGCTTCAGCGCCACGGAGGTGCTCGCGGAGCCATCGCTCGACATGCTGCGGTTCTACAAGCTCACGCCGTGAGGTCAGGCCGCCGCGGTGGGCGCCACGTCAGAGCCCGAGCGTCGTCCTGATCGTCTTGAGGCCCTCGACGACATTCAGCACATGTTCGTCGAAGGGCACGCCGAGCTCGGCCGCGCCCTTCTCGAGCTGATCTCGAGGGACCTGCCGGGCGAAGCCCTTGTCTTTCATCTTCTTGACGACGGAGCGGACGTCGACCTCGTCCAGGCTGCGATTCGGGCGGACGTAGGTCACGGCGATGACGAAGCCCGTCATCTCGTCGCAGGCGTAGACCGTGCGGGCGAGGAGGCTCGTCCGGGCGACGCCCGTGTGGTCTCCGTGGCCGAGGATCGCCTCGACGACGTCCTCGCGGTAGCCGCGGGCCCGGAGCTCGTCGGCGCCACGGATCGGATGGGTGTCGGGGTAGCGCTCGTAGTCGAAGTCGTGCAGCAGGCCGGCGGATCGCCAGATCTCGAGCTCGTCGCCCGTGATGCCGAAGCGGTGCTCGCCATACCACCCCACGGCCGCTTCAACGGCGAGGCCGTGCTTGCGGAGTGGCTCGGTCTGGGTCCAGTCCGAGAGGAGCTCCCAGGCTTCGGTACGGGTCGGCATCGTTCGAGCGTAGGCGGACGGCCGCGCGATTCGCAACACCGCCACGGAACACCGGCGATCCGGTGCCGACGAGCGGGTAGCGACCGGGAGTTCGCGAGCGACAGACTCGCCAGCGCGAGGCTCTCCAGCGCGGCTTGCCGTGCGCTCAGCCCTCCTCGGGCGGCTCACCGGGGAGCAGGACCGTGAAGGCGGCCGGGACCCGCGCCCCGGCGGGGTCCGTCGCCTCCGCGGGCGCGGTCGCGAGCACGAGATCGCCGCCCATCGCCCGACAGAGCTCGCGCGAGACATAGAGCCCGAGGCCGGTGCCTTCCGCCCGGCCATCGGGGGCGCCGCGGGAGAAGCGCCCGAACAGCCGATCGATGTCCGATGCCGCGATCCCGGGCCCAGCATCGGCGATCGTCAGGCTGACTCGCGAACCCTCCTGGTCGGGCTCGATGGACGCCGCAACCGCCGATCCGCCGCCGTACTTCACGGCGTTGTCGAGGAGCGCCCAAAGGACCTGATCGAGCTGATCTGGGTCGGCGACCGCGAGCCAACCCAGGGCTCGATCGTCGAGCGACATGGTCGCCCCGGTCTGGCCGAGGGCTTCCCACGCGCGCCTGACGTGCGAACCGACGGCGAGCACCTCCGACTTCGGCTTGAGCGCCCCGGACTCGAGGCGCGAGACGGTCAAGAGCTGGCGGACCATGCGGGAGAGGCGGTCCGACTGCTCCGCGATGATCGCGAGGCGCCGGTCGGGCCGGTCGTTCGTGAGCTGCTCCGCGTACGCCCGGATGCTCGTCAGCGGTGTCTGGAGGTTGTGGCTCACGCCTCGGAGGAAGTCGTCCTTCGCCTCGTCCAGCGCGACGAGCTGGGCATTCTGGGCATCGACCCGCTCGAACAGCTCGGCGTTCCGGATCGCGATCGCGATCTCGGCCGCGAACAGGTCGAGGAGGTCCTGGTCGGCCGGCTCCCAGGTGCGGGTCGCCGGGAGCCGTCCGACGATGACGCCCAGCGTCTCCTCGCCGACTCGAAGCACCGCCCGGACCGGGCGAGGCTCACCGGGGACCCACTCCTCGGTGGGGATCTCGCGTGGGTTCACGAGGAGGACGGCTGCGTCGATCATGTCGAAGGCCGATCTCGCGTCGTCCCCGGCCATGCCGGCCAGGCGATCGATGCCGAGGCTCGGCGCGGCGGCCTCGATCGCCGCCAGGATTCGATGCAGCTCCCGGTTTCGACGCTCCAGGTCGCCCGCCAGGCGATTGTGGCTCTCGGCGAGCCGCGCGAGCTCGTCGTCACCAGCGACCTCGATGCGGGTCGAGAGGTCACCGCGCGACACGTGATCGACGGCCGTGGCAATCGCCCGCAGCGGTGACGTCAGGTCGGCGGCCAGGATGAACGCCAGGAGGACGCCGAGGATCGTGGCGAGCGCGATCGCGAAGAGGAGCACGCTCGCGATCGTCTGGCCGCTGCCGCCGCGGCCACCGACCGTGAGCAGGACGAGCCCGAAGCCGCCGAGCGGAAAGACCGCCGCGCTGATCAGGGCGATGGTGAGCCGCAGCCGGAAGGGCAGCCGCGAACCGATGCGGGGTCGGGGCGGAGCGATCGTCGATCGGTGATCGTCCGGATCCGTGGCCCCGGCCCCGTTCGTCGACGCCTCCGCCCGGCCGGCGTCGGTCACTCTCCGCCACCCGGCGCCGGCGTCGCAGCAGCCGCGTCGTCCTCCACGCCGATGAGGCGGTACCCGACACCACGGACCGTCACGACATGAACCGGCTTATCCGGATTGCGCTCGACCTTCTGGCGGAGCCGGCGCATCGTCACCCAGACGTAGGAGGGGTCGGCATCGTCGGTGTCCGCCCAGCCTCGATCGAGGAGGGTCTCGGTGCTCACCGTACTGCCGATGTTGGCGGCCAGGGCGTAGAGGAGCCGCGACTCGGTCGGGGTGAGCTGGACGGCGTTGCCGGCCACGATCGCCGTCCGGCGATGGAGCTCGAGGGTCAGGTCCGGACCAAGCACGAGGCTCCGGCGCGGCACCTTGTCGCCGAGTCGACGCAGCACCCGCAGGATCCGAGCCCGCAGCTCCGGGTAGTGGTACGGCTTCGTGACGTAGTCCTCGGCGACCTCCTCGAGGAGGTCGGCCTTCGAGTCCGCGGTGTCGATTGCGGAGAGGACGATGATCGGGAGGTCCGCCCGGGCCTTGATCTCGCGGGCGAGGGTCAGGCCGTCCATGCGAGCCATCATCATGTCCACGATCAGCAGGTCCGGCCAGCCCGCCTGGAGCCGCTTGAGGGCCTCCTGCCCGTCGCGCGCGGTCTGGATTTCGAAGCCGTCCGCGCGGAGCTGGTCGGCAAGCAGGACGAGCAGGTTCGGATCGTCGTCGACGATCAGGATCCGAGGCGCCACCGCCCCGCCTCGCCATCCACCCGTCAACATGGCCGGAGGATAGCAGCGGCAAATCGACGATCCGGGCCCCGCGAGGCTCAGTCGGTCGCGAGGACAGCCTGCTCCGCGAGGCCGAGCGGGAGCATTCCGGACGACGTAATGGCGTCGTGGAAGCGACGGAGCTGGGCGATCGGCGCCTTGCCGGCCGGCCCGGTCACACCAGCCTTTGCGAGATAGGCGTCGCGGATCCGGAGGATCTCGAGGCAGCCCGTCAGGTAGCCGGAGGCCTGGGTCGGCCAGGCACAGTAGCGGCCGACCTCCGCGCGGGCGGTCGGCTCCGGCAGGCCCGCCTTCTCGACCATGAACCGGACGGCCTCCTCGAAGGCCATCTCGCCCATGTGGAGGCTCGTGTCGACGATGATCCGCGCGGCCCGGAAGATCGTCGCGCTCAGATGCTGGAGCTCGTGGAGCGGGTCCTCGAAGAAGCCCTGCTCCCGCATCGCTCGCTCGGCGTAGAGCGCCCAGCCTTCGGTGAAGTACGTCGTCCCGAAGGCCCGCCGGACCCGGCTGGGGTTCGACTTGACCATCACGAGATGCCAGTGGTGGCCGGGATACGCCTCGTGGACCGCCGTCGTTGGGATGCCGCTGTCGGAGTTGTTCGCGAGGCGCTGTTGCAGCTCCTCCTCGGGCGTGCCGTCGGGCGCGAACGGCACGAAGAAGTGGCCGGTCATCGCGTCGGAGTACAGCGGCGGGGCGACGTAGGACGCGACCGCGAGAATCGGCCGCTGGAAAACGGGCGACGGCTCGACCAGGCAGCGCTCGCCGGCCGGGAGCGTCACGAGGCCCGTGTCGGCGAGGAACTGACGGGCCTTTTCGGTCCAGGTCTCGTAGGCGACGCGCATCGCCTCCTCGGTGCGCGGGTGATGCTCCTCGTCGGCTCGGACCAGCAGCTTCACCCAGTCGTCCGTGCCATCGATCCGGTGGGCGAGCCCGCGCATCTCGCCGTCGAGGCGGTCGTACTCGGCCTGGCCGCGCTCACGGAGGCCGCGGGTGTCGTCGGCCAGGACCTCGCGCTCCCGGAGGAGCCGGGTGTAGCGGTCCTCGCCGAGTTGCCACGTGCCGGTCGCGCGCTTCGCGAGGCCGTCGAGGTTCTCGATCCACCGCTCGAACGCGACGGCGGCCGGTTCGGCCGCGGCCTGGACCCGAGCCCGCCATTCCGGATCCGCGATCTCCGCCGGCAGGAGCTCTCGGAGATACCGGATCCCGCCGCGGGCCGAGGCGGCGCCCCGCCCGACGATCAACGGGTGGGCGAGGCTGGCGTCCAGGTTCGCCCAGCCGGCGTCGAGGGCGCCCGGGATCGCCTCGAGGCGCGAGACGATCGCATCCGCGAGCTCGCCCTCCGGCCGCAGCCGATGGAGCAGCAGCTTGAAGATGCCGTCGAGCGCGAGCTGGCCGTAGATCGTCGGGTCGCGTCGCCAGTTCTGCCAGTCCGCCAGGATTGTGCGGCCGCGCATCGCCGAGATGACGAGGTCGCGGTCGATCCGCTCGTCGAACGAGAGGCTGTCGTCGGGTACCGCGCTGAACCGATCGTGCCAGTCCGCCGCGGCATCGTCGCGGGCCTGCCAGGCCGAGGCCGACAGGTCGTCGAGCCGGGCGTCGTACTCCTGGAGGCCGAGGCCGCTCGCCCGGGTCGGGTTCAGCTCGAAATCGGCGTGGAGGAACTCGGCCGCGAGGTCGGCGAAGGCTGGCTGCGTGGTCATCAGTGGACCCCCTTGTGCTCCGACGCTCGCTTCACGGCGCCTTCGGATCGACGAACCGGCAACGGTCCCGAACCGGGCACTCATCATGCGCGGGATTGCGAGCGTGGCATACCAGGCGGCCGTGCCGGATCAGGTTGACGTGGGCCTCGTGCATCTGGTCGGGCTGCAGGAGGCCGAGGAAGATGTCGTGCGGATCCGTGCCCGCCGTGACCTTCTTCGGGATGAGCCCGATCCGTCGGGCCACCCGCTCCACGTGCCGGTCCACCGGCATGAGCGGCAGCCCGAACGAGAACAGCAGCAGCACGGATGCCGTCTTCTTGCCGATGCCGGGGATGCTCGTCAGCCAGTCGCGGGCCTCCATGGCCGTCATGTCGCCGAGGAACTCCAGCGAGTGGTCGCCCCGCCGCTCGCGGATCAGGCGCAGGGTGGACTGGATCCCCTTCGCCTTCTGGTTCGGCAGCCCGCCCGGGCGAATCACCTCGACGAGCTCGGCGAGGGGCGCCGCCTCGACCGCCATCCAGTCCGGCTCGATGCCGTCCGGCAACCCGTCGCCGCCCCACCCCGGGCCTGGGGCGTGGTGCTCGACGGACCCGGATCCCGGGTAGGCAGCCCGAAGGAGCACGAACGCCTTCTCGGCGTTCACGTCGGCGGTGTTCTGGGTGAGGATCGTGAGGATCAGCTCGGCGGTCGGATCGAGCCGGCGCTCCCATGGCGAGCGCCCATAGCGCTCGGCGAGGCAATCGAGGACGTACTGGACGAGCCCCGGCCGCGTCCGCTCGAGACGGCGAGCCCAGGCCTTGATCGGGTCGGGTTTGCGGCGCTTCGGTCGTCGTTTGGCGGCGGCTCGGGCCGGCGCGGGGGCGGGCGCCTTTCTGGACTTCGCGGGCGCCGACCGCGGCGTCGCCGGGCTCACGATGCGGAGACCGCCGCGGCCCCGAGCGTGATGAGGCGCGCGATCCGCTCGGCGGCGCGCTCCAGCGGTGCCGACCCGGCGGCCATCGCCTCTTCCACCGAGATGGGCCGTTCGACGACCGGAACAACGATCGTGTCGAACGGCACCAGGGCCGCGATGCCTTCGAGCGCGACCCCGCCGCCGATCGCGATGCACCGGATCCCAGCGTCCTTCGCTCGACGGGCGACGCCAAGGGCGGTCTTGCCGAATGCGGTCTGGGCATCGATCCGGCCTTCCCCGGTGATCACGAGGTCGGCGTCCGCGAGGGCCACCTCGAAGCGAGTCACCGTCATGACGAGCTCGATCCCCGGCTGCAGCCCGAAGCTTCGAAACCGGCCCTGGAGGGCGAGCAGGGCATAGCCGACGCCGCCGGCCGCGCCGGCCCCGGGCGTGTCGCGCTCCCGCCGATCCGTCGCCAGGTCGAGGGCGTCGGCCCAGCCGGCCAGGCGTTCGTCGAGCGTCCGAACGTCATCGGGCGACGCGCCCTTCTGGGGACCGTATGTCGCGGCGGCGCCGCGCTCGCCGAGCAGCGGGTTGTCGACATCGCAGGCAACGCGGAGATCGACATCGGCGAGCCGGGCGTCGAGGCCACCGAGGTCCACCGAGCCATCGTCGCCGACGCGGCCGCCGAGTGCCTCGACGATGCCGCGGCCGCCGTCGTTCGTGGCGCTGCCGCCGATGCCCAGGGTCAGCGTCCGGGCACCATCGTCGATCGCCGCCAGCATCAGCTCGCCCGTCCCACGCGTGGTCGCCCCGAGGGGATCGCGTTCGTCGGACCGGAGCCGCGACAGCCCCGACGCCGTCGCGAGCTCGACGACAGCCTCGTTGCGGTCGGTCCCGCGGCGCTCGAGCCACGTCCCTTCGATGTCGCGCCCGATCGGATCCGTCACGCGGGTTGACCGGCGGGTCCAACCGCCCGCAGCCTCGATCGCGTCGAGCGTGCCTTCGCCGCCGTCGGCGAGCGGCGCGAGCCGGATCGTGTCCTTCGGCCGGGCCCGGCGCCAGCCGTCGGCGATTGCACGAGCCACCGCGACGGACGTGAGCGAACCCTTGAACGAATCGGGCGCGACGAGCACGATCACCGCCCGATCCCGCGCACGGCACGCCGTGCGGTGGACACGGCCATCTAGACCAGCTGGCCGCTGAGGCCGGCCTGTCGCCGCTCCAGGTACTCCGGGATGCGCACCATCGGTGGGCGCTCGAGATCGGCGAGCTCGATCACCTCCAGCGAGAGGCGGCCACGGCCGGAGCGGGGCAGCTTCATGGTCGAGCCGAGCTCGGCGAACAAGCGGGACTTGCGGCGCTCCTCGAGGCGCTTCATGACCGCCTGGAGGATCACGAAGCTCATCCGCGACAGGCCCTCGATCTCCTGGTTGCGGTGGACCCGGCGCTCGAGGTCGACCTGACCGAGGCCCTCGATCCCGACCCGCTCCGCGATGTCGATCAGGTGGCCGATCTCAACGGCGTAGCCCGTGAAGAACGGGATCTGCTCGAGGAGGGCTCGCCGCCCGGCGTACTCGCCGGCGAGCGGCTGGATGAAGCCCGAGAGCTCGGGGTAGAAGAGGTTGATGAGCGGCCGGGCGACGAGCTCCGTGACCCGCCCGCCGCCACCCTCGCGCAGCACCCCGCCCTCGACGATCGGGCGCTGGTAGTAGCCCTTCACGTACTGGAGCCGGGGCTCGTGGAGGAGCGGCCCGAGGGTCCCGTAGACCATCCGCGGGTGCCAGTTCCGGACGTCCGTATCGGCCCAGACGATGAGGTCGCCGCTCGTTTCGTAGAGCGACTTCCAGAGGGCCTCGCCCTTGCCGCGGAAGGACCCGTACCGGCCGAGGATCTCGTGGTGCTGGACGACACGGGCGCCCTCGGCCTCGGCGATCTCGCGCGTCCGGTCGGTCGACGCCGAGTCGATCACGAGGACCTCGTCGAGGAGCGGGATCCGGCCGACCATCTCCCGGATCGCGCGGCGCACGATCGGGCCGATCGTCTCCTCCTCGTTCAGGGTCGGCAGGACGAGGCTGACGGTCAGGCCCTGCTTCTCCTTGAGCTGCGTCAGCCGGCGCAGGTCCGCGAACTCGGCGTGATGGAAGTTCGACTCGCCGAACCAGCGCTCCACGCGGGCGGGCACGGCGCGCGATTCCTCCGCGGCCCGATCCGCCGCGGCGAGGGTCTCGGCGCGGGACGCCAGCTGCTCGAAGGTCTGGCGGCCGATCGTCTCGCGCGTCTTGACGACCACGACGGTGGTTCGGGAGCGCGTCGCGATCGCCTCGGGCACGGCGCCGAAAAGGTGGGTCTGGCCGTCGCTGGAGCTCGGTGCGGCCGCGCCCATGACGACGATGTCGGAGTGGTCCGCCTCCTTCAGGATGGCCGACCGGACGTTGGCCGCTTCGCGAACGAGCGGCTCCGCGCGCCCGTCGACGTGCTGGCGGACGAAGGCGTTGAGGGCATGCTCGGCCTGGGCTCGGACCGCGAGCGTGATCCCGGGCGGCACGACGTGCAGGGCGACGAGAGTCGCGTTGTGGCGTCGCGCAATCGCGTCGCCAAAGCGGAGGGCGAGCTCGGCGTGGGGGCCACCGCGCACGGGGACGACCACTCGACTGAACTCCCGGGCCCCGCGCTGCTTCACGACCGCGATGTCGCATGGCGACTCGCGGAGGACGTCGTCGATCGTCGACGAGAACGGCGACGAGAGCCCGTCGCGCCCGTTCGGTGACTTGCCGCCCCAGCCGAAGACGATGAGGTCGGCGTCGAGCTCGGCGGCAGCTTCGACGATGCCTTCGGCCGCGTGGCGTCCGATCCGGACGATCGGGTGGATCGGCGTGCCTTCGGGCGCGAAGTCGAGGACCCGCTGGAGCAGCCGCCGGGCATGGCGCGCCCGCGTCGCGCCTTCGGACAGCGGCATGCCCTCGGGCACCTCCACGATCCCGAGCGCCGTCAGCTGCCCGCCGCGCGGCTCGAGCAGATCCGCGCCCAGGCGGATCAGCTCCTCGGCGGTGGCCGGGTTCGCGACCGGGATGATGATTCGGGCCGGAAGCGGCCGGTTCACGCGGCGGTCCAGCGGTCGAGGAGGTACGGCTTCAGCCGCTCGAACTCGCGCGCCTGGCGCTCGATGTGCTCCTCGGCGCGCTCGGTCGTGAAATCGCGGTTCTCGACCACGAAGCTCGCGACGCGCCCGAAGTAGATCGGCACGAGCGACGCGACGAAGGCGTCGACGCGGTCGGGCTCGTCCCGCGCCACGACGATCAGGTCGTACATGACCCGGGCCCAGACGTCGTCGGCGAAGGCGAAATCCTTCGCGGCGTCGGCCATCGCCAGCGTCGTCGGCGTGCTCGAGCCCGGCGTGTCCAGCTCGAGGCGAGCGCGGAGGTGGTCGGCCGTCTGGCCCGCGTCGGCGGCCAGGATCATCACGGACTCCGCGGTCTCATTCGTCAGCATCGCCCGCCAGGTGGGCTCCATCGTGAGCGACGCGGCATGGAACTCCGAGAGCAGCCGGAGGACGTTGACCTCCAGCGGCGGTGGGTCGGCGACGCGCTCGAAGCCATAGGCCGGGATGTCGTGGCTGCCCTTCACGAGCGTCCAGCGATCGGCGTTGCGGACCGCGAGCCGGAGGATCGTCGTGACCACCTGGCGGAACATCGGCCCGAGATCGGCACCGGGGTCCTTCGGGTCGTGGACCTTGGCCCCAAGGCGCGTCTGGCAGACGGCGAAGCCGCCCGTGACCGCCGCCGTCGTCATCCAGATGTCGATCCCGAACTTGGAAACCTCGGACGTCCAGTCGCCGGCCGACAGGTAGTGCCGGACCAGATCGCCCGAGACGCCGAAGTCGCCGCCGATCGGTTGGCGGATCCGAAGCCCGTACAACGCGCGCGTCAGCGGGTAGGTGACGTTGTTGGTGATCGTGCCGTCGTGCTTGTGGCGGGCATACAGCGGGGCCACGTAGTCGTAGCCGCCCTTCAGGATCGGGCCGGCGAGGAGCTCGATCCACTCCGGGGCGATGCTCCGCAGGTCCGAGTCGACGACCACGAGCGCCTGAACCTGGAGCGCCGCCGCGATCTCGAAGATCGTCCACAGCGCGGCACCCTTGCCGCCTGTGCCGGCGACCTCGGGGTAGGTGATCGAGACGCGGGAAAGCTTGTTCGTGGGCCGGACGAGCAGGATCCGCTCGATGTAGTCCGGCGGCTCGGTCTCCACCACGACGCGCTGGGTCCCGTCGGGCGACCCCGCGTCCGAGTTCACGACGATGGGGCGCAGGTCGGGGAAGTACTGGACGAGGCCGGCCTGGGCCGCACGCACGACATAGCCGATCGTCGTGGCGTTCTTGAAGCTCGGGATTCCGACCATGATGTCCGCACGTTCGAGGCGCTCGATCTCCGCGCGGATGGCCGGCGTGAGCACGGTCTCGGGCACGAACGCACCGTACCACCGTTCAGGAGCCGAGGCCCGGCGGGCCGTCAGCGCTTCGGGATGACCTGGGTGGCCCAGTGCTGCGCGACGGTCCCGGGCCGGTAGCGGCTGTTCGCGCCCTTGACCGCGAACTCGCGGAACCCGAGCGCTCGCCACTGGCCATACCAGGCCTCGACCGGCGGCCGGACGATCATCGTCCGGCGGACCAGCTCGCTGTCAGCGAGAGCCGAATCCAGGAGTCGCTTGCGCTCGAGGAGTGGGACATCGATCAGCGATTCGCCGTCGAGCCAGAGGAGATCGACGGCGACGAGGGCCGTCGGCGCCTCCGGGCGGAGCACGACGAAGCGCGCCTCGGCGAGCTGGCGCTGCTCCTTGTGCTTGTTCTCGCCGCTGCCGAAGAAGAACTGGCGGCTGACCTGCTTCGCGGTCGGTTGGCTATCCATCCCGAGCAGCGCCTCCGCACCCGCGGTGTCGCGCAGCGGCGCCGGCAGCAGGTAGCCGTCGACGACCAGCTCGAAGGCCGCCGCGGATTCGGCGATGGCCGTGCGGAGGGCGTCGAATCCGTCGAGCGCCGCGCCGGCCTCGTCCCGGAGGTCGACGACGCCGGCCGAGAGCGCGGCGAGGGCGCGGCGTCCGCCCCAGAGGGGCTCGCATACCGGGTCCTTGACCTTCTTGGGATCGACCGGCCCGAAGGCCATCGGGCGCCAGGTCTCCGTCGCCGAGGCGATTCCCGAAGCGGGCTGCGAAACGCTCACGAGGACATCCTACCCGGGCCTATCATCGCGCCGTGAATCCGCTGCGGCGGCTCGCCGCGCTGACGCCGTCGGGGCGGGCGATCGTGCCCGCCTCATGGGCGATGTACGACTTCGCGAACACGATCTTCAGCTTCGCCGTCGTCTCGAATGCGATCGGCCTCTGGCTCGTCGACGACGCGCGATTCGGCGAGCGCGATGGCAACTTCCTGCTGAGCCTTGCGATCGTGATCTCGGTCGGGCTGAACGCGATCGTCTCGCCGATCCTCGGGGCCCTGTCGGACATCGGCGGTCGCCGGCTGCCGTACCTGTTCGGGTTCACGGCGCTGTGCATCGTCGCGACGGCCTTCATCGCCACGTGGACGCCGGCGATCGGGCTGGTCCTGTTCGTGATCGCGAACTTCGGCTATCAGGCCGCGCTCATCTACTACGACGCGACGCTCCGGACCGTGAGCATCCCGGCGTCGCGTGGGCGGCTGTCCGGGATCGGCGTGGCGGTTGGCTACCTCGGGACGATCTTCGTTGGGCTGCTGATCTTCTTCGCCGATATCCCGGTCGAGGACCGCTTCCGCGTGGCGGCGGTGCTGTTCGCGCTCTTTGCGCTGCCGATCTTCCTGTTCGTCCACGAGGAGCGGACCGGCAACGGCCCTTCGGGCGCCCAGATCGCGCGATCGTGGTCGCAGCTGTTCCGGACGATCGCGGACGCCCGAGCCGTCCCCGGCCTGGGGCGGTTCCTGCTCGGACGGTTCTTCTATTCGGACGCCGTCAACACCGTCATCGTCGTCATGAGCGTGGTTGCCGTGAAGGCGGTCGGCCTGTCGGTCAGCATCACGACCCTCGTCCTGCTCGGGCTGACGGTCGTCGCGGTCCTGGCCTCGTTCGGCTGGGGCGCGCTCGTGGACCGCTGGGGACCGAAGCGGACGCTGGTCACCGTGCTGGCGTCCTGGGCGGTCGGACTCGTCCTCGGCGGAATCTCCCTCGGCATCCCCGGGCCGATCGGCCTGGGCATGTTCCTCGCCGCCGGCGCGATCCTGGGGAGTGGTCTCGGCGGGGTCCAGGTCGCCGACCGCGTCTTCATGATGCGGCTCGCGCCGCCGGCTCAGCTCGGGGAGTTCTTCGGCCTGTACGGGCTCGTCGGCAAGGGCTCCCAGGTCATCGGGCAGCTCCTCTACGGCCTGATCCTCCTCGCCCTCTTCGACACGCTCGGCAACGGCGCGTACCAGGTCGCGGTCTTGAGCCTCTTGGTCACGATGCTCGTCGGCCTCTGGCTCATCCGGCCGGTCTCGGACGAGTGGAACGGGTCCGGCGAGCTCGAAGAGGAATACGCGCCGGCGCCTCCGGAGCACCTCCTGCCCGGGAATGACATGCCCGTCGCGGGCCGGCTTTGACCTTGGCGACGACGAGCTCCGAAGCGTTGCGTGCGGCTGTCGCGGAGGCGCTCGTGGCGGCCGGCGCGGCGGAGTGAGGCGAGCCTGACTCGAACCAGGTCCGGCCTGACTGCCGGTCTCAGGCGCCGGCGAGCGGCTTCGCTCCGTTCCGGAATGCCCAGGCCGACTCGATCATCTCGTCGAGCGTCGAATGGGTCGGGCGCCAGCCGAGGACCTCGGCGGCTCGCTGAATCGAGGCGACGAGCACCGGCGGATCGCCCTCGCGCCGTGGCTCGATCGTGTGTGGGACCGGCCGGCCCACGACCCGCTCTGCGGTCGCGAGGACCTGCCTGACGCTCGTGCCATTACCGCTGCCGAGGTTGGCGACCAGCGGAGCGTCGGTTCGTGGGTCATCCGGTGCCGTGGCCTCGACAGCGGCGAGGTGCGCGGCCGCGAGATCCACGACATCGAGGTAGTCGCGGATCGGGGTGCCGTCCGGCGTCGGGTAGTCCTCGCCGAAGAGCTGGAGGGCGGATCCGCCCGCGAGCGCGGTGAGGACATTCGGGATCAGGTGCGTCTCCGGGTCGTGGAGCTCGCCGTTCAGCTTACTGGCGCCGGCGACATTGAAGTAGCGGAGTGAGACCGATCGCAATCCGTAGGCCGTGCCGTACCAGCCGGCCGCGGCCTCGAGCGTTCGCTTGGTCTCGCCATAGGGGTTGATCGGGCGAAGCGGCGCGGTCTCGAGGATCGGCGTCGACTCGGGCACGCCGTAGACGGCCGCCGTCGAGGAGATGACCAGCCGCCCGACGCCCGCGTCGCGCATCCCGTCGAGGAGCGCGATCCCGCCGGCCACGTTCTCGCGGTAGTAGTGACCCGGGTCGCGCATCGATTCGCCGACGAGCGATCGCGCGGCGCAATGGAGGACGGCATCCACGCGGGCCTCGGCGAGGATGGCGGCAACGCGCGAGCGGTCTGTGTACGTTCCTTCGACGAGCCGCGCTCCCGCGAGATCGGCCGTCGCGTGTCCGGTCGACAGGTCGTCGAGGACGACGACCTCATGGCCCGCTGCGACCAGTGCCTCGACCGAGACCGAGCCGACGTAGCCGGTTCCGCCGGTCACGAGGATTCGCATCGCCGCAGCGTAGCCGCGCGTCAGGCCCGGCGCCGGAACCAGGCCACCAGGCGTTCGAGCAGTGATCGCCGCCGCGCTGGCGTGGCTGCGGGTGCGGGAAACTCGCCCGCGGGTGCGGGAAACTCGCCCGCGGGTGCGGGAAACTCGCCCGCGGGAGCCGGCACTTCGCCCGCGGGCGCCGGCACTTCGCTCCTGCCGGCCAAAACGCTCCGCAGCCGATCCGCCGCCGCGTCGTCCGGATCGATCGAGAGGGCTCGCCCCACGAGCTCGGACGCTCGGCCCGTGTCCCCGCGACGATGCGCCACCTCCGCGAGCCCGACGACGGCGATCGCGTTTCGCGAATCGGCATCGGCGACCTGGCCGAACAGGCGGTCCGCCCTGTCCAGGTCGCCGGCTTCGAGCGCCCGCTCGGCCGCAAGCAGCCGCTCGATCATCGCTCGCCGGCCACGATCGAGGCGGCCAGGAGCAGCAGCGTCTTCCGATCGTTGAGGCCCGGATCGGTGACGACCCGCTCGAGGAGCGTGTCGAGGATTCGCCCGAGGGTCGGGCCCTCCGGGATCGCGAGCTCGGTCATGAGATCGTCGCCGTCGATCGCGAGCTGTCGGAGGTCCAGGGGCACGGAGGCGTCGAGCTGGGCCCGGACCCGCTCGCGCAGCTCGTCGAGACCATGGGCATTCGCGGGGACGCCGCTGCCGACGTTGTCCGCGGCCCGCAATGCGAAGAGCTCGTCGAGCGCCGCCGGGCCGACGCGCTGGATGAACCGGCGCACGCCCGCGTCGCCCCATGCTGGGTCGTACGTGAACATGTGGTTCCGGACGAGATGGACCACCCGATCGCTGGTCGCTCGGGGCAGGTGCAATCGCTCGAAGAGCGCAGCCGCGAGGTCGGCCCCGACCGCGTCGTGGCGCCGGAACGGGCCGTCGTCGATTGTCGCCGGCTTGCCGATGTCGTGGACGAGCGCGGCCAGCCGGACCCGCGGGCTGCCCGCCGGCACGGCGTCGACGCTTCGCAGCGTGTGGTCGAAGAGGTCCTCGCCCGGGATCTTGTTCTGGGCGATCCCGCGCTGGGCGGCGAGATCAGGCGAGATGACGGCGAGGATGCCCGTCTCGGCCATCAGCCGGAGGCCGCGGGATGGCTCCGGGGCCGAGAGCACCTTGTCGAGCTCCACGGCGATCCGCTCGCCGGAGAGATGGCGCACGAGCGCGGCGTGCTGGTCGATCGCCGTCCGCGTCCCAGGCTCGATCTCGAAATCAAGTGTGGCCGCGAGTCGGACCGCCCGAACCATCCGCAGGGCGTCCTCCTCGAACCGCGCGGCAGGGTCGCCGACGGCCCGGATCGATCGAACCGCGATATCGGCGGCACCGTCGTAGGGATCGACGAGATGCGTCGTGGGCGAGGACCCGGCCGCCGGCGCATCGTCACCCCAGGCCATCGCGTTCATCGTGAAGTCCCGCCGGGCGAGATCGAGCAGGACATCGTCGCCGAACTCGACGCGGTGCGGCCGCCGGAAGTCGGCGTAGTCGTGGTCGGTCCGGAAGGTCGTGATCTCGTGCGTGGCATCGCCCGAGCGGACGGCCACGGTCCCGAAGCGGTTCTCGTATACGGCTCCCGGGAAGATTTCGAGAAGCCGCCCCGGCCGGGCGTCGGTCGTCAGGTCCCAGTCGGCTGCCTCGCGCCCGATCAGCGCATCGCGCAGTGAGCCGCCCACGATGTAGGCGGCGTGACCGTGCGACCACAGCGCATCCAGCAGCGCCTGAACGGTCGCGGGAACCCGGATCGGCATCACCATCGGCGCGTCGCCGACCGGCGCTAGTTGCGGCCGAGGAACAGGTACGACCGCCAGGCGCCGTTCCGCTCGTCGGCGAGATACGGCGTGAAGAGCGAGTACAGGTCGCTGCGGGGCTCGAACGGCTGGCGAAGCAGGCGGACCCGAGCCTCGTCCGGCGTCTTTCCGCCCTTGCGGTGGTTGCACGCCTTGCAGGCGGCAACGAGGTTGTCCCAGGTGTGGGCCCCGCCTCGATGTCGGGGCACGATGTGGTCGAGCGTCAGGTCGGCGGCCTGCCGGCCGCAGTACTGGCAGGTATGGCGATCGCGCGCGAAGACCTCGCGCCGGGTCAGCTTGACCCGCGGCCGGGGTCGCCGGATCCGATGCTGGAGGCGGATCACGGACGGGGCGTGGAACTCCTGGCGCGGCGTCCGAATGACCTGGTGGTCGTATTCGAGCACCTCGGCCTTCGCGCCGAACACGAGCCGGAACGCCCGAGGCAGATTCGTGACGTTCAACGGCTCGTAATCCTGGTTCAGCACGAGGACCACGCCGTTCATGCGCGGGATGCTAGCGCACGCCCGATTGCGGCACCGGTCGAGGCATCCCAGCCGCCGGCCTGGCCGACCTTCGAGGTGAGCGGCCTGTCGAGCGCTGCAGCGATGAAACGGGCGGTCTCGAGGATGCCCTCGAGCGAGACGCCGTGCTCGAAGCCGGACGCATCGAGCAGGTACACGAGGTCCTCGGTGGCGAGATTGCCGGCGGCTCCGGGGGCATACGGACAACCACCGGTGCCGCCCGTTGAGCTGTCGAAGCAGCGAATGCCTGCCTCGAGGCCCGCGACGACGTTCGCGAGTGCCGTGCCCCGTGTGTCGTGGAAATGGAGGGCGATCTCGTCGAGGCGGATCCCCGCGCCGGTCGCGGCCTCGATGAGCGCCGTCACCTGCATGGGCACGGCGACGCCGATCGTGTCGCCGAAGCAGACCTCGTCGGCTCCGAGCTCGAGCAGGACGAGGGCGATCGCGACGGCCCGGTGCGGATCCACGGCGCCCGAATAGGGACAGCCGAAGGCCGTCGAAACGTAGGCCCGCTTCCACCAGCCCAGGACCGATGCCCGGCGAAGGACCGGCTCGAACGCGTCGAGCGATTGGGCGACCGTCATCCCGATGTTCCGCTCGGTGAATGCGTCGGTCGCCGCCGTGAAGACTGCGAGGGCTTCGGCGCCGGCTGCCTCCGCCCGAGCCAGGCCGCGCTCGTTCGGGACCAGCACCGGGTATCGAACGCCCGGCGCCCGCTGAATCAGCGGGAACAGGCGATCTGCATCGGCGAGCTGGGGGATCGACCGGGCCGAGACGAAGCTCGTCGCCTCGATCTCCTTCAGGCCGGTGGCGCCGAGCCGCTCGATGAACTCGAGCTTCATCTCGAGGGGCACGGTCTTCGCCTCGTTCTGGAGGCCGTCGCGCGGGCCGACCTCGTAGATCCGGACCCGATCAGCCACGACGAGGCGCCTGTGTCTGCCGCGCGGTCAGCCGAGCGGCGGGTCCATCGCCCGCTCGATCCGGGCGACTTGGACCTCGACGCGAGCGATCTCGATGACGGTCTCAGCCCGCTCCTCGCTCAGCAACGGCAGCGCGTCACGTCGGTGCCGCAGCTCCTGATGGAGCTTCAGCAGCGATGCGCGGTCCTTCGGCAGCCGCCGCTCGGTGGGCTTCGACGTGGCCATAGGCCGAGAGCGTACCGCTACGGCTCGACGACGGCGAGGATTTGAGCGACGACTTGAGCCAGGACCTGGCCGCGCATCACCTGGTCGCCGGCGCGGACACCGACCTCCGTGAGCGTGCCTTCGATCGGGGAGAGAACGGCATGCTCCATCTTCATGGCCTCGAGGGTGATGACCGCCTCGCCGGCTTCGACTCGATCGCCCGGGCTGTGGTGGACGGCGATAACGGTGCCCGGCATCGGCGCAGCCAGCTCGGCGGCGCCGCCATGGGTCGATTTTGCGGCCGCCCTGGCCGCCCGGTCGACGTCCGGCGGGGGAGCGAGCCGGAACTCCATACTCCGGCCCGCGAGGTCGAGGTGGACGACGTCGTCGCGTCGGATGAGCGCGCGGGCGTCCTCATGGATCTTGCTCGTCGTCTCCCCCTCCGGGATCGTCACGACGCGCTCCTCATCCTGGCCCTCGAGGCGAAGGGTCCTGGCGCTGTTGAGCCGCCAGCCGTCGCGTGATCCGGGGATGGCCAGCGCGTCTGCCGCGACGCGCCAGGCCGTGTCGGGGATCGTGGTTCGTTCGGCCCAGTCGTCCGGTGGCCAGATCCGATCGAGGGTATCGATGCGCGCGTCGCCCGCTCGGACAACCGGCTCGCGAACGAGCCAGCGGAGGAAGCGAAGGTTCGTCGTCAGGCCCAGCACGACGGTGGAATCGAGCGCCGCGGTCAGCCGCGAAAGCGCCTCTCCGCGGTCGGGTCCGTGGGCGACGATCTTCGCAAGCATCGGATCGAAGCGGTCGCCGACGATCGAGCCCTCGTCGATGCCGGCGTCCACCCTGATGCCCTCGCCGGTCGGCCAGGCGAGGCGCTCGATGCGCCCAGTCGCAGGGAGGAAGCCCGCCTCGGCATCTTCGGCGTAGAGGCGGACTTCGATGGCGTGCCCGCCCGTGGTCAGGTCCCGGTCGATGCCCGGCTGGTCCAAGCGGAGCGGCGCTCCGGCGGCGATCCGGAGCTGGGCCTCGACGAGGTCGAGGCCGGTCACGAGCTCCGTCACCGGGTGTTCGACCTGGAGCCGGGTGTTCATCTCGAGGAAGAAGACCTCGCCGCGTTCGGTCAGGAGGAACTCGCACGTGCCGGCGCTCTGATAACCGACGGCGCCGGCCAGCTGGAGCGCGGCGTCGGTCAGGCGGGTGCGGATATCCGCCGAGACCGCCGGCGAGGGGGATTCCTCGAGGATCTTCTGGTGTCGCCGCTGGACCGAGCAGTCCCGCTCGCCGAGATGAACACCTCGGCCGAGCGCGTCGAACAGGACCTGGACCTCGACGTGATGCGGACCCTCGACGAGTCGTTCGAGGATCAGCCGATCGTCGCCGAAGGCCGCAGCGGCTTCGCGGCGCGCGCCCGCAAGGGCGTCGGGCAGTCGATCGGGCGTGGGCACGACGCGCATGCCCTTGCCCCCGCCCCCGGCGGCCGGCTTGACGAGGACCGGATAGCCAATCGTTGCCGCGGCCGTGGTGAGGGCGTCGTCGGTCTGACCCTGGCCGTCATAGCCGGGCACGACCGCTATCCCGAGGTCAATGGCGAGCCGGCGGGCCGCGCCTTTGTCGCCCATCGCCCGGATAGCCGCCGCCGGCGGACCGATCCATCGGATCCCCGCGGCGATCACGGCCTCCGCGAAGGCCGCGTTTTCGGCGAGGAAGCCAAAGCCCGGATGCAGGGCGTCCGCGTTTGCGGCCTTCGCGGCCGCCACCACGGCGCCGATATCGAGCAGGTCGAGGGCACCCGCGTCCTCCGTGGCGGGCGCGACCGTCGCAATGCCGAGTCGCTCGGCGGTCCTCGAGATCCGGCGAACGATCTCACCGCGGTTCGCGATGAACAGGGTTCGGATCCCGTTCGCCGTGGACGGTGCGCCTTCCCCGATGAACGCGTCTAACGCGTCAGACGCGACACGCCAACGCCCACCAACGCGCCGCGCGGGCAGGCGACCGAGCGAGATCCAGCGCTGGACGCTTCGCGTCGTCGCCCCGATTCTCCGAGCGGCTTGGCTGGGGCTGAGCTCATCCGGCGACATGTGGCGCGATTGTCGCGGTTCGGCCCGGCGTCGGCAAGCGAGCCCGCCCAAGCTGCCGAAGACCTGCACCGGCCTGCGGACCTCAGTACCCTCATCGACCGTGATGGCTGCGCTTCGGCGGTATGCCGGCCTCCTGCAAGAACGCGACTTCCGGCGACTCTGGCTCGCCCAGACGGTCAGCCAGGTCGGCACGCAGGTCACGAACCTCGCCCTGCCGCTCGTCGCGATCCTGGTCCTGCAGGCGAGCGCGTTCGAGGTCGCCCTGCTGGGCGCGATCGAGTTCCTGCCGTTCGTGTTCTTCACCCTGCCGGCCGGCGCCTGGGTGGATCGACTGCCCAAGCGGCGTGTCCTGATCACGGCGGACCTCGGTCGGGCGGCGATCCTCGCCCTCGTTCCGATCGGCTACCTCACGGGGGTCCTGGCGATGTGGCAGCTGTACGTGATCGGGTTCTCGGCCGGCATCCTGACCGTCTTCTTCGAGGTCGCCTACCAGTCGATCCTGCCCGAGCTCGTCGATCGCGATCGCCTCGCCGAGGGCAACTCGCGACTCGAGATCTCGCGATCGGCGGCCCAGATCCTGGGGCCCGGCATCGGCGGCTTCCTCGTCGGCGTCATCACCGCCCCGATGGCGATCCTCGCCGACGCCGTGAGCTACCTGGGCTCGGCCGGCTTCCTCTTCGGGATCCGGGCCACGTGGCGCGCCGGGACTTCTGCCGGCACGAAGGACGCTGCCGGCCCGAACGTGGCCGCAGCCCCGAACGTGGCCGCAGGCATGAAGGAGGCGCCGCGAGCGCCGAGCCTTCGCCACGAGATCGCCGAGGGGCTCCGGTTCTATGCGAAGAGCTCGCTGCTCCTCGCGGAATCAGCGGCCATCGTCACGATGAATCTCGGAAGCAACATCAGCTACTCGATCCTGCTCGTGTTCCTCGTTCGCGAGCTCGGCCTGAGGCCGGAGGCGATCGGCGTCGCGTTCTCGATCGGGAGCATCGGGGTACTCGCGGGCGCCGCGTCGGCGGCGGCGTTCGGCCGTCGGCTCGGTGTCGGGCCGGCCCTGATCGTCGCCACCGCGATCGTCACCGGTGGTGCGTTCCTGATCGTGCTCGCGACACCCGAGACGGCGTTCGTGCTCCTGCTGGCGATGGCGGCGATCCAGGGCTTCTCTGGGATCATCATCAACGTCAACGGCGTCAGCCTTCGGCAGTCGCTGACCCCGGATCACCTGCAGGGCCGGGTCAACGCGACCGGACGTTGGATCAACTGGAGCATCCTGCCGCTCGCGGCAGTCCTCGGCGGGCTCATTGCGACGGCGATCGGTCTGCGCGGGACGATCCTCGTCGGCGCCGTGATCGGACTGCTCTCGCTGCCGTGGCTGATCTTCACGCCGATCCGGAGGCTTCGGGAGATGCCGAGCAGCCCGATCGGGGTGGCCCCGCCCGACATTTTCGTCACACCGCCCTCGGCAACAGGTCAGCCGCCGGCTTGAGGGTCCTCCGGCGACCAGGCCGCGGGACGTTTCTCGGTGAACGCGGCGAAGCCCTCGCGAGCCTCCTCGCTCACCCGGTGCCGAGCGATCACGCGGGCGGTGTGCCATTTCGACGACCCGTGACCCAGCCCGCGAACCTCCCGAACGATCGCCTTCGCCGCGCGAACGGCGGTGGGCCCCGAGGCGAGGATGTCGGCGATCGCGGCATCGACGGCCAGATCCAGGGCGGCGTCACCCTCGACGACCTCATGGACCAGGCCGATCCTCTGGGCCCGAAGGGCATCGAAACGGCGGCCGCCCGGGAACAGCGCCCGGGCGTGGGTCTCGCCGATCTTCGCGATCACGAACGGCGCGATGACCGCCGGGAGAATGCCGAGGCGGGTTTCGGTGAACCCGAATCTGGCACCCGACTCCGCCACCACGAGGTCCGAGACGGCGCACAGGCCCATCCCGCCGCCGAGGGCCGCTCCCTGGACGCGGGCAATGACCGGCACGGGGCAGATGTCGATCCCCTCGAACATCTCCGCCATCGCCATCGCGTCCTGCTCGTTGCCTTCGACGTCGAGGGCCATCGCGGCGCGCATCCACCCGATGTCCGCGCCGGCGGAGAACGTCTCGCCATCGCCGGCCAGGACGACCGCGCGGAGCTCCTCGGGCGTCTCGCGGGCGAGGGCCGCGAACGCGGCGCGAAGCTCGGCAATGAGGGTCGCGTCGAACGCGTTCCGCACCTGCGGCCTGGCGAGGATCACGCGGGCGATCGCGCCGTCGGGCCCGGTGCGGGCGATGCGGAGGCGGTCGGTCACCGCAGCATCGTAGCGAGCGAGGCCGGCGCTAGGCTCACCGAATGCTGATCGGGATCGACCACCTGGTGATTGCCGTGCCGAACCTGGACGCGGCGGCGACACTGCTCGAGCATGCCGTCGGCATCGTGGCCACCGGCGGTGGGCGGCACCCCGCGCTGGGAACGGAGAATCGGCTCGTCTGGCTGGGCGACACCTATGTCGAGCTCGTCACGATCGTGGATGAGACCACCGGCGGCGGCTCCTGGCTCGGCGGACCGGTCACGGCGGCCCTGGCGAATGGCGGCGGCTTCGTCACGTGGGCCGTCGCGAGCGACGACCTCGGCGCTGACATCGCTTCCCTCCGGACGCTCGGCGCGGACTATGGCGAACCGCTCGATGGGCAGCGGATCCGACCCGATCGCGAGGTCGTCCGTTGGCGGACGGCAATCCCGCAGCGTCTGGGCCCGAGCGACGCGCCCTTCCTCATCGAGCACGATCCGGCCTCGGCCGAGTGGCGGCCTGCCGATCGAGCGCTCCGACAGGCCCAGAGGCATCCGATCGGCGGGCCGGACGGTCCCACGGCGCCGGTCCATCTCGATGTTCTCGAGCTGCCGACGGAGAGCATCCCGGCCGCGATCCAGCGACTGACCCGCGCGCTCGGCCTGCGGTTCCGGCCGTCGCTGTCCGGCGGCGGCGCCAGGGATGCGAACGTCGGCTCGCAGACGCTCCGGCTGCGACCGTCTCGCGGGGAGCCGGCGGTGCCGGCGATCCACCTGGCCTCAGCGGCGGCGACCGATCGATCCGTCGCGGCGCTCGGCTGCCGCTGGGTGCTCAGACCTTCGCGGTAGCGCCCAGCTCGTCGGCGCCGGCCTCGACGGGCGAGCGAAGGCGCATCCGCGTCGCGGCGAAGGGGTCTTCTCCCGGGACGAGGACCGTGACCTCGTCGCCGACGCGGACCCGGCCCGGCGTCGCGACCTCGCCGAGCACGCCGAGGTCGGCCTTGCGGCCCTCGCGAAGACCGCGGTACGAGATGATCGTTCGGAGGGTGTCGAGGTCACGCTCGCCGGTGTTCGGATCGTGGGTCGTCATCGCACATCGCGCGTCAGGTTTCGTGATCGCCAGCTGCGCAGTCCCGATTCGGATGACGCCGCCGAGCCACGTGTCCTCCTCGTGGGCGGCCGCGTTTTCGAGCTCGAACAGCATCCGGAATCGCCGCGGATCGATCCAGCCGTGGCCCGCCTGACGTGCCAGCTCCTTGAGCGAGCCATCGGAGATCAGGCTCACGGCATTGGCGTTTCGGGTTCCGCCCGGCAGATCGCAGCGGACGATCCGGATCGGGCGACCGGCGAATGGCTCGAGCGCCTCCGCCCACCGCCCGACCACGATATGGCCGACGCTCGTTCGCCCGTGAATCTCCGTCTCGATCGCGGCGCCCAGCTCCACGTCCCCCTCCACCTGCGTGCCGTCCGGGAAGGCCAGGGTGAGGCGGGTGGCGTCGGGGTCCGTCCGAGCGTGGACCTGGACGAGTGCCCCTGCGATCAGCTGGTCGACGAGCCGGCCGTCGGCATCGACGAGGTAGAAGCGGCGGTCCTCGACCACGCCGGTCTCGGTCAGCTCGACCCACTCGGGATGCTCGAGCCCGAGGCTCCTGACGGGCGCAATCGAGATGCGGGCGACGCGAGGCATGGCCTCGATCCTAGCGGACGAGCAGGTCCACGAGGCTTAGCGTTGCTCCCGGCTGGAACCAAACGACGTTGTACGTTAGGGTCACCACTACCTCTTCGACGCCCGGCCTCCAGCCCGCTTCATAGAGGTTGGTGAGCGGCACGTCCGTCCCCACCGGCGTGACCTCGACGGTGATCCAGTCGGCGAAATGAACGTTCGTCGACCACGGGTCTCTCAGGGCGAAATGGCGATCCCTGAGGACGCCATTCGCAAGGAGAGCGGTGCCGATCGTCATCTTCGTGCGGCCGAGGCTCGTGATCGGAATATCGAGCTCGGCAATCCGGAGCGGCCGAGCGTTCGCGACCGCCGCCGGCTCGAGGGCTGGCAGTGGCGTGGAACCGTCGGGAACGTCCGTATATCCCCCGTTGGACGAACCCGAAAGTGGAACCGCCGGACTCGGCATGCATTGGGGGTCGGTCGCACTGGCGATACCTGGGCAACTGACGACGAGCGGGCGCCTCGTGCCATCGTCCAGCCCGACGGACAGGAAGGTCCGATGGGCGAAGTCGATCTGACCGGGGCTCGGGTTCGGCAGGATCCCGATCGCCCGGATCGTCGGAAAGGGCACGCCGAGCTGGTCTGCCGCGAATGCCGCCAGTGCGTCGCACCGATCCGAATTGAAGACACTCGCGCACGGCTCGCCCGTGCTGGTAAGGGCGATCGTTGGGCTCGGTGACCCGAAGTCCGGAGGAAGATCGGAGGGCGATGCGGGCGCGACGTCCGAAGGCGACATCGACCCGAGCAACGATGGCGCCGCCGAGTCGATGCCCGATCCAACCTGCGCGCAAGCCACCGCGAGCAGCGCGACGCCGACGATCGCGAGCGCGTTCGAGATGCGAGCGACGCGGGGCATGGCCTCGATCCTAGCCGAGCGGATCAGGGGCGCAGGCCGACGCTGGCAAGCTCGGCTCGAGCGAGTCGCTCGTAGCGGCCCGAGATGAAGTCACCGAACGGATCGGGTGTCTCCTCCAGCAGCTCCGAATAACTCAGTCGATGGAGGGCCCTGGAGGCCAGCAGACGCTCGACCGCCAGTTCGGAGCCTGCCCGGGGCGCTCGCCGGATGGCCCGATGGCCGGCTCGGAGGTCCTTCAGCCGCCGGGCGCGCCACGGCACGTACCGGCTCAGCCACGGGATCAGCATCACCGCGACGACGATGGTCCCGAGGAGCGTGGCGACCAGGAGGATGAGCCCCTCGAGCTCCGTTCCGACGAAGATCAGCGGCTCGCCGGCGGTTCGGAACGAATCGGTGGACAGCTTCTGGATGGATTCGCCGATCAACGGCACGCCGGCCAGCCCGCCACCGAGGTCGACCCCGACGCCTTGAAGTCGCGTGCCGCCGGACGCCAGTACACGACCCGCCTCCGCATATCCCGCGATGGCGCTGTAGATCCGCCAGCCGATCACGGCCCAGAGGGCCACCCACGCCCACGTCGCGATGTCGGCGGTCATCTCTCGCAGCCGCGCCGACCCGACCTCGCTCCAGAACTTCAGCATCGCTCTCTCCTCATGGCAGATCACGCGGGCTCGTGGCGAGGCCCCAGGAACGCCTGCAGATCACATTCGAAAGACGCCGAACTTCGTGTCCGGAATCGGCGCGTGCATTGCCGCGGCGATGCCCATCGACAGCACTCGCCGGGTGTCGAGGGGATCGATGATCCCGTCGTCCCAGAGGCGGGCCGTGGCGAAATACGGCGAGCCCTCGCGCTCGTACGTCTCGAGGATCGGCGCCTCGAACGCGTCGCGTTCGGCGTCGGAGGCGAACCCGCCGCGGACCATCGACAGAACGCGCGCGGCCTGCGCCCCGCCCATGACGCTGATTCGCGCGTTCGGCCAGGTCCAGAGGAACCGCGGGCCGTACGCCCGTCCGGCCATCGCGTAGTTGCCGGCGCCGAAGCTCCCGCCGATCAGGATCGTGAACTTCGGGACCGCGGCGTTCGCGACGGCCATCACGAGCTTCGCGCCGTCCTTCGCGATACCGCCCGCCTCGTACTCGCGGCCGACCATGAACCCGGTGATGTTCTGGAGGAACACGAGCGGGATCTTTCGCTGGCAGGCCAGCTCGATGAAGTGAGTGCCCTTGAGCGAGCTCTGGCTGAAGAGGATGCCGTCGTTCGCGAGGATCGCCACGGGCCAGCCATCGACGTGGGCAAAGCCGCAGACAAGCGTCTCGCCGTACAGCGGCTTGAAGTCGTGGAAGAGCGAGCCGTCCACGAGGCGGGCGATCAGCTCGCGCACCGGCACCGCGCGGCGGGCGTCGGCCGAGATCGCCGCATACAGGTGAGCGCCTCCGTGGCCACCCTCGGGGTCGACGGCCGGTGGCTCCGGCTCCCGGCGGTCCCACGGGGCCGCAAGCGCCTTGCGCTCGAGATGGCTGACGATCGAGCGCCCGAGGGCCAGGGCGTGCTCGTCGTCGAGCGCCTCGTGGTCGACCACGCCCGACAGGCGCGCGTGGACCTCCGCCCCGCCCAGCGTTTCCGCATCGACGTCCTCGCCGGTCGCGGCCTTCACGAGCGGTGGGCCGCCGAGAAAGATCGTGCCGGTGCCCTTGACGATGACGGTCTCGTCGCTCATCGCCGGAACGTAAGCGCCGCCCGCCGTCGATGAGCCCATGACGAGCGCGACCTGGGGAATGCCGGCGGCAGACATCCGGGCCTGGTTGTAGAAGATGCGGCCGAAGTGCTCGCGATCGGGAAAGACCTCGGCCTGGAGCGGCAGGAACGCGCCGCCGCTGTCGACGAGATAGACGCACGGCAGCTGGTTCTCGAGCGCAATCTCCTGGGCGCGGAGGTGCTTCTTCACGGTCATCGGGTAATACGTGCCGCCTTTGACCGTCGCGTCATTCGCGACGATCACGCACGTCGTGCCCTCGATCGGGCCGATGCCGGTCACGATCCCGGCCGATGGCGCCTCGTCGTCGTACAGCCCGTTCGCCGCGAGCGGGCTCAGCTCCAGAAAGGCCGAGCCGGGGTCGATCAGGCGGTCGATGCGCTCGCGAACGGGGATCTTGCCGCGCTCGCGGTGCCGCGCGATCGAGCGATCGTCACCCCCGGCGCCCCGCGCCGCCACCGAAGCGGTCCGCTCCCGAAGCTCGGCGACGAGGGCCTGCATCCGCTCGAGATTGGCTCGCGCGTCCTCGGCGGCCGGATCGAGTCGGCTGCGCAGGACGGGCATCGCCGCAGTGTAGGACGCGCCCCGATCGCGCCAGAGACAGCCCGCCGCTCAGCGGTGGCCGTTCGAATGCACTCCTCTATCGATCCGCCGATCTCGGCAGGTACCGTCATCCTCACTGGCGAACCTGAACGAGCGAGTCGTATCAGCGTCACGAAATCATCGCCATCACGCTCGCCACCCGAGCCGGTCGGCGACGCGGGCAAGGCGCTCGTGAGCCTCGGCCGCGATCGAGGCGACCGCCTCGTTGTCGACGATGCCGAGGGCCGCTCGCGGGTCCATGATCTCAACGGTCGTGCCGCCGTCCTCCGTTCGCAGCGTGACGTTGCACGGCAGGAGCGCCCCGATCGACGGGTCTGCCTCGAGGGCACGGTGGGCGAGGCTCGGGTTGCAGGCCCCGAGGATCAGGTACGGGTCACGCTCGATGGCGAGCTTCTCGCGGAGGGTCGCCGCGACGTCGATCTCGGTCAGGATCCCGAAGCCCTCGGCCTTGAGCAGCTCGACGACGTGCGGTCGCAGATCGTCGATCGACTCGGGCCGCTGGACGCGAAGGACGTAGCTGGGGGCTGTAGTCGTCATGCACGGATCTCCTTGCGCTGAGGGGAAGCCTCGTCGTGGACACAAGCTGGTGGCCGGCCGCTTCGTAGGCGGTGACGCCACCGATCAGGTTGATGAGCCGCTCCCGACCGGCCCGCTCGAGCAGGCTGGTCGCTACCGTGGAGCGATAGCCGCCGGCGCACACCACGGCCAGCGGCCGATCGTCGGGGACTTCGTCGAGCCGGCGTGGCAGTGCGCCGCCCGGGATGTGGATGGCGAGCGGAATGGCGAGCCCGAGGGCATGGGGCAGGCGATCACGAGGAGCGTCGCCGTGCGTACGAGCGCGCCCTGCAGACCTGTCCAGATTCCGCACTGGCACGACCCTTCCGATGTCTACGACAGCCAGTGTAGTCTGTTCGCCGTGCGCCGCCACGAACAGCAGATGAGCCCGCTGTGACCCTGGGATCGCCTATCTGGCCGGGCTCGTATCGTGCCTGTCGCCGTGCGTGCTGCCGGTGATTCCGGTCTTTACGGCCTACGTCGGCGGTACGTCGAGGGGACCACGATCGTCAGGCGCTTGTCTAAGAGGCGCGGGATTCCTCCTGGGCTTCGCTGGGTTGTTTGTGATCCTGCGCTCCAGGCGGGATGCCTGACGCTCGACGTCGACTGGACCCCGATCGGAGGCTCGGTGATACTGACCGACATGGATGCGATTGGTCTCGGTCCCCTCGGGCAGCGCGTCATGGAGCGACTCTGGCGTGAGGGCCCGGGCACCGTGGGTGACGTTCTGGAAACCCTCAACCACGGATCAGCCAGACCACTCGCCTACACGACCGTCATGACGATCTTGAGTCGACTCCACGAGCGCGCTTTCGTCACGCGCGAGAAGGATGGACGGCAATATCGCTACACGGCCGCCTTCTCGCAAAGCGAGCTCGGAGCCGAGATCGGGCGGCGCGAGCTAAAGAAGCTGATCGACCGGCACGGGGCCTTGTCGCTGGCGACGTTCGCGGCCGAGCTCGGCGGCTCTGATGACGAGTTGGCCATCCAACTTCGCGAGCTGGCCGCCAGTAGGAAAGGCCGATGAACGACTCGGGCAAGGCGCTGATCCTCGTCGTGTCGGCGGGTCTTGCGGTCCTCGTCGCGTGCCTGCTTGGGCCGACCGTAACGCCCAGCGGCTGCGACCTCACGCGCCCGGGTGTCGCCGGGCCCGTCTGTGTCGGGACTCTGACGAGCTCAGGTCCGATCCGGATCGCCCTGGCCCTGATGGGCTTTGTCGGACTCTGTATCGCTCTTTCGGTTGTTTGGCATACCGAACGTCATCGGCGCTTGGCGCGATTGCTCAGCCGCCTGGCGGAACCTGCCTTGCTCGGAAACGTGCCCGTCGGCCTAATTGACGGCGTCGGTCCGGCGTGCGTGGCCGGTCTTCGACGTCCGCGCATCTACTGCGCATCGGACCTGGCCGGTCAGCTCGATCCGGTTGAATTGCGAGCTGTCCTTCTTCACGAGCGTCATCACCAGGTGGACCACGCGCCGGCGCGACTCATCCTCCTCGATGCGGTCGCCCGGCCACTCGAGCGGCTTGCGACGGGACGCCGTTGGCTGGCCCGGGCTCGGGCGAAGATCGAGATCGCCGCGGACCGTTATGCGCTCGCGTCGGGAGCCACCCGCGCCGACCTCGCGAGCGCCCTCGTCAAGCTGGGCAACCAGAGTGCACCGGTCGGCGTGGCCGGTTATGCGGCGAGCTCAGAGCTCCGGTTGCGCGCCCTGCTCGGCGACCCGCCCGAAGGCGCTTCGAACCGCGGCCCGTGGACCGTCTCGGCCCTCGTCGCCGCGGCCGTTCTCCTGGTGTGCCTCGTGGTCTAGGCGGTCCCGCCCGCTCGAACCCTCAATTCGGTCCTGGCCAGGTCGTTCCGCCGTCCGGCGAGCGGAAAAAGTCGGTCTCCTTGCTGACGACCGCGACGATAGCGCCATCGCCCGATGTCGCGATCGCAAACGCTGAACCCTTATAGGTCGTCGGCCTCCACGTCTTGCCGCCGTCGGTGCTCCGGTAGAGGCCGTCCGGCGAGCCGGCGTAGACGACTTGGCCGTCGGGCGTCGCCGCCAGGCCCGTCATCGGGTAGGTCGGCGGCGTCGCCAGGGCGGACCAGGTTCGGCCTCCGTCGTCGCTCACCACCAGCCCGGTCGTGTCGACGCCGAACAATCTCGTCGTCGCACCCGCTCGAATTGCCAGCGGTGACAGGACGTTGTCCTGTCGGACCTGCGTCCAGTGGGCACCAAAGTCCGAGCTCGCCCACAGCCCGCCCGTTGCGAGCGCGGCCCACATCCGGGCCGGATCTCCCGGATCGCGGGCGAAGCCGTGGATGTCCAGGCTGGGCAAGTCGGCGGCGATGGGCTGCCAGGTCTTGCCGCCGTCGCGGCTGGCCGTGAAGACGTCGTGGCCAGTGATGACGATCGAGCCATCGTTGGCGGGCCGCATGCCCATCGCATCATCCCTCGTGGCTAGCGCCTGCCAGGATCGACCGCCGTCGCGGGACTCGGAGATGCCGCCGTGATGCCCGAACAGGACGTGGTTCGGGTCGTCGCCCTCGAACGCGAGCGAGTGGACGTCGCTGGTGCCGAGCCGGGACCAAACGGATTGGCCGGACCTGGCCCCTCCGGAGTTCAGGGCGATCACCGCGATGCCGATGGCAGCGACCAGACCGATGGCAGCTCCCAGCGGTAACCAGCGGGACCATGGTCGACCCGTTCGGAGTGGCTGCGGGTCTCGTCCAGTCGCGCGTCGTTTGCTCATCGCGCCAGCGTCGCAGGACGGCCCGCTTCGGAGGTGACGTCCACCCGGCCCGCCGATGGCGACGCAAGCCTGCGCGATTCGACCGGCTCGGGCTACATGGAGGGCGTGTAGTTCGGGTCGAGATACCGCTCCGGGTCGTCCCGGAATTCGAGCAGGCACCCCTTGCCACAGAAGTAGAAGTCCTGTCCGTCGTGCTCGAGATACAGACCTGCGACACGCGCCGAGTCCCGCTCGACGGTCATCCCGCAGACCGGGTCGGTGGCCGTCGGCGCCTGGGAAGGTTCCATGTGAATTCGATGACCTCCAGAGATTGCCCTACGTGGAGATGGTGGCCGGGGCGCAGCGCACGCAGTCCTCGGACCGCCGCCGGAGCCGCCAGATCAGCGTCGCCGACAGGAGCAGGACCGACCCTACACCGATCAATGGCTGGACCGGTGCGAAGACATTCAGGGCTCCGCTGACCCCCAGGACCGCAACGATGATCTTGTTGCAGATCGGGCACCCGATCGCGAGATAGGCGGCGACCCCGCCGATGGTTGCCCGGCCGCCACCTTCGGCGGGCGCCGGGCGGGCCCCCGACGGCCGGGCCAGATAGGTCGCGGTCAGACCGCCCATCAACGGAGCCGACAGGACCATCGTCGCGACGTTGAACGGTTCCGTCGGTGTCATCCGGATAAACCATGGGTTCGGAAACACTGCCGTCGGAATGCCGAGGATCACAAAGGACGCCGCGGTCGCTATCAAGGCGATGAGCCAGAATCGCCCGTCGAGGCCGAGCGAGTCGATCCTCCGGAACCAGTCCGGATCCGGGCGGCTGGTGACGGTTGATTCGGCCATGCGGGCAGTCTACTAGCCGAGCTGTAGTAGCGCTCGCGCAGCTACTACGGACTGACCTCGATCACCATTGTCAAGCCGCCACCCCCCTGCTCCTCGACGTTGTCGTTCGTGGTGTGGTGGTTGATGTGGCAGTGGAGCAGCCACTTGCCCGGCTCGCGCGCGGTCCAGATCACGTCGTAGCGCTCGCCGGGCGCCACATTGATCGTGTCCTTCTCGATCCTCGCCGACTCTGGAACCGCCGATCCGTCGGTGGCGACGATCTCGAACGGGCCACCGTGGATGTGCATGGGGTGGATGAAGCCGGAGTTCGTCCCGATGAACCGGAACCGGATCCTGTCGCCGACCTTCGCCTGGATCGTATCGGTGGAAGGGAACGCCTTGCCGTTGATCGTGAAGAAATTCGGCTGGGCACCCTCCATCGGCATCGCCGGGAAGGTGTAGCCCTCGCGTTCGAGCCATTCCTGGAGCTGAATCACGACCTCCTGGTCCGAAGACGGCTCCGTGGACGGGTCCTTCGGATCGATGAGCAGGGCCCCGTACAGACCGAGCGCCTCCTGGCGGTCGGCGTGATCGTGCGAGTGATAAAAGAAGGTGCCCGCCTGGTTGGCCGTGAACTCATAGGTGTAGCTGCCACCGGGCGGGATCGGCGGCTGAGTGACGTCGGCCGGCCCATCCATCATGTTCGGCACGATGAGCCCGTGCCAATGCAGCGTCGTCGACTCGGGCAGATGGTTCGTCAGGACGATCCGGACGCGATCGCCCTCCGTCAGCCGGATGCGAGGTCCGGGGACCTGACGATTGATCGCGTATGCCATCACCCGCTCGTAGGGAAGGATGTTCCACTCGATCACCGACGCGTCCAGGCGAAAGACCTTGACCGCCCCGTCGAGCTCGGGGGTCATCGGCTGGTCGCCGCGCGCATCGGCCGGAGCTCGATAGCTCACGAGAGCGGGGTCGACCGCGGCCATGTCGCGCATGGCCTCGGCCGGCGTGTCGCGGAGCATGATCATGCCGGGCGGCATCACCAGGCCGCCGACGTCGCGAGCTGAGAGGCCGAGGTTGGCGCTGGACGCTGCGAACGCGATCCCCAGCGCGAGTGCGACGACGGACGCGAGGCCCACAGATACAAGCTGGGGACGGGTCGGCCGGAAGGCAACGGGCAAGTCCTCCATGCCCGCCATCGACATGCCGGGTTGGGATCCGGAGCGTTTCGATGCAGGTGTCTTGGCCTCGGACTTGTCCTTGGCAGGCGAGCCGCCGGATCCCCGACTCTCCTTGTGGTCCATCACATCGCGCCCATGTCGTGGCCGGCCTTGGCGCCTGCTGTGCCGGCCGATGCTCGCGGCATCCCGGACGCGCGGCGTTCGAGATCCTTGCGCTCGGCTGCGAGGCTGTGTCCACCGTGCCCGAGGGCCCGGACCGTGCCCATGCCATGCTTCAAGCGCTTGTCGACCAGCCAGACGTTGATCGGGATCGCCGTCACGAGGCCGACGCCGACGGCGGCTGCCATTGCCCCCCAGAAGGCCAACTGGGTCGGCTCCATCGCCCGCATGTCCCGGCCCATCATGAGGACGACCATCGTCGGAAACATGCCCGCCATCATGAAATTCATCGACAGCCATTCGGGCACGACGGTTCGGCGGACGGCCTGGCGATAGGAGCCGCCGAACATGTCACGCATGAAGAGCGCCTGGAAGATCAGCAACCCGAAGGCGAACCCCGCGGCGTACTCGACGACCAGATCGATCCCCATCGGCAGGCCGAGGATCGCGGTCACCGCCGCTGCGACGACGATACCCGTGGCGTCGCCCGCGACGCAGTGGATCGTCGACCCGAGACTCTGCTTCCAGAGCGGCGTCACGAACTCCTGGTGGGTGCCCGGGGCAGGCTCCTTGCACGAGAGCACATACAGGGCGAGCGCGAACGGTCCCAGGTACAGCGTGACCAGGACCCAGCCCCACTTCATGACCGTCATCTCGGGGTTGTTCCGGTAGGTGTCCCACGCAACGTAGGCCGCCGAGGCGAGCGCCAGTGCGAACCAGACGATCAGGATCAGGTCAACCCAGGCGAATGGACCCCAGGGTCCAACACGAAGATCGGTCAAGGCCCTCTCCTGATCGAGTCGCCTGGGTCATCGCGCCGAGCTCGGCGCCCGGTCGGGAACTACTACATCGATGATAGGACCCTGCAACGGCGGGCATCCGCGGCGTTCTCTGGCGCGAGGTCACTACGGCCGAGGATAAGCGGTCACCCGCAACGGGAGCCAGACGTTCGGCGGTCATGGCCCGATGCGTCTCATCGTCCGGGCCTCCGGGAGGCGGTTCCGCTGCCAAGAATAGCGGCGCGACTCCGCTCGGATGCGAAGCAGTAACTGCCGGATGCCGATGTAGACGGCGAACGACGCCCCGAAGACGACCCCGTCGAGGTCAGGTACCCCGAGCACGACGAGAGTAAGGGCGACGGCGCCGATGATCAGGCCCGCTGCGGACTCCAGAAGCTGCGCTGGAAGTCGCCTGGCGCCGATCCGGCGATCGGACGACCAGAGACCCCAGCGTGAACGTGTGCAACGGCCGGCGCAGCATCCGGTGAAGAAGCACCCGATGCGCCCGATCGCCACCGCGAAGAAGATGCCGGGCGCACTCGCGTCTAGGAAGGCTCCCACCGGCAGCCCGAACAGCGGCAGAAGCACGAGGGCCGTGAGGGGGGCGAGCACCAGGAATCCGTCGACCGTCCAGCCTTGCCGGAGCGAGTCGCGCCACGGCGCCGGATGAAGGACTCTGTACCACAGCTTGGCGCCGATCATGCCGACGACGATGGCGATCAGCGAGACCGTGAGCCCTCGGGTGACCGAAAGATTCTCATTGGACAAGATCAAGGCCTGAGTGAGCAGCGCCAAAGCCGCGCCCAATGCGGCGAGGGCCGTCCAACTCCCAGGGAGCACACCTGGCATCCGGGCCAACGGTGCCAGGAGCGCCCATCGCGTCTTGACCGGCGTCTCCGGACTGGCGGACAGCGCCCAGCGGCGCCAGGACCACGCGGCCCGACGAAGCGGTTCGGTGCTCGTGCGCGTGCGGTGGTCAAGCGTCCTTTGCGAGCCGGTCTGCGTCGGGGATCGGATCAATTGCCCGCTGACGTTCCACTCCCCCGGTTCGAGCCCATAAACCCAGGAAGTTACGGAGACCGGTCCCGTGCCGGGCAGGATGCCTTCCACCGCCTCCTCGTGCGTGAAGGAGTCGCCGGGCCCAGGCTTTCCCGTGACACCCACCCGCCGCCCGATCAATCTGATCGTCGGGCTGGAGGCCAGTCCCTCCCCGCCGGAATCGAACCAGTGGGTCACGACGAGCGCTTCCCGCTCGGGGGCATCGTTCTGGCTGCGACCCTCGCTTCCGGTTTTACGCTCCGCCGTCCCTCGCGGGACCGGCCGGGTGAAGGTCGCGGACCCGGCCCTCGTCCTGGCAGAACGGCCCTTCGCCGCGGCTGTCCTTCGTCGTGCCATCGGATCGCGGGTCCCCTCGTGAGTGCGTGTCTGACATCGCGGGTGCGATCTGGCCCAGGACCGGAACAGGCGATCATGGGCGATGGCATGCCTTACTACATCGACTGTAGCAGAGTACCTCGAACGCCTACGGGGCGCGCAGGTCTTCGACTGACAAGGACCAGGCGCGCGGTGAATGGTCAGCACCGCATCACCTATGTGCTACTTCCAACGGCACGTTTATGGCTCCGAAATCTGCTATCGTCGAGTCGCAAGTTCCGTGGAGGTACCCCGTGACCGTGACGACGACCGCGCCGTCGAAGCCGCAGTTCGCGTCACCGGTCGCCGAGTCGATCCGCCTTCGGCTCGCCGAGGCATGGGGCGAGATGGCCGCCGCGTGGGGCGTCGCGCCGGCGATCGCGCGGGTCCATGCCTACCTCATGGCGCGCCAGGAGCCGCTGACAGAGCGCGAGGTCCGCGAGGCCCTCGGCCTCTCGCATCGAGCGGCAAGCCTGGCCCTTTCGGAAGCCGAGGCGTGGGGCATCGTCGAACGGCTCCCGGAGCCCCGGCGCGTCGGTGCCCGCGGGCCGGCCGGTGTGGCCTATCGGGCGATCGGCGATCACTGGCAGTGGTTCGGGCGCGTGATCAGCGAGCGCAAGCTCCGCGAAGGCGACCCGGTGGTGGCCGTCCTCGAGAAGACTCTAAGCGAGGCTCGCGACGCGGCCGATGCCCACCCCGATGATGACGAGCTCGCCGGTCTCCTGGACTGGCTGTCGGCGTTCCTCGTGTTCGTGCGGCTGTTCGATCGGGCGATCGGGCTCGTGCCCCAGATCGAGCCGCGGGAGCTCGAGCGAGGGCTGCGCCTGCTCGGCCGCGTCCCGGACGAAGCGGTGCTCCGACTGTTCCACCTCCTCGACACGCTCGATGAGGCGGACGTCCTCGCCCTGATCGATTCTCTAAGCCGCCTGTCGCATGGCGCTGCCCGCCGCTCCGTGGGCCTCATCTCGGGAGTCGTTCGCACGCTCGGCCGCTGACCCGACGGCGGGACGAGCGGGCGCGAGCAAGGCGTCCCTGGCGGGCACGGCGCGCCGCGGCGAGACCCAAACTCCACGTGGCCGAACCCGGTCTGCAATCGGGAGCCCGACGACAGCGTGCGATAATCGGCCGTGCGTGTGGCACCTGGCCTCCCGAACGGGCGACGACCCCGCGGCAGGCGGCCGGCAGGTTTCGCGCGAAGTCGAAGGAAGCGTGCACCGAATGACCCTCCAGACCTCCACCTGGGCGACGAAGAAGGGTCTTGCCCAGATGCTCAAGGGCGGCGTGATCATGGACGTCGTCACGGCCGACCACGCCAAGATCGCCGAGGATGCCGGCGCGGTCGCCGTCATGGCGCTCGAAAGGGTCCCCGCGGACATCCGTGCGGCGGGCGGCGTGGCTCGCATGAGCGACCCGGCGATGATCGGCTCGATCATGGACGCCGTCTCGATCCCGGTGATGGCCAAGGCCCGGATCGGGCACTTCGTCGAGGCCCAGATCCTCGAGGCGCTCGGCGTCGACTACATCGACGAGTCCGAGGTCCTCACGCCGGCAGACGAGACCAACCACATCGACAAGCACGCCTTCAAGGTGCCGTTCGTCTGCGGCTGCCGGAACCTCGGCGAGGCCCTCCGTCGCATCAATGAAGGCGCCGCGATGATCCGAACGAAGGGCGAGGCCGGGACGGGCAACATCGTGGAGGCCGTCCGCCAGCTTCGGGCGGTCCTCGCGGCGATCCGTCACCTCCAGGGCATGCGCGAGGACGAGCTGTTCGTCGCGGCCAAGGAGCTCCAGGCGCCGTACGAGCTGGTCAAGGGCGTCGCCGCGGACGGCAGGCTACCCGTCGTGAACTTCGTCGCCGGCGGTATCTCGACCCCCGCGGACGCGGCGCTCGTCATGCAGCTCGGGGCGGAAGGCGTCTTCGTCGGCTCCGGGATCTTCAAGAGCGAGGATCCGGCGCGGATGGCGAACGCGATCGTCCAGGCGACGACCCACTTCGACGATGCCAAGATCCTGGCCGACGTGAGCCGGGGCCTCGGATCCCCGATGCGCGGCATCGCCCTCGACCAGATCCCGGAGGCTGAACGGCTGGCCGTCCGCGGCTGGTAGGAATTCGGCCATGAAGATCGGGGTCCTGGCGGTCCAGGGCGACTTTGCCGAGCACGAGAGGGCGCTGGCATCGATCGGCGTCGAATCGGTCGAGGTCCGGCTGCCGCAGCATGTCCTCGGTCTGAGCGGCCTGATCTTTCCCGGCGGCGAATCAACCGCGATGCGCCACCTCATTGCGCGGTGGGGCCTGCGCGAGCCGATCCTCGAGCTCGCGGCGAGCGGTGCACCGCTGTTCGGGACGTGCGCGGGGATGATCGTCCTGGCGACGGAGATCGCCGGCGGCGAGGATCCGATCCTGCCGCTGCTGGACGTGACCGTCCAGCGCAACGCCTTTGGTCGCCAGCTCGATTCGTTCGAGACCGACGTCTCGGTTCCGGTCCTGGGCGACCAGCCCGTTCACGGGGTCTTCATCCGGGCTCCGGTCGTGCAGCGGGTCGGGGAGGGCGTCGATGTCCTCGCCACGCTCGACAACGGCCGGATTGTCGCCGTCCGCGAGCGCAACATCGTCGCGACCGCGTTCCATCCGGAGCTCGCCGGCGATCCCCGCTTCCACCGCCTCGTGGCCGCACTCGCTTCCGAGCACGACGATCCCGGTGAAGGATCCGGCCGCCGACCCCACCCGACGCGCCGAGCCGGCCTGTCGCGATGACCGATGCGCGCGTCGCGCGAGCCGGGGGCAAGGTCCGGGCCGCTCGGCTGACGGACCTCGCGGCGCTGGGCGAGCTCTCGCGCCTCTCCCAGACGGAGGGCTCCGGGGCCCGATCGCTCGGCCTGCCGGTGAACGGCCCGCCGATCGGGATGTTCAGCCTGTTCCGGCTGCCGCTCGTGGCATTCCGACCGCACGATCTCCTCCTCGTCTACGAGTTGGATCGCCGAGTCGCCGGGTTGGCCCGCGTCGAGCGCGAGAACTGGCGCGACGACTGGACCTTCGTGGAGCTCGACGCCATCGGCGCGAACCCCGGCGAGATCCGGTACCGCCTCGTCCAGCAGGTCCTCCGGGAGGGCCAGAAGCGCGGCGCCGCGCGCTTCCACGTCGCCTGCGCCGACGGCGACGACAACGTCGAGCTGTTCATGCAGGCCGGCTTCGCCCGCTACGGCGAGGAGCGAATCCTCTATCGGCCCCCAGATCAGGGCCTGCCGGACCCCTGGACCGAGGAGCGGGCAGGCCAGTCGCGGATCCGCGCCGCCCGGCCCATTGACGCGGCGGCCCTGATGCAGCTCTACAGCGCGGTCACACCCCAGCCCGTTCAACGCCTCGAGGCGTTCCGGATCCCGGACTGGGAGCGGCAGGGCTCGAACTGGCGGGTCCCGCGCAGCTCGCTGGCGCCGATCCTCCGGTTCGCGGACATCGAGGCGTTCGTCCAGGACGCGAAAGACGGACCACAGCTCGACGCCTTCGTCCAGATCGGTGTCGCCCACGAGGACCAGCCGCACTACCTGCGGGTCCTGGGCCGGCCCGAGGTCGACCTCAGCGACCTGATCGCCTTCGGCCTCGGGACGATTCGCGCCCGGATCGGGAAGCCCGGCTCGTCGCCCGACCACGGTGTCCTCGCTCCCGTGCGAACCTATGAGTCGCCCTCCGATCGACGCCTCGAGGAGGCCGGGTTTGCGGAGATCGCGACGGTGACGCTCTTGCTCAAGGAAACCCTCGTCCGGGTCGCGGAGCCGGGCCTCGTCCCGGCCGCCGTGCGCCCATGGGAGGTCACGCGTGGCTCCTGAAGAACGACC
>JBBRNM010000018.1:0-40183 GCA_038230295.1 Candidatus Limnocylindrales bacterium
ACGAAATCGCCGCCGAGGTTCGCCGCGTCGATCTCGACCTCGCCGCGGATGAGGTCCTCGAACCGGACCACGCCCGGCGTGACCCGGAACCGGATCGCGGCCGATCGGCCTTCGGCGACACGCGCTGCGCGCTCCTCGGGGGTGAGATTCGCGCAGCGACCGACGTATCGCGGCGGCTCGTGGGCGGCCTCGTGGGCCTTCCGATCCGCGTCGAGCTCGGCCGCGGTGCAGTAGCAGGGATAGGCGAGATCGCGGGCCAGCAGATCCGCCGTGGCAGTGGCGTAGCGATCCAGTCGCTGCATCTGGCGGTACGGCCCATACGGGCCGCGGTCATCGCCAACGCCGGGATCCGGCCCTTCGTCCCAGTCGAGGCCGAGCGAGTGCAGCCCCTCGAGGATGTCGCGCTCATACGCCTCGGTGCTCCGCGCGGCGTCGGTGTCCTCCATCCGGAGCACGAACGTCCCGCTCGTGTGGCGCGCATAGAGATAGTTGAAGAGCGCGGTCCGGGCCGTCCCGATATGGAGTGGCCCGGTGGGGCTCGGCGCGATTCGCACGCGGATGTCGGTCACCTGCGAATTGTATGGGCCGGCTCTCGGGCGCCTTCGGTCCTCAGGCGCCTTTCGGACCCGGGACGCGATGGAAGAGCGCAGGATCGGCGTCGCCCTGCAGCACCCGCACCAGCGCAGCGGGCCGGAGCCCGAGCGTCGCCCGGCCGAGGGGGCCCTCGAGCGTCATCGAATCGAGGGATTCGGAGCGAGCCAGGATCGACACCTGCGCGCCGGGCCGCAGGCCCCGCGCCTCGAGATACGACAGCAGGGCCGCGTCCTCCTCGGCCTCCTCGGTGATCCGGTAGATGGTCACGTGCGACCCAGAGGTCATCGTCGAGAGGGGCTCGCCGGCCGGACGGCGGCGAGCCGTCTCGAGATCGATCGGGTTCCCGTGGGGGCAGGTCTGCGGGTGGCCGAGGAGCTCGTCGAGGCGAGCCTCGACCCGCGGCGAGATCGCCGCCTGGAGCCGCTCCGCCTCCACATCCGACTCGGCCCAGCCGAGCCCCACGATCTCCGTCAGCAGCCACTCGCACAGTGCGTGGCGCCGGAAGATCGCGTCGGCGGCCGCCCGGCCGGCCGTGGTGAGCTGGAGCTCCCGACCCTCCGCAAGCACCACGAGACCGTCGTTGCCGAGCCGCCGGAACATCTCGCTCGCCGCCTGCGTGCTCACGCCCAGGTGGCGTGCAATCTGGGCGGCCGTGACCCGGCTGCCGTCGCCGGCCATGATTCGAAGCGCGAGCAGGTACTCCTGTGCCGCGCTCGAGAGGTCCATCGCGGTGCGACGCCGCACCGGTCGATCGCTCACCGGGACGGGCGCGGTGCGCGGACGCGCCACGTCGTCATGACCGCCGCTCCGACGCCAGTGAGCCACGCGAGTGACAGCAGCACGACGAGCGCAATCGCCGCCACCGACTGTCCGGCTCCGCCGAATGCCACGAAGAAGCCGGCGATCGGCAGGAGGGCGAGGAGCAGCGCGAGGGTCCCGACGGCAAGGATCCGCGACAGGGCGGGCACGAGCAGGAGGACGCCGAGAATCGCGGCCTGGGCGAGCCACGGCAGGAGCGGCTCCGTCGCGCCGCAGGACGCGGAGTACGCGGTGCACCCGGTGGCCTGGCCGATCACCGCGGCCGCCGCGATCCCGAGTGGCGCCCATGCGAGCAGGACAAAGCCGAGTCGCCGCATCGGGTCGCCGTGATCGGCGCCGAGAACCGAGGCAAGCCGCGTTCCCGGCGACCCCGACACCGGCGACATCGGACGTTCGGTCAAGGGCTGCTCGTACGCCGGTGGCACCCGGCGACGCCCGGGTCGAGACCAGGCGCCGGCGGTGGGGCCAGCACCTGCGGTCCCTGTCGGCGCCGGGCCGCCCGAGAGATCCGCCGCGCCGGGCGCAGCATCCGACTCGGCAACCGCTCCGCTCCAGCCACCAGGCGCCGTCGGTGACTCTCGCCGGGCCCGAGACTGGTATTCCGGCCCGTGCTTCCGGGGATCCGCGTACTCGCGTGGGTTGACGGTCCAGTACTCGCCGCTCGTCGGGCCGTACCAGGCTGCCCCGCCCCACGTGGGATCGGCCGGATCCCGAGCTTCGTCGTAGCTCGTCGAGCCGAGCGTCGCCTTCCGGGTGGTCCGGCGGCGGCTCTTTGCCTGCGGTCCAGTCGAGCGGCCTGCCGTGCCACTCGCGCCCGCCTGGCCGCTCGCCCCAGCGGGGCCACGGGTACTACCGGTGCCGCCGCGCGTTCCCGCGCCGGAGGCATCGCCACCTCGCCGTCCCGCGGGTTCGGGGCCGGCGCCCGCACCGCGTGCGCCCGGGCCGGCTCCGGGCCCCGAGCGATGCCCATCGGCGGGTGCGCCCGGGCGGCCCCGCCTGGTCCGGGCCTGCTCTCGCGCAGCGCGAGCACGAGCCGGGTCGGCCCGCCAGGGCTCCGCGGTTGGTGCGGACCGGCTGGTGGCCGCGGATCCATTGCGGCCGAGCGCGCCTCCGGAGCCGCCCGTCAGGCGGTCGTAGGCTTCGTGAATCGCGAGGAAGCGCGGGAGCGCGGCCTCACCGGCCGAGTCCGGGTGGAACGCCTTGGCGAGCCGCCGGTACGCCCGCTTGATCTCGGCCGGAGAGGCGCCGGGCTCGAGCCCGAGGGTCCGGTAGGGATCGATCGCCATCCCGCTCAGCGGACGAGCTCGCCGATCGGCGCCAGCTCGAAGGACGGAACGGCCTCGGCTGCGGGCCGACCATGGGGATCATTGATCACTGGGCGGTGGTATCGGCCGAGGGCACGTAGTTGCGCGTCGTCGAGGACGCCGGCCTGGCGAAGCGTCTCGATCGATGCCGCCCACGTGCCGCGCTCGTGCCCGTCGCCGTCCTCGATCTTGAGGGCGATGCCCGACGCGGGAATCGCGACGCCATTTGCCCGCGGGCCCGGCAGGATGGCCGTGCCTCGGAGGGCCTCCATGCCGCCCTTGGAGATGATCCGGCCCGGCAGCGCCTTCATGACCGAGGTGTCGAGCCGGTCACGCGTCCCGGCGATCATCTCGGGATGGGCGAGGAGCGCGTCCCGGATCAGGACCATCGATGGCACGAGCGGCGATCGGGAATCCTCAGGGGCGAGCGTCGCCGGGTCGGCGAGGAATGCGTAGGCCTGGGCGATCTCGCGCAGCGGGAACGCATAGGTTGGGATGCCACAGCCGTCGATGCCCATCACGAGCCGAGCGGGAGTTGTGCGGAATGCCCGCGCGACGACCTCGCGATAGGCGACCTGGGCCGGATGCTCCTCGAGCCAGTAGTCGGCGGTCGACCAGCCACGAAGCTTGCAGAGCAGCAGGAACACCGAGTGCTGGCCGGAGCACATGTGGCGGACGGGGCTCGGGCGCTCGCCGTCGCGGGCCAGCCGCGCGGCCGTCAGGGCGTCGAGCGGCATTCCCTCGGTCCCCGTGGCCAGCGCTGCCTGGCTGACTCCCGTGCGCCGGTAGAGCGCCTGCAGGGTCCGGACGTGCAGGTCCTCGCCGGAGTGGCTGCTCGCCATGATCGCCAGCTCCGCCGGCTCGAGGCTGAAGGCTTTCTGGCCACCGGCGTCCAGGAGCGCCGCGACGCCGAACGGCTTCACCGCGGATCGCAGGTTCACGAGGTGCTCGGGGTCGCCGAGCACCCGGATCATCGCCCCGGCCGCGTCGACCTCGACGATGTCGCCGCGATGGACGCTCTCCTCGATTCCGTTGCGGAGCTGGCGCACGAGAACGGGCGGCGCTGTCCGCCTCGCCTTCGCGAGGCTCGCTCGCGCCCGCTGGCGATCGGATGGTGCGGGAGCGGCAGGCACGGAAAAGACGACCTCCGAGGCTGATCCGGAGCGCCAGGGCTGGCGCGTCGATCAACGGTAGTGACGCCCGAACGGAGCGTCAATCGAAGCGGTCCAGACCGCCGCACGGAGGCCGCTTGAGCGACCCGCGAGACATCGGCGCACCCCGGGGGCTACGATGGCCGACGCGCTTGGGACGCGGCCGCCGGAGCCGGTGGCCACACCCCGTCGGAGGCTCCAGGACGATGTCGACGCCGACCCTCCATGTCTCCCAACATCCCGCGGTCCAGCACAAGCTCCGGATCCTCCGCGACGAGGCGACCGAGCCGAAGAAGTTCCGTGAGATCGTCCGCGAGCTCTCGTGGCTGCTCGGCTACGAGGCGCTCGCCGACGCCCGCCTTCGGCCACACGAGGTCCGGACACCGCTCGAGACGACCGCGGCCAGCGAGCTGGACGACCGCATCGGCCTCGTGCCGATCCTTCGGGCGGGGCTCGGGATGGTCGACGCGATGCTGGAGCTCATGCCGACCGCCGAGGTCTGGCATCTCGGCCTCTTCCGCGACGAGCGGACGCTGCGCCCGGTCGAGTACTACAACAAGCTGCCCGACTCGGCGACCGTCGACCTGTGCCTGATCCTCGACCCGATGCTCGCGACGGGCGGCTCGGCGACGGCTGCCATTGAGGTCCTGAAGCGCTGGGGCGCCGTAACGCCGGTAAGGATCAAGCTCGTGAACCTCATCGCCTCGCCCGAGGGGGTGCAGGCGGTCTCGGAGGCCCACCCGGACGTCGAAATCTACGCGGCCGCGCTCGATCGCCAGCTCAACGAGAAGGGCTACATCCTGCCCGGCCTCGGTGACGCCGGCGACCGCCAATTCGGGACGGGCAAGACGGGCTGACCCGCCTGAGCCAGATCGCGTGGACGTGACTCCTCGCGTGGTTCGCGTTCGCTCTGCCTTGATTGGCCGATTCTTTCGGTCAGGTACGCTGGCTCGAAAATCGGCGTCAACGATCGGAGCTATGCGACGTGAGCATCGGACAGCACGACGAGCACGAACCCGCGCCTGACCATTCTCACGAGGGTCGCACCCACGACGATCACGATGCCGACCATGATCATGCGGGCGGCCTGAGCGACCTCATTCGGAACCTGATTGCGCCGCACAGCCACGACGCTGCCGACTCGGTCGACCGGGCGCTCGAGTCAAGCGCCAACGGCGTCCGGGCGGTCAAGATCTCGCTGGTTGGGCTGCTTGTCACAAGCGCGCTCCAGGTCATGGTGGTCTTTGCGACTGGTTCCGTCGCGCTCTTGGCCGACACCATTCACAACTTCGCCGACGCCCTGACCGCGGTTCCCCTCTGGATCGCGTTCGTTTTGGGTCGTCGGATCGCCAACAAGCGATACACCTACGGCTACGGCCGCTCGGAGGACCTCGCCGGCTTGTTCATTCTGGTCATGATCGCCGGTTCGTCCGCGCTTGCTGCCTGGCAATCCATCGATCGCCTGGTCCACCCGCAGCCGGTGAGCAACCTCGGCCTCCTCGCATTGGCTGGAGTGATTGGATTTGCCGGCAACGAACTCGTCGCCCTCTACCGGATCCGAGTCGGCAAGGACATTGGCTCTGCTGCCTTGGTAGCGGACGGCTATCACGCGCGGACCGATGGCCTCACCTCGCTCGCCGTCGTGCTTGGCGCGCTCGGGATCTTCGTCGGCTTCCCCCAGGCTGACCCGATCATCGGGCTCCTGATCACGGTCGCCATCCTGTGGGTCCTCAAAGGGGCCGCCTCGCAGGTCTTTGCCCGGCTCATGGACGCTGTCGATCCGGCGCTGACCGAGGCGGTCGAGCGGGCGGCGGCCCAGCCCGGCGTCGTCGAGGTCACCAGTGCGCGATTACGCTGGATCGGCCATCGCATCGAGGCCGAGGCCCATGTGACCGTAGATCGCGATCTGAGCACCCTCGAGAGCCACTCGATTGCGGAGTTGGTCCGGCACGCGATCTTCCACAACGTGCCCAAGATCTCCGACGTGACCGTCCACGTAGATCCCTGCGACCACGCCGAACCGGACCCGCACCAGGCGACAATCGAGCACCTGCCGCGCACGCCGCGTCCGCGCCCGAACGTCTCGCCGACTCCCGCCGCGCACGGCCACTGACCTGAAGGATCCCCGATCAAGGGCGTTTTCAGGACGTTGCCCATTAGGAGCCTACCCGGCGTCGACCAGCGGCTTGACCTCGCCGATGAGCCGCTCGATCGTCTCCATGTCGTATGGGGTCGGGACCTCGACGTTGAGGCCCGTGAATCCGATCGCGCGGTACTCGAGCACGCGGGCCGCGATCGTCGCGGGCGAGCCCAGCCAGGGCTCCGCGCGCGACGGATCGGTCCGGTTGTGATCGAGGGCCTCGAGCCAGACGCGACGGGCCTGCTCGACGTCATCGCGAATGACCATCTGGCAATTCTGGGTTCGCTCGATCTTCGCGGGGTTTCGGCCGACGTCCGCGCAATGCGCATCGAGGATCGCGGCCTTCGCGGCCAGCTGCGCCACCGAGCCGATGCCGTTCCAGATGTCCGCGTACTTGGCGACGGTCCGGAGGGTCTTCTTCTCGCCCGAACCACCGATCACGATTGGGAGGTGGGGCTGGATCGGCCTCGGGTGATGGCGGGCCTCGTTGAGGTGGTATTTCTCGCTCGCGTAGCTGACCGTTTCGCCGTCCAGCAGCCGACGGATGAGCCCGACTGACTCGTCGAGCCAGTCGCAGCGCTGGCCGAAGCCCGTGCCGAAGTCGTAGCCGTCGTGCTCGTGCTCGACGTCGAACCACGCCGCCCCGAGGCCGAGGATCGCCCGACCGTCGCTGATGTGGTCGACCGTCGTCGCCATCTTCGCGACGAGGGCCGGATTGCGGAGCGTGTTCGCGCCGACCATCAGGCCAAGCTGGACCCGCTCCGTGCTGGCGGCGAGCCCGGCGAGCGCGGTCCAGCCCTCGTAGATGTCCTGATAGGGATCGCCGAAGATCGCGTAGACGTGGTCCCAGGTCCAGAGGTAGTCGTAGCCGAGCTCGTCGATGCGTCGCGCGGCGTCGCGCATCGACGGCCAGTCGGTCGCCTGGCTCCAGAGCAGGATGCCAAGCTTCAGGGGCTGATCCATCTCGTCCTCCTTGTCGCTCATCCCGCCGTGACGGCTGTGACCTGCGCGTAGCCTACCGGCGAACGTCGCCAGAGAACGGAGCCTCTGTCGATCAGCGGGCGCGTCCGCCGGCTGATCGGTCCGGTCTAGAGCTGGACGATTCGGACGAACGCGTCGACGTCGATTCGCGGGTGGCCGGCCGTCCCGAGGCAGACGATCTTGATCGTGTGCGTGCCGTTCGTGGCCCAGCTCGCCGCGTACACGATCTGTCTGGCGGCATACGTCGACGCGTTCAGGTTGATCGTGGCCCGGTACGTGCCATCGACGTACACCGCCGCGGAGCCGCGCGACGGGCCGCGGTATGCGACCCAGCTGACGCTGCTGCCGATGAACCTGTACTGGGCCCAAGCGCCCTTCGTGGCGACGTACCTGAGCGAGCCGCCCGAGGCTGAGCCAAAGTTGCTGGTTCCCCAGGGCCCGCTGTAGGTCGCGGCGACCTCCTGGGCCAGGAGCGGCTGGAATCGCGGCCCATAGGCCCACGCGCTGGTGTTCGCAGCCCCGTCGGTCGCCTTGACCACGTAGCGATACGTCGCGCCGAACGACAGCGATTGCACGAGCGAAGTCGAGGTCGGCGTGGCCAGGCTCGGAACGGTCCAGCTCCCGCCGTTGGCGCTCTGCTCGAGCACGTAGGAGGCGATGCCGCTCTGGTCGGTCGCCGACCAGGTCGTGCGGACCGGCGTCGTCGTCGAGCCGAGCGTGGCGCGGTAGAAGAGCCGCGAGACGCTCGGCGCGACCGTCGGCGGCGTGCCGTCGGTCACGACGAGGGTCGAGGTGTCCCTGCGCGTCAGGCCGTTGCCGAGGCCTGTCACCGTCAGCGGATAGGTGCCGACGGGCGTCGTCGCGGCGGTCGAGACGGTCAACGTCGCCGAGCTGCCGGTGGCCGATGTCGGGCTGATGGATGCGGTCGCGCCTGCCGGCAAGCCGCTCACGGTCATGCCGATCGGCAGGGTGAACCAGGTCCGATTGAGGGCGACGCTGACGCTCGCGCCGTGGCCCTGCTTAACGGACGAGCTCTGGGCGCCCGCGGCGACGCCGAAGTCGGCACCGTACGTGATCGTCGTGAAGTCGGTGCCGTGGTAACGATCGAGGTCGACGCAGCCACTCGTGATCCCCGGGACGGAGCCGCAATCGTCGTACTGCCAGAACGTCCAGCCCTTGCCGCCCCAGTTATTGCCCGGGACCGTGGGGCTGCTGACGAACCAGTGGGCGACCCACAGGATCTTGTAGCCCTGGTCGGCGAACATCGAGGTGTTGCCGAGGTGGGTGCTCCAAAACGAGGGGCTGGTGTAGATCATCGGGCGGACGCCGGTCTTCGCGTAGACCTCGCCGAGCCACGCGCCGACCCAGGCCTGGAGTGCGGCGACGCTGAGTGTCCCGGCGACCTCGAGGTCGAGCGCGGGCACGAGCATCCCGGGCTGGAGCGCCAGCTGGCTGACGAACCAGTCGGCCTCGGCGACGGCCTTGGTCGGATTGCCGTCCGGTCGAGCGAAGTGATAGCCCGTGACCGCCAGACCGGCTGCCATTGCGTTGGCCTTGTTCAGCTGCCACTTCGGGTCGGTGAACCCGATCCCTTCCGAGGTCTTGGCGACCACGAACCGCTTGCCGGCGGCCTTGACCTTCGCGTAGTCGATCGTGCCCTGATACGTGGAGATGTCGATGCCCTCGACGTATGTCGACGGCGGCACCGTGGTCACGGCCCGGAAGAGGCCGGTTGCGGCGTAGACAGGGCTCCGGCCGTACAGCGACGACGCGCTCTTGCCATTGACGGCGGTGATCGCGTACCAGGAGCTGCCCGAGACGTTCGAAACGCAGGTCGCAGACCATGACCCGCCGGACACCGTTCCGCTCGCGGTCACGACGGTGTCGGTCGAGATCACGGCGATCACGGCCGCACCTGTCGACGTGGAGCCGCGCAGGTTCACCGGGCAGTTCGCGGCATAGCTGGTGGCCGAGGCGGCGGAGGCCTGGGCGGCCGGCGCGAGCATCGCAAGCGCGACTGCGAGCGGCAGGGCGATCGTTCGAAGGAGCCTCGTGGGTCGGGCGCCGGACATATCCATGATTCCCTGATTGCGTTGGGCCGAGTGGAGGGGCGGCGGCGACCTGGTTGTCGCCGACGAGCGCGTGGCGCCTCGTGGGCGCCGCACGTTGAGCGTCGACGGCGGGCTCGACTCGACTCGGCCTGAGCGCGATGCTATGGCTGGCCCGGTGGGGTGTAACTAGCCTTACAGTCCTGTCCGGGGGGGCCCGAACGGCGCCGAAACGTCCCCGGAATCGAAGAAGCGGCCCCTCGCGGGGCCGCTTCTCGGTGTGGGACGGGTATGCGGGCGGTGGCCTAGTTGCCACCCGGCGTGACGGTCACGGTGCCCTTCACGAAGGCGGCACCCTTCGTGTCGGTGGTGATGCCCTGCAGGGCCTTCTGGGCAAGGTCATTGCGGAAGGCGCCCGCTGTGGGCGCTGCCTTGAGGACCTTGTAGTCCAGGGCGATCTTGATGGTCTGATCCCACGCCGCCTGGTTGGTGATGCCGATGCCATCGGGTGAGGGCCAGATGAGCGGGTTGACCTCGTTCATCTGCCAGGCCTGGTGGCCCTTGCCGAGGGTCGTGCCCGCGGCGAGGACGTAGTCGACGCATTTCGACGCGTTGTCTCGGCAGAAGATCCAACCCTTGAAGGTCGCCCGAAGGAACTTGACGGCGGTGTCCTCGCTGCCGGCCTTGGCGAGCCAGGCCTTCCGGGCGAAGACCGCGTCCTGAAGCATCGCGGTGCCCTCGGCATTCCAGTCGATGAGGTTGAAGTCGGCAGGCTGGTTGAGCTGGCCGGTTGCGGTGTTCTTGGCCTCGAGGACCTGAGCGTACTCGTTGTAGGTCATCGCCTCGGCGACGTCGATCTGCTTGCTGAGCAGCGCGTTCATGTTGAAGTCCTGGATGACCCGGGTGTAGTCCGTGCCGACGGTGAGCCCGTGCTTCGTGGCGCCCGCCGTCACCTCGTACTCATTGCCGAAGTCCCAGACCCCGATCTTCTTGCCCTTGAAGTTGTCGACGGACGTGATGTTGCTGGTCTTCCAGGACACCGACCGGGTTCCGGAGCGCTGGAAGATCTGGGCGATGCTGACGAGGTCGCAGTTGCCACTTTCCACGGCGACGAGCGCCTTGGGCACCCAACCGAGCGTGAATTCCGGGCCATCGGTGGCGCAGCCGACGGTGATGTTGGCGACATTGGGGCCGCCATCGAGGAAGGACACGTCGAGCCCTTCGGCCGAGTAGTAGCCCTCCTTGAGCGCCGCGATCTCGCCTGCGAACTGGGCCTGCGGGACCCACTGGAGCTGGAGCTTCACCTTCGTGCCGCCGCTGGCAGCCGGACTGCCGCTGCTGCATGCGCTGGCGATCAGGACGATCGCCGCGGCCGCAGCGAGCCATCGCTTCGAACCGATCATCTGGCCGTTCTCCTCCCTCGAAACTGCGAACGATCGATCTCGTTTCCCCTGCGGCGCCAAGTCTACGTCCCGCGGGAACGCTGGGAAGCGTGCCAGGGAATGACGATTCGCTCGATGGCCACGGCCAGGATGTACATCGTGATGCCCGATAGGGCCACAACGGTGATCGCCGCCCAGGTGATGTCGAAGCGCAGCCGACTCGAGCTCTGGACGATGACCCGGCCGAGCACCTCGTCGGAGCCGCCGAAATACTCGGCGACCACCGCCCCGATGAGCGACAGCGTTGTGCAGATCTTCAGGCCGGTGAAGAAATAGGGCAGCGCGTTCGGCAGTCGGAGCTTTCGGAGGATCTGGCCTTCGGACGCAGCCGACGCTCGCATCAGCTCGACCGCGGACTCGTCGACCTCGCTGAGGCCGCGGACCACGTTGACGAGCATCGGAAAGAACACGAGCAGGATCACGATCGCCATCTTCGCGAACGGGTTCAGGATCCCGAACCAGTTCGACATGATCGGCGCCGCCGCGATGATCGGGACGGCGCTCGCCCCGATCGCGATCGGCAGGATCGCCTCCCGGACACGCCGCCAGCGCGCAACCGCGAACGCCGTGAGCACCCCGGCTGTCACGCCGATGAGCAGCCCGCCGATGGCCTCGTACAGGGTGTTCGCGGCGGCTCGCTGCAGCGCAGGCCACTCGCTCACCAGCGCCGCGGCGATCGCAGAAGGTCGAGGCAGGATGAACTGCTGGAGATGAAGCGCCGCGACGACGCCCTCCCAGATGCCGAGCACCGCGACGAAGACGACCATCGCGGGCGCCTGCCCGCGGAGCTGACGAGCGAGCTGCGAGCTTCGCGGCAGTCGCTGTGGATTCGCCGGACTGGGCTGGATCGCCGCGGCCGTCACCCGACGGAGCCCTCGGCGAGGGTTCGCGGCATGGACGCAACCCGTCCCTTTGACAAGGGGTCGTCGTCGCGCCGACCGCGCAGGGTCTCGCGGACCTCCGTGATCAGGGCGAAGTAGCGCTCGGTCTCCCGGGTGTCGTCGGTTCTCGGCCGTGGCAGATCGACGTCGATCACGCGAACGATCCGGCCCGGCCGAGGCGACATGACGACGACCCGCGACGACAGGAACACGGCCTCGGGGATCGAGTGGGTGACGAATACGACCGTCGTGCCAGTCTGCTGCCAGATCCGCTGGACCTCGGCATTCATCCGCTCGCGGGTCATCTCGTCGAGGGCTCCGAAGGGCTCGTCCATCAGCAGGATCGACGGCTGCAGGGCGAGCGCCCTCGCGATCGAGACGCGTTGCTGCATGCCGCCTGAAAGCTGATACGGGTAGTGGCCGGCGAAGTCGCGCAGCTCGACCAGGCCGAGCATCTCCTGGACGCGCCGGTCGCGTTCCGTGCCCGAGACGCCCTTGATCTCGAGCGGCAACGCGACGTTGGCCTCGACGGATCGCCAATCGAAGAGGACCGGCGCCTGGAAGACGATCCCGTAATCCCGGTCGAGGCGCGCCTGGCGGGCTGGCTTGCCGTTGACGGTGACCGAGCCGGCGCTCGGCTCAGTGAGGTCGCCGATGAGGCGCAGGAGCGTCGACTTGCCACAGCCCGACGGGCCGATCAACGAGACGAACTCGCCCGGCGCGATCGCGAGATCGATGGTCTCCAGGGCTCGCGTCTGTCCAGCCCCGGCGTCGAAGACCTTGCTGACGCCCGCGATCGTGACGACATCGGTTCGCGGCCCGATGGGCGCGTCGGAAGGGTTGGTCATCGGTTCACGCCGCGACGCTGCCGGGTCGGTTCCGCAACGCGAAGACCTCGGCCGTCCGGACGATGAGGAAGAAGGCGATCCCCAGCAGGCTCGAGGCCAGGACCGCGGCCCAGAGCTTCTCGGGTGCGCTCCCATACTGCTCGTTGAAGTTGAGGATGGAGCGCCCGAGCCCGAACTGGCTACCGCCCGGATTACCTTCCCCGACGATCGCTCCCACGATGCTCGCGGTGGCGGCAATCTTGAGGGCGGCGAAGAGATATGGCAGCGATGCCGGCATCCGCAGCTTCCAGAAGATCGTCCAGCGCGAGGCGGCACAGCTCCGCATGAGCTCGAGCGCCCGTGGATCGGGCGAGGTCAGGCCCCGGAGCTGGGCGATCGTGACCGGAAAGAACGTCAGATAGGAGGCCACGATCACGATCCCGACTACGCCGTTGCCGAAGGCAAACGCGATGAGTGGCGCGAGGGCGAGGATCGGGATCGTCTGGCTCGCCACCACGTACGGCATGAATGCCCGCTCGGCCAGCCTCGAGTGGACGAACACCGCGGCGAGCCCGAGTCCGACGAATCCCCCGACGAAGAACCCGAGCGCGGCCTCGCGTCCCGTGTACAGGGCCGCTCCGACGAGGAACGCCGCGAGGGATTGCTCCTGCTGGCGCTGCACGGGGGCCGCGAGGGCCTCCCAGATCCGCCAGACGTGCGGCAGGGAGAGATCGCTCGCGATCTGCCACTGGAACGGGGGCGTGTAGACGATCTCGTTGCCGACTGCCGGGTCACCGAACCGCCAGGGATCGCCACCGAGCGCCTTGGCCCCTTCCCACAGCACGAGGAGGGCGATAAAGAAGGCCAGGGCCAGGATCACGCCCCGAACCGCCCGACCTCTCGATTGCGGGGATACCTGCCGTGCCCCCGTTACCGGCCCCTCCCTCATGTGGCGATCGGGGCGGCTAGCCGAGGGCTCGGTCGGAGATCTCGAGGGCCTCGTCGATGACCGCGAAGCCCTCGGCGAGCTGCTCCTCCGTGATGCACAGCGGCGGGTTCGTGTGGATCGAGTTATTGGAGACCATCGTGTACAGGCCGTGCTCGCGGAAGTACTTGCCGATGGCCTTCATCTCGTCGGAGGTCCCGTTGTAGGGGGTCATGGGCGTCCAGGGGTCGTGGCTCCGGACGAGGTCGATGACCCCGAACAGGCCGAGGTTGCGATGGGTCCCGACCGACGGGTGCTTCGCGGCCAGCCGCTCGTGATGCGCCTGCATCACGGGCCCGAGGCGCGCCGCGTGGCCGATGAGGCCGTCCTCCTCGTACACGCCGATCGTGGCCAGCGAAGCGGCGAGGCTGACGGGGTGGCTGCTGTACGTCAGGCCGCCGTAGAACATCTTCGTCTCGAAGGCTTCCGCGATGTGCGGCCGCATCGCGACGGCACCGAGCGGCAGGTAGGAGCTTGTCAGGCCCTTGGCGACCGTCATCAGATCGGGGACCGTGTCCCAGTGGTCGACGGCGAACCAGCGGCCCGTGCGGCCGAAGCCCGCCATGACCTCGTCGCAGACCATCAGGATGTTGTTCCGGTCGCAGATCTCCCGGACGCCCTGGATGTAGCCATCCGGTGGGATCAGGATTCCATTGGTCCCGACGATCGTCTCGAGGAACACGGCCGCGATCGTGTGGGCACCTTCGTAGCGGATGACGTCCTCGAGGCCCTGGAGGGCTTCCGCGACCGGCCGCGGCTCCTTCTCGCCCCAGCGGTGTGTGTCGGCGTAGCGGACGACGCCGACGAGGCCCGGCTCGTTCGCCCAGCGGCGAGGATCGCCGGTGAGCGTCATCGCCCCCATCGTCGCGCCGTGGTAGGCGCGGTAGCGGGCGAGCACCTTGTAGCGGCCGGTGTAATGCCGGGCGAACTTGATCGCGTTCTCGATCGCCTCGGCGCCGCCGAGGGTGAAGAAGACCTTGTCCATATCGCCGGGCAGGATCTCGGCAAGCTTCGCGCCGAGCCGGGCCCGGATCTCGGTGGCGAAGGCCGGCTGGACGTACTGCAGCTTCGTGGCCTGGGCGCTGATGGCATCGATGACCCGTCGGTCGCCGTGGCCGATGTTCACGGACATGAGCTGGCTGTTGAAGTCGAGGATCCGACGACCTTCCGGGGTGTAGAGGTACACGCCCTCGGCATGGTCGATCGCGATCGGATCAAGGGCACCCTGAATGGACCACGAGAAGATCGTGTGCTTGCGGCTCAGGGCGACGATCTCTTCGCTCGTCAGCCCGGGCGTGGTGGTCTCGACGCTCATCTTCAGCCTCGCAGGTCCGTGGATCGAGGCTCCATTAGACCACGCGGCGAAGGTGCGGAACGGTGCCGGTCACGCCATCGTGCCGGCACCGCTCGAGAGTCCGGTCAGGCCGGGTCAAGTTACGGCTCGAGGGTGCGAACGATGCGTTCGCAGGAGCTGTCGGCGATGTCATACCGGCCGAGGTAGGCGACGTCCCAGCCTGGGCCGCAGTGGACATAGTCACTCGGCCGCCGCGGTTCCGCCATCGTCCTCCCGGCCGGTGTAAGCCGCGGGTAAGGCATTCCTGCCGGGCTCTCGATGGCCGAGCGCCCATGATGGCAAGCGCGAGAGGCTCGGCGATGGGATCCGCGCGCCGCTCGGCGGTGTACCCTCGCCCTTCTTCCGACCATCCGCGTCCACCCAGGCGAGGTTTCGAGATGCCGAGGATCGTTCGAGGGGCACTCCTGCAGGCGACCTGGACCGGCGACAAGGAGTCGATGATCCAGAAGCACGAGGCCGCGGCCCACGACGCCGCGAAGCAGGGCGCCCAGGTGATGCTTTTCCAGGAGCTGTTCTACGGGCCCTACTTCTGCCAGGTCCAGGACGCCCAGTACTACAGCTACACGGAGCTGATTCCGGACGGCCCGACGACGAAGCGGATGCAGGACCTGGCGAAGCAGACCGGTATGGTCCTCGTCGTCCCGATGTACGAGGAGGACGAGACCGCGTCCGGCATCTACTACAACACCGCCGCGGTCATCGACGCCGACGGCAAGTACCTGGGGAAGTACCGCAAGACCCACATCCCCCACGTGAAGGGCTTCTGGGAGAAGTTCTACTTCCGGCCGGGCAACCTCGGGTACCCGGTCTTCGAGACCGCGGTCGGCAAGGTCGGTGTCTACATCTGCTACGACCGCCACTTTCCGGAGGGTGCTCGGGCGCTGGGGCTGAACGGCGCCGAGATGGTCTTCATCCCATCCGCGACGTCGCGGGGGCTGTCGGAGTACCTGTGGCGCATCGAGCAGGTCAGCCACGCGGTGGCGAACGGCTACTTCGTCGGGACGATCAACCGGGTCGGGATCGAGAAGGAGATCGGCGACGACGACTTCTACGGTCAGAGCTACTTCTGCGACCCTCGTGGCCAGTTCATCGGCGCCGTCGGCGACCCGTACGACGAGGAGCTGCTGATCCGGGACATGGATCTCGACCTGATCCAGCAGGTCCGCCAGACCTGGCAGTTCTACCGGGATCGCCGGCCCGACGCGTACGACGATCTGGTCCGGCCCTAGTTCTCTCCTGATGGACTTCGGGTTCACGCTCAAGCCGGAGCACTCTGCGACCGCGACGGTCGAGCTCGCGCGTCGCGCGGAGGCGGCCGGCTTCGACTACGGCTGGCTCTTCGACTCGCACGTCCTGTGGCGCGACCCGTACCCGCTGTTGACCCTGATCGCGGAGCACACCGAGCGGATCCGCCTTGGCACCTGCGTGACGAATCCCGGAACTCGCGAGCCGAGCGTGACCGCATCGGCCCTCGCCACGCTCAACGAGGTCAGCGGCGGGCGGATGGATCTCGGCATCGGCCGCGGCGACTCGGCCCGGCGTGTCCTGGGCAAGCCCCCGATCACCCTGGCAAACACGGAAGAGGCGATCAACGTCATTCGGGACCTCGTCGAGGGGCGCTCGGTCACCTACGAAGGGACCGAGCTGCAGTTCCCGTGGACAGGCAGCTGGAAGCTGCCGGTCTGGGTCGCAGGCTATGGCCCCATGGCCCTCGCGATGACCGGCCGCGTCGCCGACGGCGTCATCCTCCAGCTCGCCGATCCGGACCTCATCCGGTGGTTCGTCGCCCAGGTTCGCGAGGCAACGATCGCGGCGGGCCGGCCGGCGGATGCTGTTCGCGTCCAGTCGGCAGCACCGTTGCACGTCGCTCCCCGCGAGCAGGGTCGCGAGCGGACGCGCTGGTTCCCGGCCCTCGTGTCGAACCACGTCGTGGATCTCGTGAACCGCTATCCCCGCGACCAGCTGCCGGAGTCGCTGACGGGCTACGTCCACGACCGGACCGGCTACGACTATCACCATCACGCCGAGGTCGGCTCCACGAACGCCGGATTCGTCGGCGACGAGGTCACCGATCGGTTCTGCGTGATCGGCGAGGTCGAGGAGGTCGTCGAGAAGCTCGAGATCCTGGCGGATGCGGGCGTCGACCAGTTCAACGTCTACCTGATGAACGGCGACGAGCAGGACCAGGTCGAGCTGATCGGGCGCGAGATCATCCCCCGGGTTCGTTCCGCGGCGGGGGTTTCGAAGCGCGCCTGATCCGGCTACGATCTTGGGGCTGAAGCCACGCTTTGAGAGGTGACCGCCGTGGACAAGAAGGCCAAGACGCCAAAGAAGCCGAAGCAGAACAAGCCGAAGCCCGCCGCCAAGTAGCTCCGCCCGGACATTCGCCGCGCGGACCGGCTCTCGCGGACCGGCCGCGTCGCACCCGTCTGACCGCGGCCGGGTCATGGCCCAAGCGTCCTACTGACGTGGGGCCGTCGGATCCTCAGACTCCGGGCACCTGCCCTGGAGGTCTCCGATGCCCCTTGCCCTTCTCCATCGACGCGACTCCTGGTGGGATGTCGAGGGAAGCGCCGCCAGGCGCCACCGCCGCCGCCGACGCCTGATCACGATGACCGCGTTCGTCGCGTCGCTCGCCGCCGTGACGGGTGCCACCTACGCCTGGGCCATCCAGCTCGGCTTCACGTCGTTCGCGCTCCACCTGCCGGTGGGCTGACCGCCCGCGAACCACCCCTCGAGTCCCGTGCATCGGTAGGATGTCCTCCTGATCGAAGGAGGACGGATGCGAACCCTGATCGCGAACGGCACGATCGTGACCGCCGACGGTTCCCACACCGCCGACGTCCTGATCGACGGCGAGCGGATCGTCCAGATCGGAGCATCCCTGGCGGATTCGATCCAGGCCGACGAGACGCTCGACGCGACCGACCGGTACGTGATCCCCGGCGGGATCGACGTCCACACCCACATGGAGCTGCCGTTCGGCGGCACGTTCGCCAAGGACACATTCGAGACCGGCACGCGGGCGGCCGCGTTCGGGGGCACGACGACCGTCGTCGACTTCGCCGTGCAATCGCGCGGCAAGTCCCTGCGCGAGGGTCTCGATGCCTGGCACGCGAAAGCCGAGGGCAACGCCGTGGCCGACTACGGCTTCCACATGATCATCAGCGACGTCAACGACGCGACCCTGGCCGAGATGGACCAGCTCGTCGCCGAAGGCGTGCCGGATTTCAAGCTCTTCACCGCGTATCCGGGCGTCTTCTACAGCGACGACGGCGCGATCTTTCGGGCGCTTCAACAGACCGCAAGGAACGGCGGGCTGATCATGATGCATGCCGAGAACGGAATGGCGATCGACGTCGTCGCCGCCGACGAGGTCGCGGCCGGGCACACCGACCCCTACTACCACGGCGTCGCGCGCTATCCGATCTTCGAGGGCGAGGCGACGAACCGGGTCATCCGCCTGGCCGAGGCCGCCGGCGTGCCGATCTATATCGTCCATCTGTCGGCTCGGGACGCGCTCAACGAGGTGCGGGCGGCGCGCGATCGGGGCGCGATGGCGTTCGCCGAGACCTGTCCCCAGTACCTCTTCCTGTCGCTCGAGGACATGGGCAACGGTTTCGAAGGCGCGAAGTTCGTCTGCTCTCCCCCACTCCGACCTGCGGACCACCAGGCGGAGCTCTGGAGCGGCCTCGTCAAGGATGACCTGCAGGTCGTGTCGACGGACCATTGCCCGTTCGACTTCCACGGCCAGAAGGACCTCGGCAAGGACGACTTCCGGAAGATCCCGAACGGCCTGCCGGGCGTCGAGGACCGGGTCGACCTGCTCCACGATGGCGGCGTCGTGGGCGGCCGGATCACGAAGGAGCGCTGGGTCGAGGTCATCTCCACGGCGCCCGCCAAGCTCTTCGGGATGTATCCCCAGAAGGGCGCCATCGCCGTCGGCTCGGACGCGGACCTCGTCATCTACGACCCGAACCGCAAGCGGACGATCTCGGCAAAGACCCACCACATGGCCGTGGATTACTCGTGCTACGAGGGCCGGACCGTCCAGGGCGCGGCCGATGTGGTCCTGAGCCGCGGAACGGTGATCGTTCGGGACGGCGAGTTCACCGGCCGCAAGGGCGCGGGCCGGTTCATCAAGCGCGGGACGGCGGGCTTCGCCCGGCTCGCATAGGAGACGGTGAGGCTGTGGGTCACACGCGCTCGGTCGGTTGCTCATCGACCGTGCATCACATCGGTCAGACGTTCATCGAGGACGGCGAGCAGCCGGCCGGCAAGATCGCCAACACCGGCTCCGTCGAGGTGACGCTCTACGTGATGTACGCGGTCCCGAAGGGTTCGCCATTGAGCGACCCGAGCGCGCCCGCGCCCACCTGCTGAGACCCGAAGACCCCGACCCCTCGGCGCACCGCGCGCCGCCCGCAACTCGCGACTCGATCGGCCCCCGCGAATGCGGGGGCCGATCCACGTTTGCGCCTACCGGGTTCGCGGGAAGCCGAGGTCCACCTTGGACGTTCCCGGGTCCGGCCAGCGAGCAGTCACGACCTTGGCTCGCGTGTAGAACTGGATCCCTTCAGGCCCATACATGTGGAGGTCGCCGAAGAGCGACGCCTTCCAGCCGCCGAAGCTGTAGTACGCGACCGGAACCGGGATCGGGACATTGATTCCCACCATGCCGACGTTCACGTCGAACTGGTACTGCCGGGCTGCTCCGCCGTCGCGGGTGAAGATCGCCGTGCCGTTGCCGTACGGGTTCTCGTTCACGAGGCGCAGGCCCTCGTCGTAGGTCGCTACGCGGGTGACCGTCAGGACCGGCCCGAAGATCTCCTCGCGGTAGCAGTCCATCGCGGGCGTGACGTCGTCGATGAGCGAGGTGCCGAGGAAGAACCCGTCGGACTCGCGGTACAGCGGGTGCTGGCGGCCGTCGGCGACGATCGTCGCCCCCTGCTCGGCCGCGCTGTCGAGGTACGACGCGACCTTGTCCCGATGCTGCTTCGTGACGAGGGGGCCCATCTCGGCGCCGGGGTCGCTGCCGGGTCCCACCTTGATCTTCGGCAGGCGGGCAGCGATTGCCTTGACGAGCGGATCGGCGACGGCGCCCACTGCGACGACGGTCGCCACGGCCATGCAGCGCTCGCCGGACGAGCCGTAGGCCGCCGAAACGGCCGCGTCGGCGGCCATGTCGATGTCGGCATCGGGTAGGACGAGCATGTGGTTCTTCGCGCCACCCAGGGCCTGAACACGCTTGCCGTGCCGAGTCCCGGCCTCGTAGATGTACCGCGCGATCGGGGTCGAGCCGACAAACGAGACCGCCGCGATGTCTGGGTGTTCGAGGATCCGGTCGACGGCGACCTTGTCGCCATTGACCACGTTGAAGACACCGTCGGGTACGCCGGCCTCCTTGAGGAGCTCGGCCAGGAAGAGCGACGCCGAGGGATCCTTCTCCGACGGCTTCAGGATGAACGTGTTGCCGCAGGCAATCGCGTTGCCGAACATCCACATCGGCACCATCGCCGGGAAGTTGAACGGGGTGATCCCGGCGGCCACGCCGAGCGGCTGGCGGATCTGGTAGACGTCGACGCCGGACGAGACCTGCTCGGAGAAGCCGCCCTTCAACAGATGCGGAATCCCGCACGCGAACTCGAGGTTCTCGAGGCCGCGGGCGACCTCGCCCAGCGCATCCGACGGCACCTTGCCGTGCTCCGAGGTCAGGAACCCGGCGATGTCGGCTCGGTGGGCCTCCACGAGGTTCCGGATCCGGAAGAGGATCTCCGTCCGCTTCGAAAGCGACGTCGCGCGCCAGCCTGGGAATGCCGCCCGAGCCGCTGCGACGGCGGCATCGACCTCCTCGGCCGACGCGAAGTCGACTTCGCGGGCGAGGCTCCCGCGCGCCGGGTCGTAGATCGGCCCGCGGCGACCCGACGTGCCCGCGACGCGTCGGCCGTTGATCCAGTGGCTGACCGTCTCGCCGGTCGATGGCGCACCGGGCGCCTGGGTGGGTTCGGCGACCTGGGTCATCGCGGGGACCTCGCTGGCATCGGGCAGGGCTTGAGGAAGGCCCCAACGATACCGCCACCCGGGAGCGCCGTCAGCCGAGGGTCGAGCTCGGTGAGCTCGGCCAGCCCAGCGTCACTCGTCGAGATCCGGGGCGATCTCTCGCTCGGGCCTGATCAGCGCCTGCAGCGGCGCCCGCCGTCGTTCGAACAGTCCGGCTGCGGCGATCGCCACGACGACAAGGAGCAGAACCTGCTCGGCGCGGAGCGGTCCCGCGGTCAGCGGATCCCGCCATGTGAACGCGATCACGAATCTCCCGATCGCCCAGAGCCCGAGGGCGGCATACAGCGCCGCGCCATCGCGGCGGGCCACGAACTCCAGGCGAGAGGCGGCGGCCAACCCGACGACCGTGATGAACCCCAGCACCGCTTCGTAGACCTGGGCCGGGTGCGACGGGATCTCGGCGGCGAGCGAATCCCACGGCCCAGGACCGATATATGCGGTTGCCCACGGAAGGTCCGTCGGACTCCCCTGCCCGTTCGCCCCGAGCACGCCGGCGAGCTTGCCGGCGGCGAGGACGAACAGGAGTGGCAGCGCGATCGCGTGCATCCATCGCGAGACCGGCGCGCCAACGAGGCGGGCGATCAAGCCTCCGGTCAGTATCCCGAGCGGCACGGCGACGGTCAGCTCGAGGCCGCCCTGGGTCGGGTCGACGATCGCCGCCGTGTGGCCGAGGTAGTAGTCGAAATGTACGAGCACGTACCCGAGCCGGCCGCCGATGATCGCTCCCGGCACGGCGCCAACGACGATGAAGATGAGGTCGTCGGCACGGAGGCCGGGCGCCGGCACGTACGGACCGACCGCGGGCGTGAGCCGGCCGATCCAGGCCGCCAGGACCAGTCCGACCAAGAGGACACCGGCCAGGGCGAGCGTCTCGTACCGCACGGACGACGTGTCCGTGAGCTTCAGGACAGGGTCGAACCCGAGGGTGATGACGGCGGGATTCACGGGTCCGAGTGTACGGGTCGGGACATCGACGACGAACGTTGGCCGAGGCCAACAGCCCGCTAGAGCTTGGTCGTCAGCTCGCGAACCGACGCTGCGGACCGATCGAACGCGGCCTGCTCTTCCGCAGACAGCTTGATCTCGATGACCCGCTCGAGCCCGCCCGCGCCGAGGACGACCGGCACGCCGACGAACAGGCCGTCGACCCCGTACTCACCCTGGAGATACGCCGCGCACGGCAGCACTCGCTTCCGATCGTGGAGGATCGACTCGACCATCTCGTAGGTCGACGCGGCCGGGGCGTAGTACGCCGAGCCGGTCTTCAGCAGCGCGACCACCTCGGCACCGCCGTTCGCCGTTCGATCGACGAGGGCCTGGACGCGTTCGGCCGAGAGCAGCTCGGTGATCGGGATCCCGGCGACCGTCGAGTAGCGAGGCAACGGCACCATCGTGTCGCCGTGGCCGCCGAGCACGAAAGCGTGGGTGTCCTCGACCGACACCCCGAGCTCCATCGCGATGAACGTCCGGAACCGGGCCGAATCGAGCACGCCGGCCATGCCGATCACACGCTCGCGAGGGAAGCCTGACGCCGCCAGCGCAACGTGGCACATCGCGTCGAGGGGGTTCGTGACGATGATCAGGATGCAGTCGGGAGAATGCTTCACCGCCTGCTCGACGACGGACCGGACGATCCCGGCGTTCTTCGCGAGCAGGTCGTCCCGGCTCATGCCGGGCTGGCGGGCGAGCCCCGAGGTGACCACGACGATGTCCGAACCGGCCGTGTCGGCGTAGTCGTTGGTCCCAACGATGTGGGCGTCGTGGCCAACGACGGGCGCGGCCTCGGCAAGATCGAGGCCCTTGCCCTGCGGCAGGCCCTCCACGATGTCGACCAGCACCACGTCGGCGATGCCGGCTTCGAGGATGCGTTGCGCGGTCGTCGCTCCGACGTTGCCGGCCCCGACGACGGTGACCTTGTTGCGCGCCATGGTTACTCCTCCCGTGGGGGCTTGGTTCGAATCAGCCCCGGATCAGCCTTCGCCGGGCGCCGACAGTGGCACGGCGGCTCCGGGTTCGAGGTCCGCGGGCCCGGCGGACCGAACGGCCTCGCTGACGCCATCGGCGTAGGCCCGGAAGTTCTCGTGGAACATGTGGGCCAGGCGGCGCGCCATCTGGTCATATTCGGCCGGATCGGTCCAGGTGCCCCGCGGGATCAGGACCTCGGCGGGAACGCCGGGGACCTCGGTCGGGACGGCGAAGCCGAAGATCGGGTCGACGGCCGTCGGTGCGTCGTCGAGGTCGCCGTTGATCGCGGCTCGAACCATGTTCCGCGTGTGCTCGATGTTCATCCGCTCGCCGACGCCGTAGGGCCCGCCGGTCCAGCCGGTGTTCACGAGCCAGACCGGAACGTCATGAGCCTCGAGCCGGTCGACGAGCATGTGGGCGTAGACGCCCGGGTGACGCGGCAGGAACGGCGCGCCGAAGCCAGCCGAGAAGGTCGCGGTCGGCTCCTTGACGCCGATCTCGGTCCCCGCGAGCTTGGCCGTGTAGCCGCTGATGAAATGGTAGGCGGCCTGCTCGCGGGTGAGCCGCGAGATCGGCGGCAGGACGCCGAACGCGTCGGCGGTCAGAAAGACCACGGTCTTCGGCATCCCGGCGATCCCGGTCGGGTCGGCGTTGCCGATGTAGTGGAGCGGGTACGCCGCCCGCGTGTTCTCGGTGATCTTCTCGCTGTCGAGATCGAGCTCACGGGTGACGGGGTCGATGTCGACGTTCTCGAGGATCGTCCCGAACCGCTTCGTGGTCGCGAAGATGTCGGGCTCGTACATTGGCGAGAGGCGGATCGTCTTGGCGTAGCAGCCGCCCTCGAAGTTGAAGACGTAATCGCTGCCCCAGCCGTGCTCGTCGTCGCCGATGAGGCTGCGCAGTGGATCGGCCGAGAGGGTGGTCTTGCCGGTCCCCGACAGCCCGAAGAACACGACGGAATCACCGCGCTTGCCGACGTTGATCGAGGAGTGCATCGGCAGGACGCCCTCGTCGGGCATCAGGTAGTTCATCACCGTGAACGCCGACTTCTTGATCTCGCCGGCGTACATCGTCCCGACGATGATGATCTCCATCCGCTTGAGGTGGACGAGGATCGCCGTACCGCTCCGAACGCCCTCGGTCTTGGGGTCGGCCTGGAACGATGGGACGTCGATGATCGTGAAGTTCGGGGCGAACGCCGTCAGCTCTTCCTGGCTCGGACGGCGGAAGAGGTTGCGGGCGAAGATGCTCGCCCACGCGGTCTCCGTGTAGACCCGCAGCGAGCGCCGATGGGCCGGGTGCGCGCCGATGAACAGGTCCTGGCTGTACAGCCGGCGATCCGCGACGTAGGCCATGAGTCGCGTCCGAAGGCGATCGTAGTTCGCCTCCGTGATCGGGTGGTTGACATCGCCCCACCAGACGTTCTTCTCGGTCGACGGCTCGCGGACGATGAACTTGTCGAGGGGCGAGCGACCGGTGTGGGTGCCCGTTCGGACGACCATGGGGCCGTCGGCCGCGATGACTCCCTCGCCGTCGCGAATCGCGTCTTCATACAGCTCGGCAGTAGCCAGGTTCGTGCGGATGAGGCGGGCCCGGACGGGCGCGTTCGCGTCCGCGGTCGCGAGAGTTGAGGCGGAGCTCACGGCGGACATCGCGGGTCGGTCTCCTGCTCGGGCGCACCCACCCGTGGGCAGGGCGTCTTGGCTTCGTTTCCGACCGGCCGCGCGTGACACCGGGCGAGGCCCGGCGGAGTCGGCTTCCGCAGTCGTGGTTCACGGCATCCTACCACCCGCAAGATCCCGGCTTGGGCCGATCGGATCGGGCCATGTGTTGCAGGACCTTGATGGTCGCGCGCTCCTGGACTGTTTGCCGCTGGGCCCCACGGCACCGAGTCCCCGAGAGATTCGCGCGGCTGTTCAGTTGACCTGAACACCCCGTGGCCGAATCGAGCCGAAACGAGGCCGTCGAAGCGATTGAACCGAGAGACCATCGACGCGCCGGCGCCCAGGGATCAGACGGACCTCCAGGCCCCGGGATTCGTGCAGCGAGATGGATCGCTCAAGACGCGCGCGCTGGCCGCCGAGACGCGTGCGCTGGCCGCTGATGGGAAAGGCGCGAGAACTGTTCAGATGAAGTGAACAGCTGTCTCGGTGCGGCTCACCATGATCAAAAGCCCGGTCAGGCCCGATCGAGCGCCTGGGCGAGGTCGGCGATCAGGTCGTCGACCCCCTCGATGCCGACGGAGAGGCGAATGAGGGCCTCGGGGACCTCGAGCGGCGAGCCCGCCACGGAGGCGTGGGTCATCTCGGCCGGCAGCTCGATCAGGGACTCGACGCCGCCGAGGGATTCCGCGAGGGTGAAAAGGCGGGTCGCCTCGCAGATGGCGACCGCGCGCTCCCGAGCCCTTCGGGGGCTGCGGTTCGCACCGTCGCGCGCCGTGGTCCCGGGCGCGGGCACGAACGACACCATGCCGCCACCGGCGCGCATCTGGCGGGCCGCCAGCGCACCCTGCGGATGGGCGCGCGGCCCGTCGACGAGGCCCGGATAGCTGACCCATTCGACGTCGTCGCGCTCGGCCAGGAAGTGCGCCACGGCCGCGGCATTCGAGGCGTGGCGCTCGACGCGGAGGTGGAGCGTTCGCAGGCCGCGGAGCGCCAGGAAGCAGTCGAACGGTCCCGGCACGCCGCCCATCGCGTTCTGGAGGAAGTGGAGACGCTCCGCGATCTCGGGATCCCGGGTCACGGCCACCCCGAGGATCGTGTCGCTGTGGCCGGCGAGGTACTTCGTGGCCGAGTGGAACACGATGTCCGCTCCGAGGTCGAGGGGCCGCTGGAGCGCCGGCGAGGCGAACGTGTTGTCGACGACGATCTTCGGCCGGGGGCCGTCCGGGAACCGGTCCCGCACGACGCGCGCCGCAGCGGCGATATCGATGACCTTCAGCAGCGGGTTGGTCGGGGTCTCGAACCAGACAAGCCGAGTCCGATCCGAAAGCGCCTCCCACAAAGCATCCGGATCGCCAGCCAGGTTCGCATAGCGCGTGGCGACGCCGATCGGGCGGCGGACGCGCTCCAGGTAGCGATAGGTGCCGCCATACAGGTCGTCGCCGGCGACGATCTCCTCGTCGGCACCGGCCAGGTCGGCGATCGCCGCGGTGGCCGCCGATCCCGAGGCGAACGCGATCCCTTCCCCGCCACCCTCGAGGGCCGCGACGGCCCGCTCGAGGCGATCCCGCGTGGGATTCTTCGTCCGCGCGTAGTCGTAGCCATCGATCGGCCGGCCGATGCCCGCCTGGCGATAGGTCGAGGTCTGGTAGATCGGCGGTGAGACGGCTCCAGTCAGCTCGTCCGGCTCGGCGCCCGCGTGGACGGCGATTGTCTCGAGCGCGAGATCCGGAGGCAGCGCGTCGTGGCCCATCGGCAGCATCATCGCAGACCCGGCGGCCCCACCTTCGGCCAAGCGCCGAGGGAACCCCGGGCGCGACTGCGAATCGGGGAACGCCGGCGGGAATCGCGCGAGACCGCGGACCGACGGATCCCAAGCCGGAAGGCGGAGCGCCATCCAATTCGCGTCCCGCCACGGCTGCGGCGCCTCGATCCCGATCGGGCGCGCTGGCTCGAACCCGAAACGCGGGTAGTAGGAAGCGTGGCCCAGCAGGCACAGGATGGGCTCACCCCGCTCGGTCGCGAGGTCGATCGCGGCTCGCATCAGGTCGCCGCCGACCCCCTCCCGCTGATGCTGGGGCACCACGGCGACCGGGCCGACCATCCAGATGCGACGGGTCGAACCGTCCTCGCCGACGAGGTCGCCCTCGCTCAGCAGGACATGGCCGACGAGCGCGCCGTCGGGCGCCTCGACGACGAGCGAGCCGCCCTCGATCCAGCGATCCGTCCCGCGGGTCCCGTCGACGATCGCGCTCTCGCTCGTCTCGCCGAAGGCCTCGTCGTTGATCTGGCGGATGCGATCCACGTCCTCCGGACGCTCGGGCCGGACGCGAGCGTCCGTCATCGACCGGATGGACCGCCGGCGTGCGCGAGGTGCTCGAGGAGGTCGAGCTTCGTGACGACGCCGAGTGCCTTGCCGGATCTCGTGGCGAGGAGGGCCCCGGCGTCGCCGGCCAGCAGCGCGAAGGCGTCGTCGAGGCTCGATCGTTCGTCGATCTGGGGCAGCGGCCGGCCCATGACCTCGCCGACCGTGCGGTCGACGACGGCCGGGTCGCGATAGGCCCGGTCCAGGAGGCCCCGCTCGGTGATCGACCCGACGAGCGAAGCCAGCTCGGTGCCCTCGGCCGCTTCGGAGACCGGCATCTGGCTGATGCCGTACTGCTGGAGGTGTTCGATGGCCTCGCCGACCTTCTGGGTCGTCCGCGCGACGACGAGCGCCGGGAGCTCCGAGCCGTGATGGCGCTCGCGCAGCAGGTCGCCGACATGAACCACCGCACCGGCGCTGTCGAGCATGCCGTTCGCCCGCATCCACTCGTCGCTGTACAGCTTCGACATGTAGTTCCGGCCGCCGTCCGGAAAGATCACGACCATCACGGCGGCGACGGCCGCCTTCGCATCCTCACCGATCAGCCGACGCGCTTCGTCGAGTGCGGCAAGGACGGCGGTGCCGCACGACTCTCCGGCCAGGATCCCCTCCTCGCGCGTGATCCGACGGGCCATCCGGAACGAGTCACGGTCCGAGACGCGAACCCAGCGATCGACGACCGACGGGTCGTGGGTCCCAGGCATGAAGTCCTCGCCGACGCCCTCCGTCAGGTATGGCCGCGCCGTATCCCCGGAGAGGACGCTCCCCTCCGGATCTGCACCGATAATGCGGATCGCCGGGTTCCGGCCCTTCAGGTAGTGCCCGATCCCGGAGATCGTTCCACCGGTACCGGCTGAGGCTACGAGGTGGGTGATCCGGCCGTCGGTCTGGGCCCAGATCTCGGGTCCGGTCGTCCGCTCGTGGGCGGCTGGGTTCTCGGCGTTCCAGTACTGGTCCGGCTTGAACGCGCCGGGGATATCACGAGCGAGGCGGTCCGCGACCGAGTAGTAGCTCTCGGGGGATTCGGGCTCCACGTTCGTCGGGCAGAGCACCACCTCCGCGCCATAGGCCCGGAGCAGTGCCTGCTTCTCGGGCGATTGCTTGTCGGCCATGACGAAGATGCAGCGATAGCCCTTCAGCACGGCCGCGATCGCCAGTCCGTGGCCCGTATTGCCCGATGTGGGCTCGACGATCGTACCGCCCGGCTTGAGCAACCCGTCGCGCTCAGCCGCCTCGATCATGGGCAGGCCGATGCGGTCCTTCACCGAGCCGCCGGGGTTCAGGGCTTCGAGCTTGGCGAGGATCAGAGGCTGGCGCTCGGCCGGGCCGAGGTCGCGGGTCACGTGACTGAGGCGGACAAGCGGCGTGTTGCCGATGAGGTCGAGGATCGATTCGGCGAATTCCATCCCCGGAGGATACGGGCCGTGCCCGGAGCCCGTCAGTGCTCGAGCGGGCCTGGACCGAGCAGCAGCCACGTCAGTCGCCAGCGCCCGCGTCGCGGGTGCCCTGGCGGATCGAAGGTGCTGCGATGGAGCTCCTCGACGACCGGCCGCAGGCGGTCCGCCAGGGCGTCGGTGATTCGCCGCGCAACCTCGAGCTCCTCGCGGCTGCCGGGCGCGGGCCGGACTGCGTCCCATGCAGGCCCCAGCAGCTCCCCGACCGTCGTCGGCGACAGAACCCGCGACGCCAGCCGCCGGCCGATGTAGAGCTCCTCCGTGCCGGCGATCGCAAGCGGCACGATCGGCGCGCCGACCCGAAGGGCGATGAGCCCGGCGCCCGGTCGAAACGGCCCGAGCGTCCCGGGAGGGCCGTTCACCGTCCCCTCGGGCATCTGGACGAAGACGGCACCCGCCTCGACCACGGCCCTGGCAGATCGGACGTGGGTGTCCACCCCGACGCCGCCGCGCCAGACCGGCAGGAGGCCGCCGATTCGTCGGACGAGCCATTCGCGGAACGGCGACGTGAAGGTCGACGGCCCCGAGCCGAGGAACCAGCAGCGCGGCTCGGGCGGTAGCGCGTGCATGACGACGAACGGGTCCATCCAGCCTCGGTGCGCCGCCCCCACGAGCAGGTAGCCGCCGCGAGGGAGCAGCTCCTGCCCGGAGGTCTCGATCCGAAACCGGAACAGCCCGAAGAGGATGGCGCGAGCCACGAGGCGGACGATCCGATAGAAGAGCGAGGCCCTCGCGTCGGGGGCACGCCCCAGCCAGTCGAGGCCTTCACGGACCCCGCCTCGAGCCGCCGCGAGGGCTTCCGGCCGGACTCGCGGTCGTGGTCGCGACGGTCTCGCCGATCCGCCGCTCAAGGGCGGCACCCCGTCATGGAGGAGCGGGTCGTGGCTGCGACGCTCGCGCCGATCGGCGGCTCACGGGTGGTTCCCCGTCATGTGGCACCCGGGGTAGTGCTATCCGAAGCCAAGGGCCCGCGGCCGGTCGATCGGCAGTCGTCGCCTCCTGCTCACGCTCACGGCGGACCGCCGACCGACGCTCCAGGGTTCGTTGCGACTCGACATTCGTGGATACCACTACCGGGGTTGATCACTGACGAGGATCGAGGGTCACCTGGGCTCGCGCCGGCTGTTCACGGGTCAGGTAGCCGGTGGCTCGATCGGGTGATCGGCGGGCGGCACGGTCGCGGGCTCGGTCGGGTGATCGGTCGCCTGCTCGGTCGCCTGCTCCCCTGCAGGCGGGGCCGCACGCTCAGCCTCGAGGTTAGATGAACTCGGCGGTGGATCGGCGCTCGCGGTATCGGTCCCAGGCCCCGGCGGTTCGGCCGCCTCGGGCCACGCCTGCTGCGTCGTCGGCGGAACCGTCCGATGGCGGTAGATGAGGACGATCAAGGCCCCAATCACGAACGCGATCGAGAAGATCTGCGCGGTCGCGATACCGTCGAGGCGCCAGTTGCCCGTCCGCAGGTTCTCGAGGAGGAACCGGACCACGCCGTACCAGATGAAGAAGATCAGCACGAGGTCGCCGCGACGGAGCCACGGCCGCGGTCGTCGCGAGAGCCAGAGGAGGAAGGCCGCCCCGAGGATGCCCGAGATCGATTCGTACAGGAACAACGGCTGGAAGTGCTCGCCCAACGTTGCCGTCAGGTCCGTCCCGACCGGGCAGCCGTACGGCGCGACCCGGTGGGCGCAATCGATCGCGATCCCCCACGGCAGGTTCGTCGGCGGTCCGTACAGCTCCTGGTTGAAGAAGTTGCCCCAGCGGCCGATCGCCTGCATCACGAACAGCCCCGGCGCGACGATGTCGGCCCACGTCCACGCGTTCAGCCGGTAGTAGCGGACGAGGAACAGGAATGCGATCGCGCCGGTGACGATGCCGCCGTAGACCCCGAGCCCGCTGTACGGCGGCAGGACGATCTTGAGCAGGTCGTCCTTGTAGAGGGCCCACTGGTCGATGACGTGGTAGAGGCGGCCGCCGATCAGGGCAGCGACCCCGATGACGATGAGGCCGTTGCCGACGATGTTCGGGTCCTGCCCGAATCGTCGCGCCTGGCGAACCATCACGACGTAGGCCGCCGCCAGGCCGAGCGCGTAGGCGATGCCGTACCAGTACAGCGGCAGCGGGCCGATCTGGATGGCCACGGCGTTCGGCGTGAAGTCGATCATCGCCGCGGAGTGTACCCGAGCCCGCTTGGCGGCCGATGCGGCTCGGGCGGCCGACGCGGCAATGGCCACCGAGACGGCACTACCCGAGGCCTGGCCCTAGACTGCGGCCGATGGCGGAGTTCCAGTGGTGGCTGCTGATTGTCGGGATCGTCGCCGGCGCGGGGATCGTCGCCGTCGTCTTCATGGACGGTGCCCGCCGGGCGGTCGACATCGCCGATGACGAACGCCACGCTGAGGCCACCTGGATCTCGAGCTGGCTGGCCGCCGAGGGCCATTCCGTCGATCGCGAGGACACGGAAGCGGTCTTGCGGGGCCACCGTGAGTATCTCGCCCTGCCGCCACCGGATCGCCTCGTCCCGGCCGTCCCGTCCGGGGATGTTGCCGAGGCCGGCGCCCCGCCGAGCCAGGCGACCGCCACGCCGGGCTCGCCGACCGCCGCGCCGAGCTAGCCGACCGCCACGCCGATCGCCCGGCCCACGAGGTAGGTGACCGTCGCGGCCGCCGCCCCGATGATCACCTGGCGCATCCCGGAGAAGACGAGACCGCGGCCGGTCAGGAGGCTCACCGCGGCGCCGACGGCGAATAGCGCGACGAGGGACAGCGCCAGAGAGACGACAAACGATTCCATGCCCGAGCCGAATAGATACGGCGCCACCGGGATGACCGCCCCGACGGCAAACGCCACGAATGAGCCGAAGGCCGCGCCCCAGGCCGATCCGAGCTCGTCGGGATCGAGGCCCAGCTCTTCTCGAACGAGCGCGTCGAGGGCCCGCTGCGGGTCGTGGAACATCCGCTCGGCGATCGCTGCGGCCTCCGATTCGGTGAAGCCCTTGGCCCGGTAGACCGACGCGAGCTCCGCCTGCTCCTCTTCCGGCATGGCCTCGAGCTCGGCCCGCTCAAGCTCGATCTGGCGCTCGAAGAGCTCGCGCTGCGACTGCATCGAGATGTACTCGCCGGCGGCCATCGAGAACGCGCCGGCCATGAGCCCGGCGATGCCCGCGAGCAAGATGAAATTGCCCTGCCCATGCGACGCGCCGGCGACGCCCATCACGAGCGAGAGGTTCGAGACGAGGCCGTCGGAGACGCCGAAGATCACCGCCCGCAACGTTCCGGAGCGGCCGGCGCGATGCCATCGCTCGCTCGAGGCGATCTCGTCGGCGGCAACGTCGTGGCGGCGGACCTCGCGGCCGGCCCGGCCCTCGGCGACCACCGCGGCGGCTCCGCTCTCGCGTGGCCGCGTCTCCGTGCCGAGACGCTTCCAGATCTCGGCATGCTCGCGTTCGTCGGCCGCGATCGCCTCCACCTCGGGGCTCGCCTGGGCCGTGTAGAGGTCTTCCTCGTCACCTTCGAGCGCCTGGACCATGTCGCGGACCGCGTGGGTCCCGAACAGCCGGGCGAGGAGGACGATGGTCCGGACACGGAGGCGCGGTCCGGCGGCCTTCGGGATCGGGGCGCCGAGGTCGCGCAGCTTGCCCGCCCAGATCTCGGCGTGGCGGCGCTCATTGCCGGCGATGGTTCGAAATGCCATGGCCCGTCGCGGATCCTTCTCGATGCGCGACAGGGCGTCGTAGAGCGCGATCGCATCGCGCTCGAGCTTGAGGTTCGCGAGGCTCTGGTCCAGGTCGATCGGTGGCATCCGGCAAATCGTAGCCGCGGAGGGCAGGCATCGGCTGCGTACAATCGGCCCGAGCGAGCTTGCCCGCCCTCTCAAATCTCCAACTGGGCGGAGGGCGAGCACGGTCAAGCCGATTCGAATGCAGCGCTGCAATACGGGGGATGAGCCGGGTCACGGGGATTATCCTGGGCCGTGGCCCCACCCCATATGCAGCATTGCATACAAACCTGGCTGAGTGAGCGTGCCCACCCGCTCAAATCGCCACTCGGGCGGAGGGGCGAGCACGGTCACGACAATTCGAATGCAGTACTGCATAGCCGGGGGATGAGCCGGGGCCGGGGGATGAGCCGGGGCCGGGGGATGAGCCGGGGCCGATCTCCCACAGCGTAGACTCCCGCCCGATGGCCCACGATGAAGCCGCTCGAGCCATCTCGCCTTCGGGCTTGATGGCTGCGGTTTGACAGAGGAGCATCCGATGTCGACGGTCCGTTCAGCCGCTGATTCGCTGCGCTGGTTTGGCGCCGCCGACGTCGCCGCCGCCATGCCGCCCCTGGCCGAGCGGATCCGGCTCGCGGAGGTGGTGATGACGGCCCTCGCTCGACCCGGCGCGACGGAGATGCCGCCCAAGGTCGCCCTGCACCCGCGCCCCGAGGCGTCCTTCGTGCACGCGATGCCGGCCCACCTCCGGGCGTCTGATGGCATCGCGGGCGACCTCGTCGGGATGAAGTGGGTCTCCGGATTCGCGACAAACACCGCACTCGGCCTCCCCGGGATCAGCGCCGTCATCGTGGTCAACGATCCGAGCACCGGCATTCCGACCGCGATCCTCGACGGCGGGCCGATCACCGCCCAACGAACCGCAGCCGTCAGCGGCCTCGCGATCGACCGCTTCGGACCGGCGGATCGCGAAGGCCTCGATGTCGCCCTCATCGGGGCCGGCGTCCAGGCCCACTCGCACCTGCCCGTCATCGCCGAGCTCCTGCCAGGCGCCACGCTGCACGTCTTCGACGTGACCGGCAATCGGGCCGTCGCGTTCGCGGAGGCGGCGCGGTCGACGCCCGGGATCGCCGGCGTCGTCGTCCACGACACGGCTCGGGCGGCCGTGGAGCCGGCAGCAGTCGTCGTGAGTGCGGCCTCGTTTGGCCCGCGCGAGGAGCGCCAGACGATGACGAACGCGTGGCTGCGGCCCGACGCGACCGTTATCCCGATCGATTACGCGACCTACTGCGCCGCCGAGGTCGCGCGCGAGGCCGCCCTCTTCCTCACCGATGAGCGCGGGCAATACCTTGCGAACCGCGACGCCGGCAACTTCGACGGCTATCCGGATCCGTCGGCAACCCTCGGCGAGGCGATCCTCGCCGGCACGAGGCGACCGGTCGGGCGCGTCGTGATCAGCCATCTCGGGGTGGGTCTCATGGACCTCGTCTTCGCCGACGCGATCGTTCGTTCCGCGGTCGCGAGGGGGCTCGGCATCGACCTGCCCCGGTAAGCCACACTGCCATCCGCGGCTCGGGGAGGAGGGCTTGGTCTCGCCATGTCACTGGTTCGTCGGGTCGCGGGGCTGATCGTGGAGCTGTTCCTCATCGGGCTCGTCATCGCCTTCATCGCCACGACCGGGCTCGTCACGCTCGTGACGGTCCGCGGCCTGCCGCAGACGAGCGGGACGATCCAGGCCAAGGGTCTCGCGGCTTCGGCGACGATCGTTCGGGACGCGACGGGGATCATCCAGATCAGCGCCGATACCCCGCACGACCTCTTCTTCGCCCAGGGCTACGCGCATGCTCAGGAGCGGATGTGGCAGATGGAGATCTCCCGGCGAATCGGCGCGGGCCGGCTCTCGGAGCTGTTCGGGAAGTCCCAGATCGCGACCGACACCTACATCCGGACGCTCGGCTGGCGGGGCGCGGCGCAGCGGGACCTCGACGCGATGTCGCCGGAGACCCACGCGGTGCTCCAAGCGTATGCCGACGGCGTGAACGCCTGGATCGACCAGCACAACGGCTCGCTGTCGATGCCGTTCGTCGTGAGCGGGCTCCGATCGGGCTCCGGGGGCATTGGAGGCTTCCATCTCGAGCCCTGGACAGCGCTCGATACCGCGACCTGGCAGAAGGTCCAGGCGCTGTCGCTCGCCGGGAACATGGACGCCGAGATCTTCCGGCTGGTCGCCGACGCTCGCCTCGGCGATCCGGCGAAGACCGACGAGCTCTTCCCGGCCTACGACCCGTCCGCGCCCGTCATCACGCGGACCGCCGCGTCCGGCGCGACGGGCTCGGCGCGGGCTCCGTCCGCCGGGACGGCCTTCACCGCCGATCAGCAGGCCGGCCTCGAAGATCTCGCGGCCGTCGCGTCGCAGATCACCTCGCTCGCCGGCTTCGACAGCGCCTCGGGGATGATCGGCAGCCACGGCGTCGGCTCGAACGACTGGGTCGTCGCGGGCTCCCTGACCGCCAGTGGCAAGCCTATTCTCGCAAACGACCCGCATCTGGGCTACGGGATGCCGTCCGTCTGGATCATGAACGGCCTCCATTGCCGCGTCGTGTCGGCGGCGTGCCCGTGGGACGTGGCGGGCGTGAGCTTCCCCGGAGCGCCGGCGGTCATCCTCGGCCACAACGCCCACATCGCCTGGGGTGCCACGAACGTTGGCCCCGACACGCAGGACCTCTTCGTCGAGACGCCCGATCCGAAGGATCCGTCCCACTACCTCTACAAGGGCGCCTCGCTGCCGTACGACGTGCGGACCGAGACGATCAAGGTCGCCGGTGGTCCGGATATGCCGGTCGTCGTCCGGTCGACGGTCCACGGGCCGATCATGAACGGCGCCGATCGCCGCCTGATCGGCGCGCCATTGCTTGCTCTTCGCTGGACGACGATCGCGGAGACGGACCTCGCCCTCGAGGCCTTCTTCAAGATCGATGTCGCGACGACCTTCACCGAGTTCCGGGCGGCGTTTGCCGGCTATGGATCGCCAAGCCAGAACTTCGTCTACGCCGACGTCGACGGCCACATCGGCTACGTCATGCCCGGGCTCTTCCCGATCAGGAATGGCGCGAAGACCGGCGAGCGAATCCGCGATGGCGCATCCGGGAAGGACGACTGGGCCGGCTACATCCCTCGCGACAAGCTGCCCTGGCAGCTCGATCCGCCGAGCGGCGTGATCGTAACGGCCAACAACGCACCGGTCGGCGCGAGCTTTCCGTACTGGCTCGGCCGCGACTGGGATCCAGGCTACCGGGCCGCCCGGATCAAGCTCCTCATCGACACCGACAAGAAGCCGCTCACGACCGCGGACATGCGGGCAATCCAGACGGATCCATACGTGCTGCGCGCGAACACGACGGTGCCCCTGCTGGTCGGCCTGCGTGTGCAGCCAGCGACCACGGACGGGCAGGAGCTGCTATCGCGGATCCGGGCGTGGGATCACCGCTGCGACGTCGACTCCGTGGGTTGTGCGGCCTACATGGCCGCCGAGCTCAACATCGAGCGAACCTTGTTCGACGCCCGGCTCGGGACCATCGCCCGCGACTACGTCGGCTCGACGGACTCGTGGCAGGCGCTGATCAATCTCCTCGGCGATCCCTCGAGCGACTGGTGGGACGACCAGGCGACGTCCGTGAAGGAGACCGCACCGGTCGCCATCGCCGCCGCGCTCGATCGAACCGGCGCCGAGCTCCGCGCCACCGTCGGCGACCCGAAGGCGTGGACGTGGGGCAGCCTCCACCAGGTCGCCTTCCGCGAGGGCACGCTCGGCAGCTCCGGCATCTGGCCGCTGGAGTGGTACTTCGATGCCCCGCCGAGACCCGTCTCCGGCGCGAGCGGCGCGGTCGATAACACCTACTACCACGAGAGCCGGGCGTATCCGGATCCGGCGGATCCGAGCTACCAGCCCGTCGGCATCGACCGCGTCTTCGACGTGACCAATGGGCCGTCGTATCGCCTGACCATCGACATGTCGGACCTCAACGGGGCCAGGCTCATCATCACGACGGGCCAGAGCGGAAACCCGTTCGACGGCCACTACGACGACCTCATCGGGAAATGGGCGAGCGGCGACACGGTGGAGATGCCGTTCTTTTCCGATGCAGTCGCGAAATCCGCGGTGACGACGCTGACCCTGACGCCTTGAGCGCGGACCTGGTGGTCGTCGGCGCGGGCGTGATGGGCGCCTGGACGGCGCTGCGGGCGCTGGAGGCGGGACGGAACACGACGCTGATCGACGCGTTCGGGCCCGGCGACCCGCGAGCCACCTCGGGCGACGAGACCCGGCTCATCCGCTCGAGCCACGGCACGGATGCGTTCTACGCGGGCTGGGCGCGGCTGGCACGCGACGAGTGGATCGAGCTCGGTGCCGCAACCGGCGCGCCGATCTTCGAACCCTGCGGCGTCGCCTGGTTCGCCCACGCGGAAGGCGGCTTCGAGACGCAGTCGGAGGACACGCTGCGGTCGCTCGGAATCCCGGTCGAACGGCTCCGCGGGGCCGCGGCGATGGCTCGCTGGCCCGGCATCGCGCTGGACGATTCAGACTTCGTCGTCCACGAGCCCGAGGCCGGTGCGCTGCGGGCGCGCCTGGGCGTCCGCACGGTTGCTTCGCAATTCCAGGCAGGCGGCGGCACGCTCCGGATCGATCGGGTCCTGCCGCCTACGGACCCGGGCTCGGGCCATCGCCTCGAGGCCGTCGAAACGGCGTCCGGCGAATCGATCCGCGGCGGGACGTTCGTGTTCGCGGCAGGCCCGTGGCTTGCGATGCTGTTTCCCGAGCTCCTCGGCGATCTCATTGCCCTGACGAAGCAGGATGTCTATTACTTCGGCCCGGAGCCCGGCGATCGCCGCTTTGGTGCGGACCGGTTCCCGGCGTGGGTGGACTTCGATCGGGCGATGTACGGGATTCCCGCACTCGACGGCCGCGGGTTCAAGGCCGCGCCCGACGCCTACGGGCGGCCCTTCGAACCGGACAGCGAGGACCGAATCACCGGTGCCGAGACGCTCGCGACGACGAGGACATTCCTCGCCGAGCGCATTCCGGCGATGGCAGCTCGACCTGTCGCCGAGACCCGCGTGTGCCAGTACGAATCCACGCCCGACACGCACTTCGTCATCGATCGCCATCCCCATTGGGACAACGTCTGGCTCGTGGGTGGCGGGTCCGGCCACGGCTTCAAGCACGGACCGATGATCGGCCGATACGTGGCGGACCTGATCGACGCCGATGGCTCGACCGCCGTGCGCAGCGGGCCGGTCGATGACCGCTTCTCCCTGACCCGGCGGCGTGTCGCGGGGCCGACGGTGCGCTCCGGCGGCCCACCCCCGAGTGCGAGGAGCGCGAGGAGTTCGAATAGCGCGCCCGGAGACCCTATTCGTTGATGGGCAGCGGTCCGTCCGGGACCTCGATGATCACCCGCCCGTTCTCGATCACGACCGGATAGGTCGCCAGCGGCACCTCGGCCGGCGGGTCAAGGGCGTCACCGGTTGCAAGGTCGAACCTCGAAAGGTGGAGGGCGCAGGTGAGCGTGCCGGCGAGCTGGCCGTCCGGCAACGGCGAGCCGCCGCCGGTCAGGAAGCCCTTGTCGAGCTCGAAATACTCGTGCGTGCAGATGCCCTGGAACGCCCGGATGACGCCGTTGGCATGGACGACGACGACCTGGTCGGTCCCGTCGACATGGGCCATCTTGATCGTGCCCTCGGGGACCTCGTCGACGCCGAGGAGGTCGATGCGCCGCACGGATTCGGTCGGCGGCGTCAGGCCGCGGCCGAAGCGGGACTGCCCGCACCGGCGACCCATTTCTCGTCGAGGAGCTCGCGCAGGCGATCCCGTGCCGTCTCGAGCGGGACCCGCGCGACGACGGGCTCGAGGAAGCCGAGGACGATGAACTTGCGGGCGTCGTCCGCGGAGATCCCGCGGCTCTCGAGGTAGAAGACCTGGCTCGCATCGATCGGACCGACCGACGAGGAGTGCATCGCCCGCCGGCAATCCGGCTGGTCGATCTCGAGTGACGGGATCGCCACCGCCCGGGCGGCCTTCGAGAGGTTCATCCCGAACTCGCCGAGGAACGAGTCCGTCCCGACCGCCGACTTCTCGATCGTGATGAGGCCCTTCATGTACGACCTCGATCGATCCATCAGAGCGCCCTTGGACAGCAGGTTGCCCGTCGTATCGCGACCCACGTGCCGGGTGTACGAGGTCAGGTCGAAGAGCTGGTCCTCGGCCGCGAAGACGATCTCGACCTGCTCGACGGCGCTGCGATCGCCTTCGAGCACGTTGTCGACGCGGGAGCGGACGAGCCGGCCGCCGAGCTGGGCCAGCGCCCAGTGGAGCGACGCGGCCTCCCCGATTCGGGCATGCCGGTGATGGAACGCGACCTGGCTCGGGCCGAGGTCCTGGATCGAGGCCATTGCCAGCGCGGCGCCGCGCTCGAGGACGACCTCGGTCGTGCCGTGGAAGAGGCCCTGCGGGACCGTCTCGCCCTCGGCGCACTCGATGGCTGGGCCCGAGGGCAGCTGCTCCTCGACGAGCGACGCCGACGCCTCGACGCCAAGGTAGACGAGCGTCCGCGTGATCAGGGCACGCTGCGGGACGCTCGAGCGCCAGCGGACGAGGATCGGCTCCTCGAGGCGGACGCCGTCGGGGACGATGAGCCGGACCCCCTGGCTCCAGAAGCCGCGGGCGAGCATGGCAAGCTTGTCGTTCGCGGGCAGGGTGGATCCGCCCTCGAGGTCGCGCCGGAACCCTTCCGGATCGCTTGCGAGGGCCGCGGCGAAGGTTTCGAGCCGGACGCCGGCCTTCGTGGCCGCGTCGCCGAGGGCCAGGCTCAGGACCCGATCCTCGGCGAGCTCGATGATCGCCGAGGTGCCCTCGGGCAGCGTGCCGGCGCTCGCCTGCGTGCCGGCGCTCGCCTGCGTGCCGGCGCCCACCTGCGTGCCCGCGCTCGTCTGCGTGCCCGCGCTCGCCTGCGTGCCGGCGCCCACCTGCGTGCCCGCGCTCGTCTGCGTGCCCGCCCTCGCGCCCCCGTCGTCAACGCTCGATGCGGTCGTGACATACGGCCGCGCGTCGTCGAGCGACGCGCCACGCAGGTCGACATACGGCGTGTACAGCTGGTTGCCCTCGACCGGCAGGGCGTCGAAGACTTCCGAGGCCGCGAGCCGCTCTGCCCGCAGCCAGCCGGGCTCGTCGCGCTGCGAGCCCAGCGACTCCGCCAGCGCGCGGTTCGCAAACCCGAACGGCAGCTCGGCCGGCGAGCGGCGCGGCGCCCGCGCGCGCGACGTCGCCGGACTCGGTGCGGTGGTGGTCACGAGGCGAGCGTAACGGAAGGCACGGATCGGGGCCCCCATTTGCGGCCCGCATCGACGTCGTCAGCCGACCTTGCCGGGCGCAATCTCCCTTGGCGGCCGCGCGATGAGCCCCGGGCGAGTGCCGAGGTGCTCGGCGGCATCGGCGTAGTTGCGATATCGAGCCCTGACCTCGAGCGCTCGGTCGAGCCCGACGAGGGCCCGGCTTCGACCCAGTCGCGGGGCCGGGTCGAATAGCACAAGCGTGCTCGTGGGACCGCCCGGCTCTGGAACTTGGCCGGCCCACCATCTCCCGAGAGCTGATTCGGTGTCCGGACAGACGGCGCGGAAGCTCTCGGCATGTTCTCGAACTTGGCGCAGGGCTTCAGTCGACCACAACACGACGAGGGCGTGCGTCACACTCCGCCAACCCCGCGAGCCGATGCCCAGTCGCTCTGCTAACACTGGTGCCAGGTACGCTCGCTTGGCGTTGTAGCTGCCGATGGCTTCCTGGATATTCGGAAACTGGGTCTTGTTCTCCAGGTGCAGGAAGGCGCGGTTGTCGATATCCCACGCAACGAGGTCGCCGCGACCGGCGAACTGGAAGTGCTGGTACGGCTCGTCGAGTGCGACGCGGAACCCATGTGGTCTCAAATGCCCGGCTTCGGCCTCGCCCATCGCGGCGTGGACGAGGTCAGCGGTCCGCGCGAAATGCCCGCGTTTCCTGGAGTCCATCGCTGAGAGCTCGGGCCGCAGGTCGAGTGCGGTCGCCACTCGTGCATATGTCTCGAGCGAGACGACGCCGCCGGACTCGAGTTGCAGCACCAACGCCGCGGATACCCCGGCTCGCTCGGCGACGTCACGCAATGAGAGGCGACGACGCAGCCGTTCATCGCGAATCGCCTCGCCGAAATTCGCTGCCATTCGCCCGAGGGCTCGTGCGGCGGGCGCGGCGATCGGGGCTCGGTGTGCACTGGGCGACATGGATCCTGCCGAGGTAGTGGCCGGAGCGAGCCTCCGGCAGGTGTGACGGGGACGGATGTTCGGATCAAGTGAACACTTCGAGGCTATCCCGGCACTTGGCGGGAACTCGCGACCCAGCTGGCGGCCGACGCCAC
>JBBRNM010000019.1:0-36105 GCA_038230295.1 Candidatus Limnocylindrales bacterium
ATCGGCTCGTCGGTCGGTTCGACGCGAAGCTCGCTCGCGCCTCGATGACGCTCGTCATCCTCGGTCTCTGGCTCGAGGACGATGCCATCGCTGACGACCCGATCTTCGGTATGGCGCTCCGGCGCGGCATGCAGCGCTTCGGGTCGTTCCTTGGGGCCACGGCGCTCGACGCGCGAGCGGTCGACCCGCGGATAGAGTTGTCGCTCTGATGGGCCTCGATGTCGGTCTCGAAATCGTCATCGGGATGGCGGCGCTGTGGGTGGCCGTCCTCGTACTCTTCTGGCTGTTCCGCCCGAAGGGAGTGGCGGTCCGAGAGGTGCTCGCCATCGTGCCCGATGTCCTGCGCCTGCTCCGGTCATTGATCGGCGACCCCAGGGCGCCGGTGGACGTTCGGGTCGTCCTCGTAGGCCTCGTCGCCTGGATCATCTCGCCGATCGATCTGATCCCGGAGTTCATCCCGGTCCTGGGTCCGATCGACGACATCGTCGTCGCCGTCGTCGCGATGCGGTTCGTCCGGCGCCGGATGGGCGTCGAGGACCTCCGAGCGCGCTGGTCCGGTTCGACCGACGGGTTCGAGCTCCTGCTCCGCGTCATCGGCACGAGCTGATCCGGCCACGACTCTGATTCGATGGCGAGATCCACCCGGGCCTTCGTCCTTCGTCACACCGAGCTTCGGGCCGTTCCGGGCCTGGCGGACATCCGGCTCCACCTGGCGGACGAGGTCCTGCCGTTGTGGCGCGCGGTCCAGGTCGAGACCGGCGATCCCGAGGCGGCGCTGCCATACTGGGCGTTCGCCTGGTCCGGCGGCCTGGCGATCGCCTGCTATCTGAGAGACCATCCGGAGGCCGTTGCCGGCCGTCGCTTCTTCGACCTCGCCTCGGGCTCCGGGCTCTGCGCGATCGCCGCGATGCGAGCGCGGGCCACGACGGCGACCGGCGTCGACATCGACCCGTTCTCGGCCGCCGTCATCCCCCTCAACGCCCGAGCGAACCGCGTCCGGGTCGGGGCGATGCGGCGGGACGTCCTCGACGAGGAGCCGCCAGACGTCGACGTCGTCCTCGCCGGGGATTGCTGGTACGAGGCCCGCCTCGCCGAGCGGGTGCTGCCCTGGCTCGCCCGGGCGCGCGACTCGGGTATTGATGTCCTCATCGGGGACCCGGGCCGGCGCTACCTCCCGACGGCGGACCTCGTCGAGCTGGCCAGCTATGACGTCCGCACGACGACCGAGCTCGAGGACCTCGAGCTCAAACGGGGGAGCGTCTACCGGCTCGCGTGAGGCGCCTGGCCCGCATTTCCGGCTCCTGGGAGCGTCGGTAGTCGATCTCCCAGCGGGATTGCCACGTTGCGCCGCCGTCGGCGGAGGCCTCCCAGACCCAGTGGAAGCCGCCTGGCGTCACGTCGCGGAAGACCATTCGTTGCCGGGCGTTTGGCCCGTCCTCGGGCGCCTCGCGGCCGAACGAGACCCAGCCATCGACGATCCCGCCGACGAGATCGAGGTAGCCGCCCTGATCGTCGACCCACGTCTGCCGCCAGAGGTGCCGCTCGGATCGAAGACGGACCAGCTCTCGCCGACGAGCCGTGCGGTCTCGCCGCGTCCATCGAACTGCTCATGGATGACGTGGTCGCCGAGGATCCGAGCGATCCGGTTCGTGCCGCCGCCGTGCTCGCCCCAGCTGACGTCCCAGGTTCCGAGCCAGAAATCGAGCTCGCCGCCGTCGAATTCGTTCACGTCTTCGGTATGGGTGAGCGCGATCGTGGGTTCACGTCGATGGATTTCTGGGTTGCTGCGCATCCGGGAGAAACGGCCCGAATGGAGCTGTTCTCGACACGCTCCGCCGATGGGGCCGGACTACTTCTTGATGTAGATCACCGTCGTCGAGGGGATCATCCCGGCTCGCTCCGCCGTCGCCGCCAGTTCCGGAGAGAATGAGCCCTGCGCTGCACGGAAGGCTTCCATGTCGGGGACATCCCATGTGCTGGCGACCTGATTGCTCCCATCCATGGCGACGTAGCTGGACCCGTCTGACGCGACCGCCGACAGCGCGTCGACCATCTCGGCCTTGAACTGCAACCACTCCTCGACATCGTTGACCGCTGCGGTGACGATGATCTTGGGCATGACGATTCTCCTCATGGGACGCCTGACGGCTGCTCGCGGCTGGGACGCCGGACGGCCCAGGGGCCCGAGGGTACCCGGTCCGAACTCTATTCGGCGGCGCCCGAGCCAATACGACCAGGTGGACGCGAATCCCGGAGCGCGCGGGCGGGGGATCGGGCGTCGATCGGGAAGCCGAGGGCTTGCGCCTCGATCGCCTCGCGGACGCGAGCCCGCAGCACCCCGAACGGGTGGAGCATGACCTTCCGCTGCTGGCGCGGCCAGCCGTCGATGATCTCGCTGTCGAGGAGGATCGCGCCCGGGATGTAGCCCTTGCCCTGGCCAAGCCGCGGCAGGACCCGCTCCCGCCGCGCGACGTCGGGGATGAGCAGCTCGGGGTCGAGCTGACTTCGCCGAGTTCCTGACCCTGGGGCCCACAACCTGCTCGATTAGGCCTCGGCCAGCAGGTACGTCGTCATCGAGCCGAGGCCCTTGACGTCGAGCGTCCGTGGTTCGCACGCGTTCGCCTCCTCATCGGCGAGCAGGTCCCGGGTCGCGGAGGTGAGCTGGATTCGACCGGGGAGGCTGCTCGATTCCATTCGCGCCGCGGTGTTGACGGTCGCTCCCCAGAGGTCGAAGAGGATCCGCTGCTGGCCGATGACGCCGCCGATGACGGGTCCGCTCGCCAGCCCGATGCGGATCTGGAGGTCGAGGGCGTTCGCGCGCCGCCAGTCAGCCACCTCCGCGAGGGCGGCTCGGGCGAACGCGACCGCCCGCCGGGCGTGATCCGGTTGCGGATCGGGCGCCCCGGCCACGGCCATGTAGGCGTCGCCGACGGTCTTGATCTTCTCGAGGCCGTGCTCCGCTACGAGCCGGTCGAATCGGGTGAAGAGGTCGTCGAGGAGTGACACGAGGCGGGTGGGCTCCGTGGCCTGCGCCCAGGGCGTGAAGCTCACGACGTCCGTGAAGACGACGGTGGTCTCCGGATAGGTCTCGGCGATCCGCGACTCGCCATGCCGGAGGCGCTGGGCGATCGAGCGCGGGATCGCGTTCGTCAGGAGCTCGTCGGAGCGAGCCTCGGCGGCTCGCCGGCGGAGGTCCGTGTACCGCAGCAGAAGGAACGTGATCGTCAGCGGCACGATGACGTTCTGGCCGTAGAAGATCACCTGGATGACGTACGGCGGCGGCGCGATCCAGGTCCGGACAATCGGATCGAGGACGACGGCGAGCACGACCGTCGCGACGAAGATCAGGAACCACGGCGTCGCCCGCCTCGGCCCGAGCGCGATGAGCGCATACGCGGGGGTGAGGAACGCCCAGACGAACCCGGCGCTCCCGCCGGTCACGCCGCCGGCGATCACATTCGTGCTGAAGACGAAGACCGGACCCGTGGCGATGAGGGCGACGACGTATCGATCGAACCGCCGCGTCCTGGCAAGCACGAGGAGGTTCACGGCGCTGAAGAGCGAGAGCGCCGCGGCCATCGCGAGGCCCAGGCCGGCGGCCGGCGATTCGAACGGGAGCAACCAGGGCGCGAGGACCGTGATCCAGCCGGCGCCGACGCCGGCCCGCTTTCGCAGGCGGGTGTCGTCGTCGTCCGCGGGTTCGTCGGCGATCGAGATCAGGCGAGTGGTTGCAGCGATCAGCCGAGCTCGGACGGTCATGCGACCTCAAACTTGACCTGGACACCAATGGTCGCACTGTACCGAGATGCGATGACGGGGCCGGCGAACCCTACCGACGATTATCGACGCGCGCCACATTGACAACGGTGATGCCGGCGATCAGGAGAGTCCAGACCCAGCCGACTGGTCCGCATGTCAGAGATCTTCGAGCTCCTCGGCGGCGGCAGCGCGATGGTGGCTGGATGGGAGAAGGTCGCCCGGCGGGCGGCCACGCCCGCGATCATCCCGAACGCGACCCACTACAACGTGGTCTTTTCGCCGGTCCTGGCGGCCGCCGCGCTCACGTTCCTGGACGCCGGGCGAGAGTAGCCCCGCGGGAGTAGCGCATGGGAGTAGCGGCGCGGCTGTCGCTCCCCATATCGACCCCATCATTAGCCGACAGGGTTTCGTGCGACTCAACCCGCTCGACGTCCCTCGGAGTCGGCTTCGGTATGCCGTCCGCGTTCGCTTGAGCTCGCGAAGGCCAGACCCGCAAGCCAGGTCTGCGATTTCCGCGGCCCATGGGTCTCGATTTGGGGCGATTAGCTGGCAACTACTGATGGGGTCGATAGTTCGCGGGGTGGCGCGAAAGTAGCGCGGAAGTTCTGCTCGCGGGTATGGCCGCCGGGTCGGTCAGACGAGCTCGGTCGCCGTCAGCGCGAGGTCGAGCAGCCGGTTGCCGCGGGCGATTCGCAGGCTCACGCCACGTCCGACGAGGTCGCCGACGAGCACGCGCTGGAGATCGGCGACGCTCTCGATCGCCCGACCGTCGACCTCGACGATGAGATCGCCCGGTCGGACGCCGGCCTTCGAAGCGGGCGTTCCGTCGAGCAGCTGGACGACCTCGAGCGCCTTGCCGCGGCCAAGGTCGTGCGCGAGCGAGGGTGGCAACGGCCGCGTCCCGCCAACGACCCCGAGGTAGGCGCGGCGGACGCGACCCTCGTGCATGAGCGAGCCGAGGATCGCCCGCGGAGAGGCATCGATCGGGACCGCGAGGCCAAGCCCGATCCCCGCGACCGCGGTGTTGATCCCGACCACCCGCCCGCGCGAGTCGGCGAGTGCCCCGCCCGAGTTGCCCGGGTTGAGCGCCGCGTCGGTCTGGATGACGTTCTCAACGAGCCGGCTCGAGCGGCCATCGCGCGTCGTCATCGAGCGGCCGAGCGCACTGACGACACCGGCGGTCACGGACCCGCCGAACCCGAGTGGGTTGCCGATCGCCACGACGAGCTGGCCCACCTTGAGGCGCGCCGCGTCGCCGAGCCGGGCGGGAGTCAGCTCGCCGTCGGCGCGCAGGACCGCGAGATCGGAGAGGGGATCGCGCCCGACGACCCGGAACTCGCGCTCGCTTCCGTCGACGAATGCGGCCGAGCCGCGGTCGGTACCGGCGACGACGTGGGCGGAGGTGACGAGATACCCGTCGGGCGTGAACGAGACGGCTGAGCCCGTGCCGCCGGCCGTCCAGCCGCCCATCGAGCGGGTCACGCGAACGCTCGCGACCGACGGAATCAGCGTCTCGGCGACGGCGCTGACCGCCGCCGAGTACGCATCGAGGACCGCGACGTCGTCCTCGTCCGGCTCGGGCGAGCCGACGTCGCCGAATGGCGCGCCGAGGGGGCGCTCTGCGATGGCCATCGGACTACGCCTCGCCGGTTGCCTCGCCGGCGCCGACGACGACCGTCCGCTCCTCGGTCCCTCGGACGATCTTGACCTCGAAGGGCGTCGGGGCCGAGGCGAGCGCCTCCACGAGCTCGTCGCCGTCGGTGATTGCCTTGCCGGCGATCTCGAAGAGGAGATCGCCCTCCTGGATCCCGGCGCGATCGGCATCGCTGCCGTCCTCGACGCCACGGACGAGGATGCCGTCGTGCTCGGGGAGCCCGACGGATCGGCGGAGGCGGCTTGCGACATGCGCGGGCGCGACCGCGACGCCGAGCCGGCGGCGCGAGGTCGACTCACCGCGGCCGAGCGCGCCGATGCGATCCCGGAGCGCGGCGTCGGCCGGCAGCGCAAGGTAGAAGCCCTCGCCGATGCGATTCGTGTTCAGGCCGAGGAAGCCACCCTTCGCGTCCACGAGCGCCCCACCGGACGAGCCCGATGCGAGGGGAGCGGTGTGCTCGATGCTGCCGGCGATCCGGCGGCCACCGGGCCCGCGAAACGCGCGGGCGACCGCCGAAACCGTGCCGAACGTCACTCGCGAGCCGCCGCCGGACGTCGCCGCGGCGCCGAACACGAGGGTCCCGAGGGCGACGGAGCCCCCGTCGGCCCAGTCGAGCGCCTTCGCGCCACCGGTGTCGACGTTGACGACCGCGAGGTCGCCGTCGTAGTCGATCCCCGCAACCTGGCCGCGGGTCGAGCGTCCATCGGCGAAGGTGACGGTCACCTCGTCGCCCCGGATGTTGTGGGCGTTCGTGAGGACCTTGCCGTCCGCGAGGACGACGCCCGAGCCGCGCTGGCGCGACCCGATCCCGACGATGGACGGGCCGACGCGGTCGGCGACGGCGGTGATGGCGGACTGGAGCTCTTCGAGGGCGGTCATGGTCGGGCGATCTCCTGGGGTGATGTGACGCTGCGCTGGGTCGGTCACGCGGTGGTGGCTTGCGACTTGCAAGTTACTACTACATACTCCGCCTGGCAAGCGCCACATGTCGCCTACCATGACCCCGATGCCGTCCCGATCCGATGAGCCGGCCACGCCCCTCGAGCTCGCGCTCGAGCGAGTCGGTGATCGCTGGAGCCTCCTGATCGTCGAGGCGCTCCTCGATGGCTCGCGCCGCTTCAACGAGCTGGCCGAGGGCGTCGGGATCGCCCCGAACATCCTCACCGATCGGCTTCGCCGCCTGGAACGCGAAGGGGTCGTCGTCGCTCGCCCGTACTCGGAGCGCCCGCCGCGGATGGAGTACGAGCTCACATCGGCCGGCCACGATCTCGCCGGGGCGCTGCGCCTTCTCGCCGATTGGGGCTCTCGCCGCTCGGAGGACTCCGATCCGCTGCGTCACGACCTGTGTGGCACGCCCCTCGAGGCGCGCTGGTACTGCCCGACCTGCACGGTCGTCATCGACGAGCGAACGGCCAGCGAGGCGCGAGTCCTCTAGCCCGACTCAGCCCCAAGGCCGGGCGACGTCGTCGTACACCCGGTTGCTGAGGATCCGTCCGGTCGGGCCGAGCTGGTAGACCGAGAGCCCGGCCTGCGGGACCAAGTCGAAATCGCCCCAGCGAATGATGTTGAACTCAACCGCCGTTCGCTCGTCATTCGCCGTCAGCGTGCATGGCTGGAGCACGATCCCACCCCGCTCGAGGTGGCGCGGGTATTCGACGGCCAGCGTCGCTCGGCCGCACACGGCGGCGCCCGGGCCGCCCGGCCCCTGCAGGCAGCCGTCCTCCTCGTAGCACGCGACGCAGGCGGCCGCCTCGCCGGCCCGAAGCGCGCGCAGGTACCGACCTGGAACGCCCCTGGGATGCGCGTCCGCGCTCGAGCCGAGGAGCGGGGGTCGCACGACTCGACTGCCGTTCAGGGCCGAGAGGCTGGAATAGATCCGGAGGCGAAGCTCGGCCGGCGTCGGCTCGACAACGAGCGCCAGCGGCAGCACCGCTGATCGCCCGCCCTCCACGACCGCGATCGTGAACTCCGCGACGGTCCTGGTGGGCGATGTCGTGACCGCGACTCGCTCGACGCGGCCCGCCCGTTCTTCGAGCCAGGCACGGCTTTGGTCGACGAACCGCCCGACCTCTGCGGTGCCCTCGAGCGATCCGGCGATCGGATCCTCGACGCTGACGGTCAGCTCGGTTTCACTTGGCGAGCCCGCGGCTCGGCGACCGAGCTCGATGACGTCCCGAAACTCGTCCAGCCAGGGCACAGGTCGGCTCTACCGGTCCGGCCGTTCCGTGGCCCGCTCCGCGGCCCCGTTTGTCACCGAGCCGGCAGGGGGCGTCCCTCCGGCGAGCCGACGAGCGAGCTGTGTCCGCGATCGAACGTCGAGCTTGCCGTAGATCCGAGTCAGGTGCGCTTCGACTGTCGACACGGTGGTCGACAGCTCGGCGGCGACGTCGCGATTCGAATGGCCTTCCGCCACGAGGGACGCAACACGGAGCTCCGCGGGCGTCAGGAGGTCGTCGCGCTTCGGTCTGGGACGTGCGCGCCGGAGCTCGTCTTCGGTCCGTCGGAGGGCCGGCTCGGCGCGCAGCTCCGTGAAGATGGCTGCCGCTCGATCGAGACTCGCCGCCGCGTCCCGCCGGCGACCGGCCCGTCGAAGGCCAGCGCCCTGGACCAGCAGCGCGAGCCCGAGCTCCCACGGCGCGCCGATTTTCTCGAACCCCCCGCAGGCGGCCTCGAGCAGCTTCCAGCTCGCCACTGCATCGCCGGCCGCCTGGGCCAGGAGGCCGCGACAGAAGGCGATCGCGGCGTCGCCCCATGGCTCGAGTTGGTCGCGTCGCCGCTCCATCTGCGAGGTGAGACCCCGGGCTCGCTCGACCTGGTCCGCGGCGACGAGGACCGCGACCGTCTCCGGGATCAGGATCGCGAACTCGGCCGCGCGCGAGCCGCTGCGATCGCTGATCTCCGGTAGCCGGGCCATGAGATCGGCCGCCTCCGCGATGCGGCCTTCGGCGAGAGCCATCAATCCCGAGGCAAAGTCCGCGGCCGCCGCGATGATCGGGTCGCTGGAGGAGATCGGTGAGGCCCGCAGCTCGCCCGCATCCTCGAGGGCGCCTGCCTCGCCGCGGCGCGCTCGCAGGATTGCGCGGCGCAACAGGGCGGTCATGCGCCAGTAGTCGCGAGCATCGGCGAGGGCCCGCTCGAGCAGGGCCTCCACCTCATCCCAGCGGCCGCGACGCATCGCCAGTTCGGCACCGTACACATTGAGGCGCATGAGGACGCTCCCGTCCCCGCGCTCTTCCGCCAGTCGACGCTCCTCCGCCATCAGGTCGACCGCCGCGGGAAAGTCGCCGCGCCACCAGCGCTCGTGGGCGAATGCCAATCGGGGCGAGTGATCGCCGGCGGCCGTCGGCGTGCGGTCGATGATCGCGAGGGCCCGCCGGAAGTGGTCGGCCGCGCTCGGCTCCCCGGCGACCGACATGACGAGCCCGGCCGTCGTCAGCGCCGTGACGAGCGTCGCGTCCTCGCGCAGCCCTTCGGCCATCTCGACGGCGTCGAGGGCTTCCATGATTGCCGGCTCCAGGTCGCCGAGCCATGCGCCGCGCTGCCAGGCGAGCTGGGCCAGCGTTCGCGTCCGAAGGGTCCGGTCCGGATTCGGCTCTCGGGATGCTTCCTCGAGGCGGGCCACGGCGGTCGCCGGATCGGTCGCGGCCAGCGCCTTGTGGACCAGGGCCCGAACCCGGACCGGGCCGCGGATCGGACCCGCGAGCAGCTCGTCGACGAGCGCCACGGCACCCCGCTCATCCGCGGCGACGAAGAGATAGTCCGCCTGGTCCATCGTTCGTCGCGCGAACGCTTCCGTGTCCGAGGGTGGCGTGAGCCGCCGAGCCTGGTCCGCGAGCTCGACCGCGGCCTCGGGCGCTCCGCGGAGGCGGGCGCTTCGGGCGGCGTCCTCAAGCTCCTGGGCGGCAGCCGCGTCGGGGCCCGTCGCGGCAAGGGCGAGGTGGCGCGCGCGCGATTCGAGGCCAGTGCTCGTCGCGGCCGCCTCGAGATGCAGCGCGCGACGGTGGCCGGGCGGCATCCGCTCATAGGCACCGGTAGCCAGGAGCGGATGCGCAAATCGGACGACACTCTGCTGCTCGACAAGCACGCCAGCGCCGATCGCAATGTCGAGTGGGACGACGTCATCGAACGCTGACAGCGAGGTTGGCCCGAGGACCGCCACGCGCTCGATCGCGGGCTCAGCCCGCCCGTCGACAGCGTCCAGCCGTCGGCGCACAAGGTCCTCCAGCGAACGCGGGAGCCGATCTTCCGGCGCGCCGGCCAGCTGCTCGGCGAAGAACGGATTGCCGGCCGATCGGGCATGAATCTGGCGGAGGCGATGGAGAGGCAGCTCCGGCGCAGCTCGGGCTCGCAGCAGGGACCCCAGCGCGTCGACGCCAAGGCCACTCAGCGGCACGACCACGTTCCGCGTCCCGAGGGCGTCGCCGAGCCCGAGCGGCTCCTCGTGCCCATCGCGGAGCGAAATCGCGAATCCCACCCGGTGGCTCTCGAGGCGTCGAGCCGCGAAGGCGAGTGCCCGGGCTGAGCCGGCATCGAGCCACTGCGCGTCGTCGATGGCGATAACGACCGGGCTCTGCTCGGCCAGTCCGATCAGGACCGCCAACGTTGCCCGCCCGACGAGCAGCGGCTCGCCGGACTGCGGCTCCGCCCCGAGCGATAGTGCGGCCGAGAGCGCGTCCCGAAGCGGCTCCGAGAGCGTCGCGAGAACGGGTTCGGCCGCCGAGCCGAGCAGGTCGCCCAGGGCCGAGTAGCCGAGCGGCAGCTCCGCCTCGACGGGCCGGCTGACGAGCACACGAACCCCCCAAGCGTCCGCCTTGGAAGCCGCGACCTGCCAGAGCGACGACTTCCCGATGCCGGCCTCACCGGAGACGACGAGGCCCGCCGGCCCGTCGTCCAGGAGCTCGAGCCAGCGGGCGACGGCGTCGAGCTCGGGTTCGCGCCCGAAGAGGCTCCCGCGTTCGACCGTGCGTGTCGTCACATCCGAACGATAGCGGCGAATTGTGGGGTTTCCCTCGATGCGAGCGACTGGCTGCCAGGCGCACCTTCGCAGGTGGGCCAGATCGCCCGCCCGGCTGGGCCGGGAGCAGGACATCGGAGGTCAGCATGTATCGACGTTTCCTCATCGGCATTCCATTGCTCGCGATCCTGGCCGCGGCCACGGCCGGCGTCGCGCTCGCGCGGTCTGGCCCCCTCCCGGCGGACCTGCAGGCGGTTCGCAAGGCTGTCGCGGTCTATCACAGCTATCCGCAGGCCGTGGCCGCTGGCTACAGCGTCGGCCAGGAGCCGTGTGTCTCGTCGCCCGCCGGAACGATGGGCATCCACGCCCTGAACGTCGGGATCCTTGCCTCCGGTGGGAACGACCCGCTGCGTCCGCCGATCCTCCTGTACGTCCCGCGAGCCGACGGCACGCTGCGCCTCGTCGGGGTGGAGTACTGGCACATTGCCCTGGCGAACACGACGAGCGGGCCGCCCGCGCCATGGTTCGGAGCCGAGGCGCCTCCGCTCGGGTTCTACAATTCCGCCCCGAGCTTCCTCGGGCAGACTTTCAACGGCCCCATGGCCGGCCATAACCGCCAGATGCCGTGGCACTACGACCTGCACGCCTGGGTCATCGAGAACAACCCGGCTGGGACGTTCGCCCAGTGGAACCCGTCGATCTCCTGCTGATCGACGCTCGCGTGGAACGGCCCGGGGCGACGTGCCTCGGGCCGTTTCCGTTTGAGCTGGCGGACGATCCCGCGCCTGCCGAGGGATCGTCATCGGCGCTGTCTCCGGCCCCTTTTGTGCTCCCACTGCACAAACCCGACGGCCTCGGGGTTGGGCGCCCCGAAAGACGTCGACTTGTGCTCCCGCAGCACAAGAACGACGCCCAAGCGCCGTCTCGGCCACAACCGACGACGAATCAGCCCCGAAACCGTCGTCGTTGTGCAGCGTCAGCACATCTCGAGCGGTGCCACGTCGCTTTAGTGCTCCACGTGCACAAACCGACAGAAAGCGCGAGTGCGGCGGGCTGCCGCGCTTTCGGTGATAATCGGCGCTTCCCGCCCCCGAGCGCAAAGAGGTCGCGATGACGTCAAACGTGGCTGCCGTAGAAGGCGCCAACTTCCACCTCGAGCCGCGCCAGAAGTCCGAGATCCTCGGCGCGATCCTGCTGGCGCTGTTCCTCTTCGCGCTCGACCAGACCGTCGTCGGAACGGCCCTGCCCAAGATCATCACCGACCTCCACGGCGAGGAGCTCTACACGTGGTCGGTCACGGTGTACCTGCTGACCGCGACGATCAGCGGTCCGATCTACGGCAAGCTGTCCGACCTCTATGGCCGCCGGCCGATCTTCATCTGGGCTCTCGGGCTGTTCCTGTTGGCCTCGATCGGCGCGGGCCTCAGCGGCTCGATGGGGCAGTTCATCCTGTTCCGCGGCCTCCAGGGCCTGGGCGGCGGCGCGGTCTTCCCGATCGCCCTGGCGGTCATCGCCGACCTCTACCCGCCCGAGGAGCGAGCCAAGTACGGCGCGTTCTTCGGGGCGATCTTCGGGCTCGCGTCGGTCCTCGGCCCGACCCTCGGCGGCGTCATCACCGACAACTTCGGCTGGCACTGGATCTTCTTCCTCAACGTCCCGATCGCCGCGATCTCGCTGGTCGTGTGCTGGCGGTTGCTGCCGCCGATCCGACATCCGGATGCCGGCCGGAACATCGACTTCATCGGCGCGGGCCTCTTTGCCGCGGCGATCGCCCCGATCCTGATCGGCCTCACGAACAAGCAGACGAAGCCGTGGGGCGATCCGTGGGTCGCCGGGGCGATCGTGCTCGGGCTCGTCATCCTGGCCGTGTTCCTGTGGTGGGAGATGCGGGCGAAGGATCCGGTCGTGAATCTCGACCTCTTCCGGAACCGGTCGTTCACGATCGCGGTGGCCGGGATGTTCTTCGCCGCGTTTGGCTTCTTCAGCGCCGTGATCTTCCTGCCCCGCTGGTTCCAGGTGGTCCAGGGTCTCGGCGCGACGCCGTCGGGCCTCAACATGCTGTTCCTCGTCGGGGCGCTGATCGTCGGCGCCACGATCAGCGGCCAGGTCGTGGTCCGAACCGGCCACTACAAGTGGATGATCTTCGGGGCGATGGTCCTCCTGGCCGTCGGGATGTACCTGCTGACGAACCTCCGCGCCGATACGCCCTTCCCGGTGCTCTGGGCGTGGATGGTGGTGACCGGCCTCGGCATCGGGCCGTCCTTCGCGGTCTTCACGGTCGTCGTCCAGAACAGCGTTGTCCCGAAGTTCGTCGGCGTCGCGACCTCGAGCCTGACCTTCTTCCAACAGATCGGCGGCACCATCGGACTGACCCTCGCCGGCACGTTCCTGGCCGACTCGATCTCGCACGAGCTGCCGGCCCGCCTCGTCGCCAACGGCGTCCCGCAGCAGTTCGTCGACCAGTTCGCCTCCGGCGGGGCCGGCGCTCCGCAGCTCGACCTGACCGGGACGGGCGACCTCGGCGCGCGGATCCTGGCGCAGGTCCCGGCGCAGTTCCAGGCCGTCGTTCAGCCGCTCATCGGCGGCATCGTCCAGGCGATCCACGAGGCCCTCGCGATCGGCATCGCGTCGACCTTCTGGATCGGCATCACGGCGGCCGTGCTCGCCGCGGTCTTCGTGCTGTTCCTGAAGGAGTTGCCGATGAGCTCGATGTCCGCGGCGGCCACGCCTGCGCCGTCGAAGCCCGAGGAGTCGCTCAGCCCGCAGAGCTGATCATCGCGCGGCGCTGAGGACCTCGCGCAGCTTCGCGGCGAAGGCGTCCGGCTGGCCCGGGCGGCCGAACTCGTTGCCCTGGAAGCCGCCGTGGCCGCCGGGGAAGATGACCGGTACGGTCCCGAGCCGTTCAGCGATCGCAAACGTGCAACGCCAGGTGAACAGATCCTCCGATTCCTCGCCGGCGGCCATGACGATCCGCGTCGATGCCCGTCGGAGGGCCTCGAAGTCCGGCTCGAAGCGTGTGGCCGCGGGGTTCTTGGCGAACAGCGCGTCATCACGCTTGCCGTCATCCTCGGTTGGCAGCCCGAACATTGCGGGATCCGGCGCGGGCCGGTCGGCGAAGTCGACCGGGATCTCGCCCTTGAGGCTGGTGAGGGCGATGAAGGTGGCCATCGCCGCGCCGAAACCCCGTTGCTGGTAGATCTCGCTCATGTGGCGGACCGCGGCGAAGGCCGCCTCGCGGTCGGGCAGCACCGCAGCGTCGGGCGGCTCGTGGGCGACGAGCACGCGAACCTGCTCGGGATGCTGCGCGACCAGGCAGAGCGCGTTGATGGCGCCACCGCTGCTGGCAAACAGGTCGACAGGTTCCCGGGTCACGGCGGCGATCACCCGATGCACGTCGTCGGCGTGCTCCTCGGTCGTGTTCGTGAGGGCGCCGTCGGTGCGCTTGCTGCGATCGGAGCCCCGCGGGTCGTAGGTCACCACTGTCCGGTCCGTGAAGTGGCTCGCCAGGGTCGGGTAACCCGACGCGCCCATCGGCGACCCGATCAGCACGAGGATCGGTTCGGTGCTCGACTCGCTACGTCGGACGTCGTACGTCAGCATGGCGCCGGGAACCTCGAGCGTCGAGGTGATCGGCTCGGTCGTGGCTTCAGTCGTCATGTTTGCGCTCCTTCTGGCCGCGAACCGCACGACGGTTCCCCCGATTTCGCAGCGTGGGAACCCGACCCCGTGGCGCCTTCGCATTGCGCGTCCACTTCGCCCCGCGCGTTCGTTATGCAACCCTGCATACGAACGCGTCCGACTGAGCTTGGCCCTTCGCTCGAATGGCGATCTGGGCAGACTGGCAAGCACGGTGAGCTGATTCCGAATGCAGAACTGCATACGAAGGCTGTGACCGAGGTGCGAGACCGCGGGGCACGGGACTCTGGCGCCTCAGGCGAGTGTGCCGCTCGCTAGGCTTCGGCTAACGCCCCGTATTCGATTGACTCATGCTAGGAGCCGCCGAAGCTCGCCGATCGCACCGATTACAGCGCGTTCCGACGTGCCCGGGTTCGCTGGGGCACGGTCGTCTGGCCGGGCAAGTTGGACCTCGACCCGAATGTCCTCATCTGGAACGGGCCAGCTCCCATGGAGGCGACCGAACACCCGCCAGAGCGTCAGATTCTCACGTCCCCGAACCAAGCGATCCCCTGACGATAGGCTGCCCTCGAAGGATGTGGGCTCGCCAGGCCGTCCGTCAGAGTCGCTTGACCGTCCAGGCGGGGCGCATCTAGGCTCGTCGACGTGAGTGTGTCGTCTGCACTTGGGGCCGGCCCAGACGGCGAGCTGCCCGCATTGCAGATCAGTGGCCTGGTAAAGGATTACGGTCGGGTCCATGCCGTACAAGGCATCGATCTCGAGGTCCGACGCGGTGAGGTCTTTGGCTTCCTCGGCCCCAACGGGGCCGGCAAGACGACGACGATCCGCTGCATCCTCGATTTGCTGCGTCCCACAGCCGGCCGGATCGAGGTCCTGGGTCTGGACCCGCGCCGGGACGGCGTGGCGGTCCGTGCGCGCATCGCGTACGTCCCGGGCGAACTCCGGCTGCCCGAGCGCCAGACCGGCCGCCAGCTGGTCGGCTCGATCGCCCGGCTGCGCGGTGGGCTCGATGCCTCTCGAGCGCGCGAGCTGGCCGAGCGACTGGGCCTCGACCTGAGCCGCAGGATGCGTGAGCTCTCATCGGGCAACCGGCGCAAGGTCGCCCTGTTGCTGGCGTTTCTCTCAAATGCCGAGCTCCTCGTGCTCGACGAGCCGACCAACGGGCTCGATCCGCTCATGCAGCACGAATTCCTTCGGCTCGTCCGCGAGGAACGCGAGGCCGGGAGGACGATCTTTCTCTCCTCCCACGTCCTGAGCGAGGTCCAGCGGGCGGCCGATCGCGTGGCCGTCCTGCGAGCGGGAAGGATCGTCGCGTCCGGGACGGTCGATGAACTGCGCGGGCGCGCTCGGCAGCGCGTGGACGTGTGGTTCTCCAACAAGCCGCCGACGGAGGAGTTGGCCGCCCTGCCCGGCCTGGAGGCCCAACTCGTGGAGGGCCGTCACTTCGCAGCTCTACTGTCGGGACCGATCCAGCCATTGCTGGAGATCCTGGCCCGCAACCCGGTCGTGAGCATGCTCGTCGAGGAGCCCGACCTCGAGGAGGCGTTCCTCGACCTGTACCAGGCGGCGTCGTGAGCTCCGTCGGTCGCTGGGCCGAACTCGTCGTCGGGCCCTTCCGGTCGTCCTGGCGGGCCGGCGTCGGCTGGACGATCGCCTTCGTGCTCATCGTCCTTAGTACCGTGGCCTTCTGGCCCGCGTTCAAAGGTTCGACCGCCCTCGCCGCCGCCTTCCAGGCGCTGCCGAAGGGGATGATCGAGGCGTTCGGCCTCCAGGACTTCGCGAGCCCGGCTGGCTACCTCCGCGGCGGGCTCTATGAGCTCATCGTGCCGCTCATGTTCGCGGCCGCCGGCGTGCTGTTCGCCAACAGCGCTACCGCAGCCGAGGAGGACGCCGGTCGTCTCGAACTCTTCCTGGCCCAACCGGTGACCCGTCGCGCGTTCCTGACGGCCCGCACCCTCGCGATCTCGTGCTGGCTGGGTGTCCTGGCGATCGTGGTGCTCGCCTCGCAGCTGGCATCTGACGCCGCCTTTGACCTGGAGATCGCCGACGACAGGATCATCTCCACGATCGTCCTGTGCGCCCTCCTCGGCCAGTTCTATGCCGGTCTGGCGATCGCCCTGGCCGGTGTCCTCGGACGGCCCGGTCTCGTCCTATCCGTTGGCCTCGGGCTCGCCCTTGTGGGCTACCTGGTCGCAGCCCTCTTCCCGCTGAGCGATGTGCTCGCGCCGTGGCGCCAGATCTCCCCGTGGGCTTGGGCTCTGGGGGGTGATCCGCTCGTCAATGCGGCCGAACCGTGGCGATATGCCGCCCTCGCTGGGCCGGCACTCGTCCTGGCGCTCGTCGGGATTGCCGCCTTCGAGCGCCGAGACGTCCGGTCGGCCTAGGGTCTTGCTCCTTGGTTCGCTCGCAGTCATCGAACTGGATTGCCGTCGCTGGTTCATGAACGCGGCAGCATCGTCGCTCACGATCGACGTGGAGACCGCTCAGCGAAAGCTCCAAAAGACTCGGCGTCGTCCCAATAGTCTGACCATGCGCGAGGCCCGGCGAGCCGGCCAGCGGATCGTCACGGACGTGATGTCTTCGAGGGAGTCTAGGTCAGCATCGACACCGTCAAGTGGCGTTGGGCACCCAGTCCCGGCGGTTAGGGTTGCAATGAGAGAAGCCCCGTGGAGGAACTGGGGCTTCCAAGGTCCGGTCAATGCAGCCTTCGTCTCAGCTGCACCCACTCGTGGAGCCGCAGTTGAGGCACTTGTAGCAGGAGCCGTTGCGGACCATGATCGAGCCGCAGTCGGCGCAGGAGGGGGCGTCGGCCTGGGCGGCAAACGCGACGCGCGTGCCACCGAGGTTGAGCGTGATCCCGCCGCCGTTCTGGGCCTTGGCCGCGCCGTTCCCGTTCGTGCCTTGCCCGCTAAGCGCGCCATTGGTGGCGAGCACTGCGAGCTCCGGACCCTTCGAGCCACCGTCGAGCGCCGGCTGCGACACCGCCGTCTCGGCCGAAGCCTGAACAGCGGTGGCGACGGCCTTCGGCTCATCGGTGGCCGGCGCCGGAGCGACCGGATCGACACTCGCAGGCGCCACGGACGCGGCCGAGGAGCTTGCGGTCAGCGGTGACGCGCTCGCCGAGGTCGAGGCCAGGCTCACTGCCGAGGCCGCCGGGGCGGCATCTTCGACGACGTTGTACGAGCTTCGATCGATGAGACCCAGGTTGGCCTTGTCGTCATTGCTCAGAAACCGGCTCCCGAGCCAGCGGAAGATGTAGTCGACGATCGACTTCGCGATCGGGATCTCGGAGTTGCCGGTGAACCCGCTCGGCTCGAAGCGGACGTGGGCGAACTTGTTGACGAGGTCCTTGAGCGGCACGCCGTACTGGAGCGCCACGCTGACCGTTGTCGCGAAGCTGTCCATGAGCCCCGAGACCGTGCTGCCTTCCTTGGCGATCTTCAGGAAGATCTCACCGGGCTGGCCGTCCGGGTAGAGCCCGACGGTGATGTAGCCCTCGTGGCCGGCAATGTCGAACTTGTGGGTGAGAGCAGTCCGTTCGGTAGGAAGGCGCCGGCGGTGCGGCTTGGCCGCCTCGACCTGGGCCAGCTCGAGCTGGCGCTTGAGCTCGGCAACGACCGCCGAGTCGACAGCATCGGGATCCTTCTTCTTGCCGGTGCTGAGCGGCTGGCTGCGCTTGCTGCCGTCGCGGTAGATGGCAATGGCCTTGAGGCCCTGCTTCCAGCCCTCGAGATAGACGGTTTCGATCTCCTCGGCCGTCGCGGCCTCGGGCATGTTCACGGTCTTGCTGATCGCGCCGCTGATGAACGGCTGGACCGCACCCATCATCCGGACATGGCCCATGTAGTGGATCGAGCGCTCGCCGTTGACCGGCTTGAAGGCGCAGTCGAAGACGGGCAGGTGCTCGGGCTTGAGGCCGGGGGCGCCCTCGATCGTCTCGCGCTCGTTGACGTAGGCGAGGATCGCCTCGACCTCGTCCGCTGAGTAGCCGAGCTTGCGGAGGGCCGCCGGGACCGTCTGGTTGACGATCTTGATGAAGCCCTCGCCGACGAGCTTCTTGTACTTGATGAGGGCGATGTCCGGCTCGATTCCGGTCGTGTCGCAATCCATCATGAATGCGATCGTCCCGGTCGGGGCGAGCACGGTCACCTGGGCGTTGCGGTAGCCGTTCTGCTCGCCGAGCGCGAGGGCCTCGTCGAAGACCGCCCGGGCGGCGTCCTGGAGCTCGCGCGGCACGCCCATGCTCGGGAGCTGGTAGCTCGCGTCCCGATGCTTCCGGATGACCCGGATGAACGGGTTCTTGTTCTTCTCGTATTCGACGAAGGGGCCGCCGTGGTCGCGGGCGACGATGCTCGACTGGCGGTAGGCCTCGCCGTGCATGATCGCGGTGAGGGCAGCCGCGAAGTTGCGACCCTCGTCCGAGTCGTAGGCCAGGCCGCGTGACATCAGCAGCGCGCCGAGGTTCGCGTAGCCGAGGCCGAGCGGCCGGAACTTGTGGGAGTTCTCCTCGATCCGCGGGGTCGGGTACGAGGCGTTGTCGACGAGGATCTCCTGGGCGGTGATCGTCAGCCGGGCCGCGTAGCGGTAGTCCTCGACGTCGAACTCGCCGTCCTCGCGGACGAACGTCATGAGGTTGAGGCTCGCCAGGTTGCAGGCCGTGTCGTTGAGGAACATGTACTCGGAGCACGGGTTGGACGCGTAGATCCGGTCCGTGTTCGCGGACGTGTGCCAGTCGTTGATCGTCGTGTCGTACTGGATGCCGGGGTCGCCGCAGAGGTGGGCGGCGTCCGCCATCCGGCGGAAGATCTCGCGGGCCTTGAGCGTGTCGACCGGGGCGCCGTCGCGGATCGCGTGGGTCGTCCAGTCGCCGTCGTTCTCGACCGCGTGCATGAAGTCGTCGGTGACGCGGACGCTGTGGTTCGCGTTCTGGAAGTAGACGCTGCCGTAGGCCTCGCCGGTGAAGCTCGGGTCATAGCCCTGCTCGATGAGGGCCCAGGCCTTCTTCTCCTCGAGCATCTTCGAGTCGATGAAGTCGAGGACGTCCGGATGGTCGGCGTCGAGGATGACCATCTTGGCCGCGCGTCGCGTCTTGCCGCCGGACTTGATCACGCCGGCGAACGCGTCGTAGCCCTTCATGAAGCTGACCGGTCCCGAGGCGATGCCGCCGCCGGACATGAGCTCCTTGCTGGAGCGGATGGGGGAGAGGTTGGAGCCCGCGCCCGAGCCGAACTTGAAGAGCATGGCCTCGGTCTTCGCGAGATCCATGATCGAGCCCATGTTGTCCTGGACCGAGTTGATGAAGCAGGCCGAGCACTGGGGCTTCGGCTCGATCCCGACGTTGAACCAGACTGGCGAGTTGAACGCCATCTTCTGGTGGACGAGGAGGTAGGTCAGCTCGTCCTGGAAGGCCTTGCGGTCGGTCTCGCTGGCGAAGTAGCGCTGGGTATCGGCCCAGGCCGCGATGCTGTTGACGACGCGGTCGATGAGCTGGCGGACGCTGCTTTCCCGTTCTGGAGTCCCGACGTGGCCGCGGAAGTACTTGCTGACGACGACGTTCGTCGCGAGCTGGCTCCAGGCCTTCGGGACCTCGACGTCTTTCTGCTCGAAGACGGTCTTGCCGGTCTCGGAGGAGATCGCCGCGGTCCGGAGCTCCCACTCGATCTCGTCGTAGGGATGGATGTCCGGCCGGGTGTGGCGGCGCGGCCACTCGAGGCCCTTCACGGGGTGGCCCTCGCGGTCCGTGCCGTCGAAGCTGGCGCCCCAGGGGCCGCTTCGGGTTCCCGTGGCGGTGGCGGGCGTGCCGCCGGAGCTGGCGGCGCCCGCAGTTGCGGCACTTGTAGCAATCGTCGCGCGCTTGCGCGACTTCGCCGAGCTGGCGCTCGACTTCGCCGAGCTGGCGCCCACCCCCGTTGCGGTCGAAGCCGTCTCGCCGTCCGTCATGACCGGGATCGGTGCGCCAGTCGCTCGGGCCATCGGTTCTTCCTCTCCTCGGCATCGGTGCCGTGCGCTCGGGTTGCCGCGTCGTAGCTGCGCGGTCCACCGTCGTCTGCCTGCCGATCGGGCCATCCCGGACTGTGCTGGGCCGGGTTCCGGTGTCGGTTTCTGGGGCCGCTCGAGCCCGATTTCCGAGTCCCGAGTGTTGGCGCGCGACCCGCTAACGATACTGCGAGCGGGAGGGCGGAGTCAATACCAAAACACAAGATGTAGTGGTCCGATCTGCCCGTGCTCCGCTACATGTTGTGGAATGGGCACCCTGAGGCTCCCACAGCGGGTCCACGCTCTTGGGTCCCGTTTCCACCGCCGCGGCTCGTTCGTCCACGCGGCGATCGAGGTTGTCCACGCGCGCGGCCGGGTTGTGCACCTGGGCCACGATCTGGAGCCAGTATATCGAACAGGTGTGCGGTTTAGCGGCGGGAGAGTCGCGCGGGCCACACTCGTTTGGTGGACGAGCTGCGCCTGGGGCAAGCCTTGCGCGCGAGCCGCATGGTCCGGCAACTGCGCCAATCCGACGTTGCGCGGCTGGCCGGCCTGTCCGACGTGACGGTGTCCCGGATCGAGCGCGGACGGCTGCGGTCGATCACGCTCGGGGCCGTCGTACGGGTCGCCGCAGCCCTGGAGATCGAGCTGCGATTTCAGGCGAGATCGAGGGCCGGCGAGCTCGAACGCCTCGTCAACGCTCGACACATGGCGCTCGTCGAGTCCCTGATCCGCCTCCTCGAGGCAGCTGGCTGGCAATGCCAGGCGGAGGTGTCGTTCAGCCGCTGGGGCGAACGCGGCTCGATCGATGTTCTTGCGCTGCATCCCGCTTCCGGAAGTCTGCTCGTGATCGAGGTCAAGACCGAGATCGTCGACGTCGGCGAGCTGCTCGCGACGCTCGACCGGAAGCGCCGCCTGGCCCCTGCGATCGCGGCGGAGCTCGGCTGGCTCGCCGGCCCCGGCGGTCCATCAACTGTCCTGGTCGTCGCGGAGAGCGACCTCAATCGCGACCGGGTAGCGGCCGTCCGGGCGACGCTCGGCTCCGCCCTTCCAGCCGACGGCCGAACGGTGTGGGCCTTCCTTCGCCGGCCACGCGGCACGGTCGCCGGCGTGGCTTTCTGCGCTATTCGTCACCCCCGGACGGCTAAGCCAGTTTCCTCGGCCACCCGGCGCGTCCGACGACCTCGAGCCGGGGCGCGCCGTGCTCAGTAGCCGGGCCGAACCGGCATGGCGAGGCCCATCGACCCCCTGGGCGCGGCAAACATTGCCGTTAGTCGTCCAGCGAGGACGATTAGCGCAGAAGTACGCCCGCGTGCTCGCGTGCGTAAGCCTTCGGGCGATCGAGCCCGGGCCGGAACCGAGGCCGGAGCCCGGACCGGAACCGAGGCCAGAACCCGGGCCGGAACCCGGGCCGAAACTGTCCGCGTGGGAGTAGCCTGCGCACCGTGACGCAGCCTTCCGAGGCGATCGCGAAGCAGGCGCCGGCCTCGGAGGAGTTCGTCCAGGATCTTGACAGAGCCACGCAGCCATACGCAGAATGCCTTTGTCAAGACTCTGGGCAAAGTCGTCGAGCGCTCGTGTCACCCACTGCGACCGCTGGCGACCTCGCCGGCCTCGACGGACCAAGATCGATCCGGACGCGCGATGGCAGGAGGGCGCAGCCCCGCTCATGGCGTTCCCGTCGAAGGCGACCCACCAGCAGACGCGGGCCCATAACGCGGCGGTCGTGCTGCGCGCGCTCTACGAGTACGGGCCGATCAGTCGCGCCGACGTCGCCCGCCTCTCCGGCCTGACCCGCACCACCGTCGGCGACCTCGTCGCGGGCCTGCTCGGAGAAGGGCTCGCCCGCGAGATCGGGCGGGGACCATCGACCGGCGGCAAGGCACCGATCCTGGTCGAGCTCGTCGACGGGGCTCGCCATGTCATCGGCGTCGATCTCGGGGAGCACATCTTCCGGGCTGCGATCGTCGACCTCCGCGGTCAGGTGCAGCTCGTCGTCGAACGACCGGTCACCGGGCTGCACGGGGACGCAGCCCTCGCCGTCGTCTATGAGCTCATCGACGCCCTGGCCGAGACCGCCCGCGAGACCCTCCTGGGGATCGGCGTCGGAACGCCGGGCATCGTTGACGCGACGACCGGCACGATCCGCTGGGCCGCCAGCCTCAAGTGGCAGGACCTGCCCCTCGCCGATCTGCTCCGGGATCGCTACGGCGTACCGACTCGGATCGCCAACGACAGCCGCGCGGCTGCCCTCGCGATCCAGCTCTTCAGCGGTCGCCGCTCTGGCAATCTCGTCGCGATCAAGGTCGGGCGGGGCATCGGCGCCGGCGTCGTCCTCGGCGGCGAGCTGTTCCACGGCGATGGGTTCGCGGCCGGCGAGATCGGCCATGTCGTCGTCGAGGAGGATGGCGCCGAGTGCCGCTGCGGCCGGTTCGGCTGCCTCGAGACCGTCGCCAGCTCGCGCGCGATCGAGCAGCGGGCGGCCGAGGTGTGGACGAACGGCACAGCGGATCCCACCGGCCCCACCCTCGATGACATCCGGATCGCGCTCGAGGCTGGCGACGAGAGCGCGCGACAAATCGTGGTCGCGGCCGGGCGCTACCTCGGCCAGGCAATCGCCGGCGTCATCGGCCTCCTCGATGTCGAGTACGTCGCTCTCCACGGCAGCGTGACCGAGCTCGGCGCGCCGTGGCTCGACGCGGTCCGTGACGAGGCCCGCCGCCGGTCCCTCGCGCTCGAGGGCCGGAACGTCGCGATCGAGATCGCGCCACCGATCGGCGACCTCGTCGTGATGGGCGCGTCGGCACTCCTGCTGACCGCGGAGCTCGGTCTCGCGGTGGCCCGATGACGACGATCGACCCCGCGACCCGCCCCGCCGCCCGCACCGCCGATGCGACCACCGCGCGCGGTGGCCGCGACCGCCGGGACGGCCGCGAGACCCGGGATCTCTTCGTGGGTATCGACGTCGGCGGTACGAAGACCGCGGTTCTCGTCTGCGATCGGGCCGGCACGGTCCTCGCTCGCGCGGTCGGGCCGACGGCCCTCGGGACACCCGAGGTCGTCGCCGAGCGCATCGCCGTTGCCGTCGAGGAAGCCCTCCGCGAGGCCGGCGCCAGCACGGCCGACGTGGCTGCTCTCGGCGTCGGCGTTCCCGGCCGGGTCGACCCGGCGGCGGGCCTGGTGACCCTGGCGGTCAACCTCGGCTGGCACGACCTGCCACTCGGCCGCCGGCTCGAGGAACGGCTCGGGATCCCGACGATCCTCGACAACGACGTCCGGGCCGCCGCGCTCGGGCTCCACCGGCGCCGCGTGTTCGGCGCGGTCGAGTCGCTCGCCTTCCTCGCAATCGGTACCGGAATCTCCGCCGGCGTCGTCGTGGATGGACGACTCCACCGTGGCGCGACCGGCCTCGCCGGCGAGATCGGGCACGTGATCGTCGATCGTGACGGGCCCGCCTGCGCATGCGGCCTCCACGGCTGCTTCGAGACGGTCGCGGCGGGGCCCGCGATAGCGAAGGCTGCCCGCGCACTCGGAATCCCAGCCGTCGACGGCTCGAACGCGGAGGACGTCTTTGCCGCGGCGGCTGCCGGCAACGAGCAGGCACACGCCGTGATCGAGCGCGCGGGTCGGGCGGTCGGCTGGGGGATCCAGCTTCTCGCGCTCGCCTACGACGTCGAGCGGATCGTGATCGGCGGCGGCGTATCGCATGCCGGCGCGGCCTTCATCGCGCCGGTTCGCCGTGAGCTCGACCGCTTCCGGGCCGCCTCGGCCCTTTCCGACGAGATCCTCCGTCCGGAGCTCGTCGTCCTGCTGCCCCCTGGCGCCGACGCAGGTGCATGGGGAGCCGTCACCGTCGCTCGCGAGCTGTTCGAGGACGACGTCGGCGTCGGTGGCGCCCAGGAAAGGGAGGTGGGCCACGCCTAGCGGGCCGCGCTCCCAAGCACCCGGCAGCAACCGCGAAACGGACTGAACCCAACGACACCAATCGAACGAGAGGAGGAGGACAGAACGCCGGCTGGGCAAAGGGGTTGCCAGCCGTCACCATACTGGTTATCCAAACGGACACTTGAGGAGAATCGATAGTGAAGAAACCATGGAAGATGGCCAGCCTGCTGGCCGTCTCCGTCCTGGTCTTCGGGGCATGCTCCCCCGCGGCCACGACTTCGCCATCAGGGGCGGCACCGTCGACTGCCGCGTCGCCTGGCGGTTCACCCGCCGCCGGTGCGTCGGCGGCGCCCGTCGCGTTGAACCTGCCGACGGTCCCGACCGGCTACACCGAGTTGGACAAGGCCCTCGGCGCCGACCAGCCCTACAAGGGCAAGAAGGTCTCGATCCAGACCCAGTGGACCGGCGGCGAGGGCAAGGGCTTTGCCGACGCCATCGCCGACTTCGCCAAGGCGACCGGGATCACCATCCAGGTCGACAGCATCTCTTCGAGCCATGAAACCATTCTCAAGACGCGCATCGACGGCGGCAGCCCGCCGGACATGGCTGCGCTTGCGCAGCCGACCGGCGTGCTCGCGTACGCCGCCAAGAGCAAGGTCATCGACCTCGCCACGTTCATGGACACGGCGAAGCTCAAGGCTGAGTTTCCGTCGACGATCGGCCTGACCAGCGAGGGAAGCCACATCTGGAGCATCCCGACCAAGGCCGACGTGAAGTCGATGATCTGGTACCCGGTCAAGGCCTTCGCGGCCAAGGGCTACGCGGTTCCCAAGACCTGGGACGAGCTCGCCGCCCTGGCCGACAAGATCGTGGCCGATGGCAGCCACCCGTTCTGCGTCAGCGCCGGTGGCCCCGGCACGGCGACCGGCTGGGAGCTCACGGACTGGGTCGAGGAAGTGCTCCTCAAGACCCAGGATCCGCAGGTCACCAACGACTGGATCAGCCACAAGATTCCGTTCAGCGATCCGAAGATCAAGGCGGCCTTCGACAAGGTTGGCTCGCTCCTGTTCAAGGACAAGTACGTCGACGGCGGCGGCACGGCCATCGTGAACGCCGACCTCAAGACCGTCATGGATCCCATGTTCACCGGTGACACGGCGACGCCGGGTTGCTGGATGCAGAAGATCCCCGTCTGGTACGGCCCGGACTTCTTCCCGGACAAGCGCACCAGCGGCACCGCCTCGAAGTACAAGATCGGCGATGACGGGGACATCGGGATCTTCCCGTTCCCGACCATCGACGCCACGTTCAAGGGCGCCGAGGGTTCGGCTGACAGCTTCATGGTCCTCGTGGACCGCCCGGAGGTCCGCGCGTTTGCGGAGTTCCTGGCCACGCCCGAAGGCCTCGAGGGCTGGATCAAGGGCGTCGGCGTCCTGTCGCCGAACGTCAAGGTCCCGGCCGCGTGGTACGCCGGCAACTACAAGCTGAAGGTCGCGAATGACATCGCCACTGGCGCGACGGCCATCGGCTTCGACGCTTCCGACCTCATGCCCCCGGCCGTCGGCCAGGGCACGTTCTGGACCGGCATCTCAGATTGGGCCAACAGCAATGGCTCCAACACGGATGCCACATTGGCGGCCATCGACGCCAGCTGGCCGTAAGGCGGCCAGTAATCCTCGGATAGCGCGCGGGGCGCCTCACCACCGGTGAGGCGCCCCGCTACCATTCCGGCAAGTTCCGCGGGAGGGAGCCAGATGGCGCTGGACCGCGCGCAGGGTTCGGACTCGTACGGCACGCCACGGTGGGTGCTGGTCGTCAGCCTGATCGGCCTCTTCTTCGCGGCCCTCGGGGTCAAGGTCCTGCTCGACCCGCACGGCGGCCAGAACCTCCTCGCGTTCATGTACGACCTTCTGGGCAATCCGGCGGGCGCGGAGCAACTGCGGAACAGCCAGGGCGACCAGTTCATCGCAAAGCTCCTGCTCGCCGGCATCGCCCTGCTCGTCGGCGTTGGCGGGATCTGGCTGCTCTTCACGACCGCCAGCGCCTTGGTGGAGCGCCTGCGGCCGAAGGTGCGAGATCGGATTCTTCCGTGGGTGTTCATCGCCCCGGCGCTGGTGCTCCTGGGCATCTTCCTCGTCTATCCCGCCGTGTCGACGATGATCGCGAGCTTCCAGGACCAGAAGGGCGCGTTCACCCTCGCCAACTGGGCAAGCCTCGGCAGCGGGCCGTTCCTCGAGATCCTTCGAAACAACGTCCTCTGGCTGGTCGTGACGACCGCCGGCAGTGTGGGCCTCGGTCTGCTCTGTGCCGCCCTGTTCGACCGGATCCGGCGAGAGGCGCTGGCGAAGATCTTCATCTTCACGCCGCTCGCGATCTCGCTCGTGGGCGCGACGGTGATCTGGAAGTTCGTCTACGCGTGGCAGCCCGCCAGCCAGCCGCAGTTCGGCCTCCTGAATGCCATCTGGACGGGACTCGGGAACCTGCCGGTGCCGTGGGCGACCACGTTCCCGATCAACCTGCCGGCCGAGATGCTGATCATGATCTGGCTCCAGACCGGTTTCGCCATGGTCGTGCTGTCCGCGGCGATCAAGGGCGTCTCGGTGGAGGTGCTCGAGGCCGCCCGCCTCGACGGCGCGAGCGAGCGCCAGATCTTCTTCGGGGTAATCGTGCCGCTGATCCGCGGCTCGATCATCACGGTTGCCACCACCATCGCGATCGCCACCCTGAAGATCTTCGACATCGTGATGTCGATCAGCGGCGGGCGGAATCACGATGACGTCGTCGCAGTGCGAATGTTCACCGAGATGTTCCAGTTCTTCAATGACGGGCGCGCTGCAGCGCTGGCAACCGTCCTGTTCATCGCGGTCCTGCCGGTGATGCTCGTCAACCTGCGGAACTTCCGACGCCAGGCGGCGATGTAGTGGCTGCGCCCGCCGAGCCGATCGCGGTAGCCGCCTCGAAGGGGCGTTTCTGGCGTGCGCCGCTGCTCGAGAGCCTGCCGCTGCGGATCTCCGTCCTCATCATCTGCGCGCTCTGGACGTTGCCGACGGCTGGCCTGCTCGTCAGCTCCGTCCGAAACCCGCAACTGATCACGAAGACGGGCTGGTGGGAAGGCATCGCGAACCTGTTCGCGCCGGGCCAGTGGACGCTTCAGAACTACCAGCAGGTCATCGGCTCGAACGGCATGGGCGATGCGTTCCTGAACAGCCTCATCGTCACCATCCCATCGACGGTCATCCCGATCACGATCGCCGCGTTCGCGGCCTTCGCGTTCGCGTGGATCCCATTCCGGGGTCGCGGGATCCTCTTCACGATCGTTGTCGCACTCCTCGTCGTGCCGCTGCAGATGGCCCTGATCCCGATCCTCAAGCTCTATAGCGGCGCCTCGCTCTACGGCACGTATGTGGGGATCTGGCTCGCGCACACGGCCTTCGGCCTGCCGCTTGCGATCTTCCTCCTCTACAACTTCATGTCACAGCTGCCGCGCGACCTGTTCGAGTCGGCCTCGATCGATGGCGCCTCCCATTTCCAGACGTTCACCAGGATCGTGCTGCCGCTGTCCGTCCCGGCACTTGGCGCCTTCGCGATCTTCCAGTTCCTCTGGGTCTGGAATGACCTGCTCGTCGCCCTGGTCTTCCTCGGCCCCGGCGGGGATGTGCGCGTCATGCCGACGGCACTGTTCAACCTGCTTGGTGCGTATGGGGGCGCCTGGCACCTGCTGACCGCGGGCGCTTTCCTCACGATGATCGTGCCCCTCGGCGTCTTCCTGGCACTGCAGCGGTTCTTCGTGCGAGGGATCCTGGCTGGTTCCGTCAAGTAGCCGACCGGCTCGCCGGCATCGACCGGCCCGTCAGCGCGCAGCGGCGATGAGCCTCACGAACCACTCGGCGCTGTCCTTGAGCGTCCGGCGCTGGCTCGCGAAGTCGACGTGGACGAGGCCGAACCGCCTCGTATAGCCGAGGCTCCATTCGTAGTTATCGAGAAGCGACCAGGCGTGGTAGCCGGTCAGGGGCACGCCTGCGGCGAGCGCCTCCGCAGCCGCCGCGATATGGCGGGCCAGGTACGCGATACGAGGGTCGTCGTGGACGTGGCCGTCGGGGGCCACGGCGTCGGGATACGCGGCGCCGTTCTCGGTGATCACGATCTCGCGAGGCGCGTACTCGGCGTGGAGCCCCAGCAGGACGTCGCGAAGGCCGTCGGGCGCGACCTCCCAATCCATCTGCGTCTGTTCCGTGCCGGGTCGGGCGCCGATCGTCCAGTCGAAGGCTTCATCCGACAGCGCGCTGACGGCATCGCGGCGGTAGTAGTTCAGGCCCAGGTAATCGAGGTCGCCCGGCGGCGGGTCGGTCAGCTCCACCCCCTCGAGGTGGCCCGCGGCACGATGGGCTTCGAGGCCGAGCTGCGGATAGCCCCGGCCGAACAGGGGATCGAGGAACCAGGCGTCCCGGGCTGAGCTCCATTGCGTGGCTGCACGCCGGTCGCGGTCCGTGTCCGTGGCGGGCACGACCTGGTTCACGTCGATGGCGATGCCGATGCGGGCGTCCCTCACGAGCGAGCGGACGGCAGCGCTCGCCGCGGCGTGGGCACGCAGCTGGTTGTCCGCGACGCGCAGCGCCGTCGGCCAGTCGCGCAGGCCCGGGGCGTGGATGCCGTCGGCGTGGCCGAGGAACGCAAACACCGCGGGCTCGTTGAACGTCATCCAGTCGGAGACCCGATCGTGGAGCCGTGAAGCCACCAACGCGGCGTACTCGGCGAACCAGCCGACGACCCGCGGATCCGCGAAGCCGCCGCGATCCTGCAGGGCCTGGGGCAGATCCCAGTGGAACAGGTTGACGAGCGGCTGGACGCCGGCGGCGAGGAGGGCATCCACCAGCCGGTCATAGAAATCGAGGCCGCGCTCGTTGACCGCGCCGGTGCCGTCGGGCTGGACCCGAGGCCAGCTGACGCTGAAGCGGTAGGCCTTCGCGCCGAGCCTGGCCATGAGCGCGACGTCGTCGCGGAAGCGGTGATAGTGGTCGCATGCGATGTCGCCGGTCTGGCGGTCGGCGATCGCTCCCGGCACCCGAGAGAACGTGTCCCAGATGGAGCGACCCCGGCCGTCCTCGGCAGCCGCGCCTTCGATCTGGTACGCCGAGGCCGCGAATCCCCAGGTGAAGCCCGGCGGGAAGGGCGCGGCCGATGCGACCGGGTCGAGGTCAAGCTCGGCGTTCGTCACCGCCCGATCGTACGCGGTCGCCGCGGGTAACGGGGCCGTACCATTTCTGACGTGTTCGACGTCTTGGCGGAGCCTGTTTCCGACGAGGATCTCTCCCCCGAGACAGCGATTCTCGGCCGGCTCATGCTGGCCTTCCGGGGTACGACGGTTCCGCGTTGGCTGGAGGGCCGGCTTTCTGCCGCGCCTGCGGGGGGCGTCACGCTCTTCCGGCAGGACAACGTCCGCTCGCCCCGCCAGCTCCGCGCGCTGACATCGGCGCTCCAATCGGCGGCGAGGCGCACGCCGGGGGCGGGCGAGCCGCCGCTGCTCATCGCTGCGGACCAGGAGGGCGGCCAGCTCATGGCCCTCGGTTCGGGCTGGACGCCGTTCGCGGGCTCCATGGCGATCGGCGCGACGAGTGACGCGGACCTCGCCGAACGCGTTGGACGAGCGATCGGGCTCGAGCTTCGAGCCGTCGGCGTGAACGTGAACTACGCACCGGTGCTCGACCTGGCCACGAACCCAGGCAACGTCGCCCAGGGAATCCGATCGTTCGGCGACGACCCGGCGGCGGTTGCGCGACTGGGCAGCGCGTGGCTCCGGGGCGTCCAGTCGGCCGGGGTTGCGGCGACGCTCAAGCACTTCCCCGGCGCAGGCGGCATCGATGTCGACACCCACCACGCTCTCGCGGTCGTCGACCGGGCGAGGTCGGACCTCGACGAGGTCGAGCTGCGGCCGTTCCGGGCGGCGATCGACGCGGGCGTGCGGATGGTCATGTCGGGCCACTTCGCTAGCCCGGCGCTGACCGGCAGCCGGGCGGTCCCGGCGACCCTCGCGCCGGCAATCATGGACGGCCTCCTCCGCGACGAGCTCGGCTTCGAGGGCGTCTCGATCACCGACGCGCTCGACATGGGGGCGCTGCCGCAGGACGCCTCGCAGGCGGTCGATGTCGTCGCGGCACTGCGGGCCGGAGTCGACCTCCTGCTGGCGACCTCGAAGCGGCCGGCCCAGCGGCGGATCGAGGCGGCGCTCGTGCGGGCCGCGGTCCTGGAGCTCGTCGAGCCCGCGGCGCTCGCTCGCTCGACGTCGCGGATCGCCGCCCTGAAGCGCTGGATCGGCGGCTTCGAGGACCCAGGTCTGGACGTTGTCGGCTCGGCCGATCACGCGGCGCTGGCCCGACAGCTCGCCGTGCGCTCCCTCACCCTGGTCCGGGACAACGGCCTGCTGCCGCTCCGGCTCCCGCCGGAGGCCCGGCTGCTCGCCGTGATGCCCGCCCCGCGCGACCTCACCCCGGCCGACACCTCGTCGTTCGTCCCGCCCGGGCTCGCGGCAGCGCTCCGGGCCCGACACGCGAACGTCGATGAGATCGTCACCGGCCAACCGCCGACCCGGGCCGAGATCGTGGCGGTTCGGGATCGGGCCGTGGCTGCCGACGTGGTCGTGGTTGGCACGATGGCGACCATGCCGGGCTCGCCACAGGCGGCGCTCGTCGAGGCGCTGGTCGCGACCGGCAGACCGGTGGTGACCGTCGCGCTCCGGACGCCGTGGGACATCGAGGCCTATCCGGCGGCGACGACGCACGTGTGCACGTACTCGATCCTGCCGCACTCACTCGATGCGCTCGCCGCTGCGCTGCTCGGGCGGGGCGGGCTCGACGCGGCCTTCCCGGGTCGGCTGCCGGTCAGCCTCCGGGTGCCGCTCGTCGGAGCGGCGTCGTGACCAGTGGCGGGGATGGGGCGCTCGTGATCGACGGGGCGGCACTCGCCGGATCGGCTGGTGGACCCGTGTCGATCCGGATCGAGGGCGATCGGATCGTCGTCGTCGGGCCTCCGGCTGCGGATCGGGCGCACGGCGCGGCCCGCCACTTCGATGGCGGCGGGCTCATTGCCGCGCCGGGATTCATCGAGCTCCAGATCAACGGCGCCGCCGGCCACGACCTGACCACCGAACCCGAGGCCGTGTGGGGCGTCGGCTCGGCCCTTGGCCGCTACGGCGTGACCGCCTTCGTGCCGACGCTCGTGAGCCCTGGCTGGGCGATCGTCGATCGGGCGATGGCCGCGTTCCTGGCCGGGCCGCCCCCCGACTACAACGGCGCGACCCCGCTCGGCTGGCACGTCGAAGGCCCGTTCCTCTCGGAGAAGCGGGCCGGTGCCCACGACCCGGCCGCGCTGCGCCCGCCGGATCTGGGCGCCGTCGAAGGCTGGTCGCCGGCTGCGGGCATCCGCACCGTGACGCTTGCGCCCGAGCTCCCCGGCGCGATCGACGTCGTCCGAGCGCTCGTCGCGCGCGGGGTCACGGTGTCCGCCGGCCACAGTGCCGCGACGTATGCCGAGGCCCGCGCGGGATTCGACGCGGGGATCCGGAGCGTCACGCATCTCTTCAACGCGATGGGCCCGCTCGACCATCGCGAGCCCGGCCTCGCGGGCGCCGCGATCGAGGACCCGCGGGTCACGATCGGCCTGATCCCGGATGGGCTGCACCTCCATCCGGCCCTCGTCTCGATCGTCCGCCGGGCGGTCGGCATCGATCGGCTCGCGATCGTCACCGACGCGATCGCGGCGCTCGGCATGGACCCCGGGGCCCACCAGCTCGCCGGTCGGGCCGTTCGCGTCCACGACGGCGCTGCCCGCCTGGAGGACGGGACGCTCGCCGGCAGCGTGCTCTCGCTCGACGCCGGGCTCCGGAACCTCGCCGCGTTCGCCGGCATCGATGCCGCGGAGGCGCTCCCGGCGGTGACGAGCGTTCCGGCTTGCCTGCTCGGCCTGGGGAACGAGCGCGGGAGCCTGCGGACGGGTTCGATCGCCGACCTGACGCTCCTGACCCCGGATCTCGGGGTCGCGGTCACGATTACCCGCGGACGGATCGTCCATGACGCAACGGAGGGAGCCCGATGGGCCTGAGGGACGAGATCCTCGAGCAGCCGGCTGCCGCTCGGCGCCAGCTCGCGTCGTCGAGCGAGGCGATCGAGGCACTCGCCGACCGGCTTCGCGACGAGCCCGTCGATTTGGTGGTCATCGCCGCCCGGGGCACGTCCGACCATGCCACGATCTACGGGCAATACCTGCTCGGGGCGGTCAACCGGCTGCCGGTCGCCCTCGCGGCTCCTTCGATCCTGTCGCTCTACGGCGTCGAGCCGCGGTTCGGCCGGGCGCTCGTCATCGGCATCAGCCAGTCGGGGAGCTCGCCCGACGTGATCGGGATCGTTGCGGCCGGGCGCCGCCACGGGGTCCCGACGCTCGCGATCACCAACGACCTCGCGAGCCCGCTCGCCGAGGCGGCCGAGTACGTCGTCGACCTCGCCGCGGGCCCGGAGCGGGCGGTCGCCGCGACGAAGACCTACACGACGTCGCTGCTCGCACTCGCCCGCCTGTCGGTCGCGATCGGCGGGGTGGAGGCGGCCGCGACGGCAGCCGCTGCGCTCGCAACGATCCCCGAGGCGATCGAGGCCGCCCTGTCCGCGGAGCCAGAGGTGGCCGGAATCGCTTCCGACCTGGCCGCGGCCGACCGGCTGATCGTGCTCGGCCGCGGCTACGAGTACGCGACGGCTCGGGAATGGGCGCTGAAGCTCAAGGAGCTCGCCCAGGTCTTCGCGGATCCGTATTCCGCCGCGGACTTCCTCCACGGCCCGATCACGCTCGTCCAGCCCGGCGTGCCGGTGCTCGCCATCGTGCCCGACGGTCCGACCGCCGCCGGCCTCACGGACCTGTTCGCCCGCCTTGACGAGCTCGACGCCGACTCGATCGTGCTCTCTGATTCGGATCGACTCCGGGCCCTCGGCCGCCGCGCGATCCCGCTACCGACCGGCGTGCCCGAATGGCTCCGGCCGATCGTGTCCATCGTCCCGGCGCAGCTGTTCGCCTATCACCTGACGATCGCGCGCGGCCTTGATCCCGAGACGCCGCGCCACCTCCGGAAGGTCACCCGGACGGTCTGAGGATCACCGCTTCGTGAGGTCCGAAGACGACGACCCACTGCCTCCAGTCGGTAAGCGGACTCTGAACCTCAAGCGCCGCTGTCGGGGCGGCTACAACCCGGAGTAGGCGTGCAGGCCGTTGAACCAGAGCGAGCCCGAGTAGGTTACGAGCACCATCCCGAACCCGACCACGAGGAGCAGCGCAGCGGGTCGGCCGGCCCACGAGCGCTGGTTGCGCGCGTGGAGGTAGATCGCGTAGACAAGCCAGGTGACGAGGGCGGCGGTCTCTTTCGGATCCCAGCCCCAGTAGCGGGACCAGGCGATCGAGGCCCACCAGGAGCCCAGGATGATCATCGTCGCGAAGATCGGGAAGCCGACGATGACCGCTCGGTACGCGACCGTGTCGAGCACCTTGTGCGACGGCAGCCATGCGAACCGGTCCTCTTTCCCCTGGATCAGGTACCCGACACCCGCCGCGAATGACGTCGCGAAGATCCCATAGCTCAGCATCGCCATGCCGACGTGGATCGTGAGCAGCGGCGCGTTCTGGAGCGCCGGCACGAGCGGCTTGATGTCCGACGGCAGCGACGATGCGTAGAGCGCGAGCGTGAGCGCGACGCCGACGGGGATGAACGCGATCGAGCGGATCTGGTAGCGCCGCGAGAACAGCAGGTAGCCAAGCAGGATCGAGGTCGCGAACGCGGTCGAGAACTCGAACAGGTTGCCCCATGGCCCGCGTCCCACGATGACCGCCCGGACCACCATCGAGGCGGCCAGGATCGAAAAGGCCCCGATCGTCAGCCACCGAGCGCCGGTCGAGAGTGGGGTGGGCGCGGCGAAGTCGGCGGGCTCGGCGGCTCGGGCGGCGGCGCGGCTCTCGACGAACGAGCCGGTCGCGACGCCCGCCCAAGCGGGTTGCGCCGGTGCGAGCGCGAGAGAGAAAGCACGGCGTCCGTTTGCCAGGAGGACGGCGTGACCGATGTTTGCCGCGAAGGCGATCGCCAGGACGATCGTGCCGACCGTGAACAGGGCCTGGGTCATGATTTCCAACTGAACGATCTCCGGGATTACGCCGATGACGCCGATTACGCGGCGGCCGCGCCGCCGGGCGGCGGTCCGGCCGGTCGAAGGGCGGCAGCCTTCGGCCTGATCTGGAGGACGAGGCCGCAGTTGCCACACGTGTCGATGTAGGCGGTGCGGCCGACGCCGCACTTCGGACAGATGACCGCGAGGTCGCGGCCGTCGACGGTACACGTCGTCGAGCCCGGAGGGAACACGAGCCGATCGAACGAGCAGTACGGCTCGCCGCGCGGGTAGACCGGGCTGCCGTCGACGATCTGGGCCGGGACCGGGGCGGGCTCGACGTACGGGATCCTGGACCGCGGGGCGCGGAGGACGTAGATCAGCCAGCCGAGGATCAGCAGGGAGACGATCGGTCCGACGACGCCGAGGACCAGGAAGATCGGCAGCATGCCGATCAGCCCGCCCCAGTCGGGGAGGATGATCGGGTTCAGCGCGTCGAGGATGGCCTTGACGATCTGGCCGATTGCGTCGCCCACGGCGAGATCCTAGCAGCCACCCCGATCCGACCGCGCCTGCCGACGCAAGCCCGGTGGCCGGCCGTTGCCGAGCCCGGTGCCCGTCCTGGGTCGGGCGGGCGGCGGCGTTCCGGGACGGCCGCGGATCGGTCGCTCGGTGCCGTCGAGGCGTCGCAGCAGCCAGGCAGTTCCGGCCGAGCGGCCGCCTCGAGTCCGGACGCCGTCGCGGAGGGCGCGGTCGTCGGTGACGGCGAGGATCGGCCAGGTCGAGGCCGGGCCGCCCTCGTCGAGCTGCCGAGAGAGGCGGTTGAGGATGAGCTCGTCGGCGGTCGAGCGGCGCGAGTACTCGACCGACATCCCGGTCGCGAGCCGGCCGGTGACGCCCGACGGGGAGCCGTCGAGGATCAGCTCGACGCGGACGCTGGGCGGGATCGCGCTCCGGATCCGGCCGATGATCGCGGAAGCCGGTTGGGGCGCTGCGGCGGGGCCGGGGGGACCCCCGGGACCGCCCTGTCGGCCCCGGCCCCGCAGCGCATGCAGCAGGTTATTGCCATCGATGAGGACGAGCTCGACGCCCGCGAGCGGGTCCGTGTTCTCGGGTGGCGTGGGCACGCTCAGCTCCAGCGCGGCAGCGGCGCGAGAAACTCCACGATCAGCGCCGCGAGGCGATCCGGCACTTCTATGCCGATCAGGTGGGCGACGTCCGGGATCGAGATGAGCCGCGCTCCGGGCACGGTCTCGGCGAGGCGCGCCGCCGACGCCCGCGTGCCTGACGAGTCGAGCTCGCCGACCACAGCGAGGGTAGAGACGCGAATCTCGCCGAGCCGCTCGTTCGCAACCGGCGTGAGCGGGATCGGCTTGCCGAAGACCCGGCCTGGCTCGACGAGCGGCCGATCCATCTCGCGGACCGCCTCCCGGATCGCCGCCAGGACGCGCGTCGGCGGCTGCCCGATGCCATCGACCCAGGCCCGGATATCGAGGTCGGCCATGCCGTCGGCGTCGCCCTCGAGGGCATCGCCCTCTTCGTAGAGCGTGATCTCCTCGGGGGTCGCGCCGCCGTCGAAGCCGCCGATGCCACCGCCGACCCAGACGAACGCGACGAAGCGATCGGGCGACTCGAGGACGGTGTCGAGCACGATCATCGCGCCGCGCGAGTTGCCGACGACCGCGGCCTGCCCGGCAGCGACGCTGTCGAGCACCGCGATCAGGTCGGCCCGATTCGAGAAGTCGACGTCCTCGGCCGTCGATCTGCCGTAGCCCCGGATGTCGTAGCGGATGACGCGATAGCCGGCCGCGACGAGCGGCTGCACGACCGCGTCCCACGACCGCATGTCGACGACTGCCGAGTGGACGAGCAGGATCGGCGGCCCATCGCCGTCGGCGAGGACGCGGAGGCGACCGCCGGGAACGTCGATGACGGTGTCGAGGTGGGGCATCCCGGAATCCTACGCCCGGCTAGCATCGATCCGATGTCCCTCCTCCTGCTCGTCGACCTCGACGGGGTCGTCTATCGGGGCGCGGATCCCGTGCCCGGCGTGGCCGCACTTCTCGCCGCCCGAGCCGCCGCCGGCGACGACATCGTGTACGTGACGAACA
>JBBRNM010000020.1:0-33417 GCA_038230295.1 Candidatus Limnocylindrales bacterium
GGCGATGCCAGCACCGGCCAGCGCCTCGTCACGGGCGACGCCGTGAACACCGCCGCCCGGCTCGAACAGGCCGCCGGCCCGGGCGAGATCGTGCTCGGCGACCTGACCTACCGGCTCGCCCGGGACCAGATCGAGATCGAGATCATCCCGCCGCTCACGCTCAAGGGCAAGGCCGAGCCGGTGCCCGCGTACCGGCTCGTGACGATCGGACCGCAGGCGGATCACCGTGCTTCAGGGACGCCGTTCGTCGGCCGGGCCGCGGAGATGGGCCGCCTCTCCGACGCGCTCTTCGACGCCACCGGGAACAAGCGGGCCCGCCTCATCACCGTGGTCGGCGACGCCGGGGTCGGCAAGTCGCGCCTGATCCGCGAGTTCGCGACGACGGCCTCGAGCCAGTCGCGGGTGGTCCGGGGCCGCTGCCTCCCGTACGGCGACGGCATCACGTTCTGGCCGTTGGCCGAGGTCGTCCGCGACGCGGCAGGCATCACGGCGGAAGACAGCCCCGAGGCGGCCGTCGACAAGATCCGAGGCCTGCTCGAGGGGATCGGCGACCGCGACGAGATCGTCGACCGCGTGGCCGCGGCGATGAATCTCTCGACCGCCCAGTTCCCGGTGCCGGAGCTCCTCTGGGGCGGCCGGCGATTGCTCGAGAGCCTCGCCCGCGACCAGCCGCTGGCGATGATCGTGGACGACATCCACTCGGCCGAGACGACGTTCCTCGAGTTCCTCGACCACCTCCTCGAGGCCGTCGACGGCGCGCCGATCCTCCTCCTCTGCTCGGCCCGCCACGAGCTCGGCGAGCGCCATCCCGAGTGGCTCGCCGCCCACGAGGCCGAGACAATCCGGCTCGAACCGCTGACCGAGAAGGACTCCGGCCAGATCGTCGAGGAGCTGCTGGGCTCGCTCGAGCCGGCGGTTCGCGCTCGCATCGCCGAGGCGTCCGAGGGCAACCCGCTGTACGTGGAGCAGATCGTCTCGATGCTCGTGGAGACGGGAGCGATCGAACGGGGGATGGATGGCTGGGTCGCCCGCGCGGGCTCCGCCACGCTTCAGATCCCGCCAACCGTCCAGGCCCTGGTCGCGGCCCGCCTCGATGCCCTCGGTCCATACGAACGTGGGGTGGTCGAGCCGGCCTCGGTGATCGGGCTGTCGTTCCCCGAGGACGCGGTCGCGGAGCTCGTCGACACCGGCATCCGTGATCGGCTCGAAGCTGAGCTCGGCTTGCTCACCGGCAAGCAGCTGGTGCGCCGGGCGAGCGACGAGGAGACGATCTATCGCTTCGGGCACCAGGTCATCCGGGACACTGCGTACGGCAGCCTCCTCAAGCGGTCCCGGGCGGCGCTCCACGAGCGGTTCGTCGTCTGGGCGGAGCGGGTCAACCGCGAGCGCGGCCGGGAGCTCGAGTTCGAGGAGATCCTCGGCTTCCACCTCGAGCAGGCGTATCGCTACCGCACAGAGATTGGCGTCGTCGACGCAGAGGCAAGATCAGTCGGGGAGCGCGCCGCGACGAAGCTGGGCTCGGCCGGGCGGCGGGCTCTCGCTCGCGGGGACATCCCGGCGTCGGTGAACCTGCTCCGACGCGCGATCGATCTCCTGGCGCGCGAAGCGGCACTCCGGCTCGAGCTCATGATCGATCTCGCCGAAGCCCTCCTGCAGCAGGGGGGCTTCGACGCCGCCGCGCTCGTCCTCGACGACGTCCGGGCCATCGCCGTGGAGCGCGACGACGAGCCGCTCCGGGTACGGGGCGACCTGGTGCGGATGTGGATGGAACAGTTCCGGTCCGGCGGCGAGGGCGGCGCCGCCCGTGCCCTGGCGGCCGCAACCGCGGCGATCGAGGTGCTCGAGCCGATCGGCGACGCCGCCGGGCTGGCGCGCGCCTGGCGGCTTCGCATGGTCACCGAGGTCCTGCAAGGTCAGCTGGAGGAAGCAGGCAGGGACGCGGAGCGAGTCATCACCTATGCCCGACAGGCGGGTGACATGCGGCTGGCTGCTCGTAGCGCCGGAACGATCGCCTACATCCTGCAGCACGGCCCGACGCCGGTCGGTGAGGCAATCCGGCGCTGCGAGGAGCTCCTCGCCGGGGTCGAGGGCGACCGCACGGCGGAGGCGGTTCTACTCGGGACGCTGGGCGTCCTGCGGTCGATGCTCGGAGCCTTCGACGATGCCCGCGAGCTCTATCGACGTGGCCAGGGGATCTCGGCAGAGCTCGGCAGCGGGCTCGTGGATAGCTCGAGCTCGATCGACTCGTCGCGAGTCGAGCTCCTCGCCAACGACATTCCGGCGGCTGAACGCGAGCTGCGCCGCGACTACGAGGCGCTCGCTGCGATCAACGAGACGTACTTCCGGTCCACGATCGCGGCCTATCTGGCGCAGGTCCTGTGGCTGGCCGGCGACGCGGACGGTGCCATGGCGTTCTCGCAGGTGGCCCAAGAGATCGGCGATGCCGACGACGTGCTGACCCAGGTCCCGTGGCGATCCGCTCGAGCGAAGGTTCTGGCGTCTCGCGGTGAGGTCGAGACGGCGAGGCGCCTCGCGACCGAAGCCGTCGAGCTCGCGGCCGCTACCCCCCAGACGCATCTCCGCGCGGACGCGCTCACCGACCTCGCCGAGGTCCTCGACGCCACGGGCGACCACGAATCAGCAGGGCCTCCCTTGCGGGAGGCCCTGGAGCTGTACGAGCAGAAGGGTGACGTCGTGTCGGCCCAGCGCCTGCGGGAGCGGCTGAGCGCCGTCGCTGCAGCCTGAGCGCTGCCGCCTACTGCAGGCGGAGGCCTCCGTTGTGGAACGTCCAGACGTCGACCTGGAAGCTGCCCCCGCCGACCTTGAGGACCGCGATGCACGGCGCATTCGCGGGAACGGGATTGTTCTTGGGAGAGAAGGTGCAGGCCTGCGTGATGGTCTCCGAACTTCCAAGACCGGCATAGGTATGCAGGACGAAGATGTTGTTCGCGTTCTTGCCGCTCGGGACCTCACTCGCGAAGGTCTGGATGGTGAAGTGGAGAAGCGTCGGGCCGGCCGTGCCGCTCACGTCGACGCCGTTGTTGACATTCACCTTAGAGACCTGACCAAAGCCGGTCGTGAGGCCAGCACAGATCGCGTCAATGGGGATGGTCGCGCAGTCGACGTCCTCGACGGTCGTGTAGATCCCGGAGATCGGCGCGAACGTCTTCGTGCTATGAGGGTTCGCGTTGCTCAGGGCCTGGAGATTCTGGACGACCTTCAGGTCGTTGTTCGCGACGTAGCGGCCGCCGAAATCGTCGCTGTTCGTCAGGGCGACGCTGGTGAAGTTCGAAGGCCACGAGTCGCCATGGCTGTTGTCGCCGCCGCCCGAGCCCAGCCCGGTCGTATTGAAGGCGACCTTTGCTAGATCTGACGTGGTGGATGCCAGCGTCGTCAGCGTAAAGACCACCGTGACGCTCTTCGTGGGCTTGAGCTGCCCGAGGGCGCAGTACAGCGGGCCGGCCGTTGGCGCATTGCACTTGCCCTGGGTCGTGGTCACTGAGAACAGGGTGCCGTCGGACAACTTGTCAATGAGGAAGAGCTGCGAGACCGTGCTCGTGTCGTTGTTCGTGATCGACGCGCGGAAGCCGGCGATGTCGCCGTTTTTCACGATCGGCGACAGCACGTCAAACGTTGCGTGGAGGACCGGCACGGCCGCGGTTGCGGTGCCGACTCCCAGGAGCATCGTGCCGAGAAGGGCCGTGGTGGCGACGGTCGCCAGGCGTCGCGAAAGCTTGCCGGTCACTCGATTGGTCCTCCGATCGGCGCGTCGGCCGACATGCTTCGTCAGGGCCCTCTGGGTCGAAAGTCCTATGACCCGACCGCCGAATGGGCTATACGCGAAGAATGGCGCGCTGCAACGCCTTCGTCAAATCCCGAAATGGGCCTGCAATGTGACGTCGTTGCGTCAGCGCACCAGTCCGGTAGCGCACATGCCCATCGGAGTCAGTTGCGCGTGACCGGTCGCATCGGATAGACGCCCACGACGATGGGGCTCACGGGATCCATCGAGAGCTCGTAGCCGATGTCTCCGGCCCGGAGCAGCTCGCCGAGAAGCCGGCCCTCGCGATCTGGCAAGCCGACGAAGACCCGGGTCCGGCCGATGTCGACCGGGGTCACGTCGTCGTCCTCGCCGTTGAGCCCGAATCGGCGCCGGAGCTCATGGATCGGGACGTAGGCGCGACTCTTGATGAACCGCCGGAGCTGGGGCGCTGTGGCTCCCCGATCGAAACCGGGCGCATCGCCGTGGTCGACGTGTCCGCTCATCGGCCCGGGTCCGGAGAGCGGCGGGTGCCCCACTCCCGGGTCATCGTGTCGGACGACGGGGGTGGCTGCCTGCGGCTGCTGGCCCCGCGGGCCCAGCACCCCAGACGAGGCAGCCAGGGCGGGTGGGGCCGGTGGGAGCGGAGCCGGCGGGTTGGTCGGCGGCGTCATTCGGGCGGTCGGGACCTCGACGACGGCTTCCGCCCCGCGGTGAGACGGAGCCGCTATCGGCTCAGGCGACGCGGCGAGCCTGCGGGGACCAACGGGCTCGCGGGGATCCCGGAACGAGGGGGGAGCCTCCCGGAACGGCGCCGGCGATTCGCTCGCACCGATCTCGGCCCGGGCGTTCCTGATTGGCCGATGGAGGTCGTGCCCGTCCATCCGGGCGTGCCGGGGCGCGCCGTGATGGCAACGGCGGCTCATCGGTCGAGAGGCGCGGCGCCGAAGCGCCGCAGGTGAGTCAAGGTCATGTCGGGCCTGCGATGTCACGCATGGGCTGGTGCCCGGAGTTGCCGGGATGATACCGCCGACCGCGGTCGCCGACGCCGGGGTCGTCAGCCGGCGACGATCAGGAGGTCCCGGGTCGCCTCGTTGAGCACATCCGGCCCCTCCGGGCCGCAGACGACGATGTCCTCGATTCGGACACCGTGCCGGTCCGCCAGGTAGATCCCGGGCTCGATGCTGAACGCGACTCCGACACGGAGTGGCTCTGGGTTACCAGCGATGAGATACGGCTCCTCGTGGGTCTCGAGACCGATGCCGTGGCCGACCCGATGGATGAATGCCGGCCCATGCCCACCACCCTCGATCACGGTGCGAGCTGCGGCGTCGAGGGCCTCGCAGGCCACGCCAGGCCGCACCGCCGCGGTCGCCTCGGCGTTCGCTCGTTGCACGAGCTCGTAGATCTCGAGGAACCCGGGGCTGGGTGGGACCCGGTCGGGGCCGGCGACCCACACCGTCCGGGTCATGTCGGAGCAGTAGCCGCCGTACGGGCCGCCGAGGTCGAAGACGATCGCTTCGCCGGCCGCGATCCGGCGATCGCCGGGGTGGTGGTGCGGCGAGGCCGAGTTCGAGCCCGAGGCCACGATCGCGAACTGGGCTGCGTCGTGCCCTTCGGCCACCAGCCGGTCGAGGATCTCGAGACTGACGTCGCGCTCGGTGCGCCCGATGAGCGGTCCGGACGCAATCGCCTCGAGCACGCGGTCCGCGGCGTGGGCCGCGAGACGCAGCAGCGCGATCTCGTCGGCATCCTTGGCCATCCGGAGATCCCGGAGGACCTCGGTGGCCAACCCGAACCGGCGCCCCGGCAGCGCAGCCTGGAGGGCCAACACATGCATCGCCCAGAGGTCCGAGCTGAGGAGGATTCGGCCGGCAGTCCCTTCCGTCGACAGCCGGGCGCCAACGAGCACGTGCGGGTTCTGCGTCTCATCCCATGGCACCACCCCGACGAGGCCTGCCGCGGCAGCCGGGCAGGTGGCCGCGGCCATGGCCTCCAGGCGCGGCACGACGAGGACAGCCGGACCCGAGGCCGGGAGGATGAGCATCGTGAGCCGCTCGGTCAGGATCGCGGCGTAGCCGGTGAGATAGCGCAGGTCGGCCCCGACCCCGAGCAGGAGCGCTTCGGCGGCGTGATCCGGAAGCGCCTCCCGGGCGCGCTCGATTCGCTCCGCAAAGCGATGACCCGGAATCGTCGGCGCCGCGAGGATCGTAGCCACCGCGCCGACCGGGTTGGCTACCTCCGTCACGAGGCGACGGTCGTCCGTGGGGAGCCCGCGAGCCAGCGGCTGATCGTGGTGGGCCCGTCCTCGAAGAGTTTCCGGTAGGCGAAGACGCGCTCCGCCCCGGCGGCGAGCGCCCGGCGCCGGAGCTCGAGGTCGTCGTGCTGGCCAACCGCGAGGACCCGCGCGCCCGCGCCCGCCGCCCGCTCGATCGCAGCGACCCCGTCGTAGGCGAGGGCGGTGAGGTCGACGATGACGAGCCGGATACCGCCCTCGAGCGCCGCTTCCAGATCTGCCAGCCGTCGAAGCCGCTTCGGGGTCGCGCCCGCAGCCGAGACGGCGGCGGCGAGTCGAGTGGCCCAGATGAGATCGTCGCCGAGGATCGCAACCTGGAGCGGGTCGCCCGTCGTCACGGCCTTGCCGGCCCGGCGTCGCGGGTTGCGTTTCCGGGCGGGTCCCCGGCAGCCCCGCTGGCGACCCCCTCGTTGCCGGCCGGCTCGCCGTCCTCGGGCGCGGCTCCGGATTTCTCTGCGGCGTTCGTGGCGGCCCAGAAGGCGTCCGCGTTCGGCCAGCGGGTGGCGCATTGGAGGCAGACGATCGCGGGCATCGTCCGATCGGCGGGATCACCCATGCCCAAGATGTCCGTGTAGGGCTGCGCCCCCATCGCGCCCACCCGGGGGAGCTCCTCCATCGCGAGGCGGTGGGCGCCGCACACCGGGCAGGCCCAGCGGCTCTCCGACTTCTCCATGGTCAGCCGAGTCGGGCCGAAATGTGCCGGAAAACGTCCTTCGCGGAGACGACGGCCATCGGCCGGCCGGAGTCGACGATCGGCACGTGGCGGAAGCCGCCCACGGCCATCTTGTTGATCGCGACTGCGATCGGGTCGTCTCGCCTGAGCACCACCGGGTCGGGGGTCATCAACTCGCTGACCGGACGCCGATCCGCGGCCCGACCGGCAACCTTGAGCACCGCGTCGCGATCCGTGAAGATCCCGACGAGGGCGCCGTCGTGGGTCACGAGCAGGCAGTCGAGCCCCTCCCGGCGCATCCGCGCGATCGCGTCGCCGACGGGCGCGTCAGCCTCGATCGTCTCGGGCTCGGGCGCCCCGAGCTCGTCCAGATGGGCACCGAGGAGCCTGCCCTGGAATGACGTTGCCGGCTCCGGGATGTCCGTGGCCCGGAGATCGGCGCCGCAGTTCTCGCAGATGTCCTCGCCGACGTAGTTCCGCCACTGGCAGACCGGGCAGATCATCGCGGCCCTACTCGACCGTCCACGTTTCGCCGGCGCTCAGGAGCCTCCGCAGATCGCCGGCCCCGCGAGCCGCCGTCGCCTGCGCGATCTGCTCGACGAGCATCTGGTCGTGGGTGGGCTTCGAGATGTCCCGGATCACCCCGACGGGCACCGGGAACTCGGGCCAGTAGATGTGGGCGAGCATGAAAGCAATCAGCGGGTCGGTCTGGTCGTGGACGAGCAGGTCCGCCTCGGTGATGCCGTCCTGGCCGATCGTGACGACCTCGGGCTGGTGGCCATTGAGCCGGATGCCCTTGTCGCGGTCCTTGCCGAAGATCATCGGCTGGCCGTGCTCGAGCACGACAGTTCGGTCGTCGCGGACCTCGCGGTCGGTGAACTCGCGGTGGGCGCCGTCGTTGAAGATGTTGCAGTTCTGGAGGACCTCGACGAAGGCGGCGCCCTTGTGGCGACCGGCCCGATCGAGGGTCTTCTGCATGTGGTCCGTGAAGGTGTCCACGGAGCGGGCAATGAAGCTCGATTCGGCCGCGAGTGCGATCGCCAGCGGGCTGATCGGGTAGTCGACGGTCCCGTACGGGGTCGACTTCGTCACCTTGCCCAGCTCCGACGTGGGCGAGGCCTGGCCCTTCGTCAGCCCGTAGATCCGGTTGTTGAACATCACGATCCGGATGTCCACGTTCCGGCGGAGCGTGTGGATCAGGTGGTTGCCGCCGATCGACAGCGCGTCGCCATCGCCGGTGATCACCCAGACCATCAGGTCCGGCCGGGCCGCCTTGAGACCTGTCGCGATCGCCGGCGCTCGGCCGTGGATCGTGTGGAAGCCGTAGGTGCTCATGTAGTACGGCAGCCGGCCGGAGCAGCCGATGCCCGAGATGAAGACGATGTTCTCCTTCGGGTAGCCGAAGTCCGGCATGACCTTCTGGGTCTGCGCGAGGATCGAGTAGTCGCCGCAGCCGGGACACCAGCGGACTTCCTGGTCGGACACGAAGTCCTTGCGGGTCAGGAGCGGCAGCTCCCGAGGGTCGAGGGATTCGGTCGCGCCGTTGCCGGCGCCGGCAGCCCCGTTGCCGGCCGTCTCCGGCTCGGCGGCGCCCCTGCCGGGCACCATCGGCCCGTCCGTCATCGCACGCCTTCCGGGATGCCGGCGAGCAGCCGCTCGGCCTCCGCTTCGATCTCGGCGATCCGGAACGGCTTGCCGCGGACCCGGTTGTAGCCGACCGCGTCGACGAGGAAGCGGGCGCGGATGAGCATCAGCAGCTGGCCGAGGTTGAGCTCCGGCACCAGCACGCGCTTGTACGCGCGGAGGACATCGCCGGTGTTGGCAGGCATCGGGTTCAGGTGTCGCATGTGGGCATGGGCGACCGAGATGCCGCGCTCCTGGAGCCGTTCGACCGCGCTCCGGATCGCGCCGTACGTCGAGCCCCAGCCGAGGATGAGCAGGTCGCCCTCGGCCGGTCCGTACACGTCGAGCGGCGGGATGTCGGCGGCGATCCCGGCGATCTTGGCCTGCCGGAGGAGCTGCATCCGGTGATGGTTGTCGGGGTCGTAGCTGACGTTGCCGAGGACGTCGGCCTTCTCGAGGCCGCCGATCCGGTGCTCGAGGCCCGGCGTACCCGGGACGGCCCACGGGCGGGCGAGCGTCGTCTCGTCGCGGAGGTATGGGTAGAAGCCGCTCGCCTCGGTCCGATTCGGGACGGCGATCGACGGCAGGTCGTCGACGTTCGGGATCGCCCACGGCTCGGCGCCAGTGCCGAGGAACGCGTCCGAGAGATAGACGACCGGGGTCATGTACTTCAGCGCCAGCCGCCACGCCTCGATCGCGTACTGGAAGCACTCCGACGGCGTGGCGGGCGCCACGACCGCGAGGGGCGAATCCGAGTTGCGCCCGAACAGGACCTGGAGGAGATCGGCCTGCTCGGTCTTCGTCGGCATACCGGTCGACGGGCCGGCGCGCTGGACGTCGATGACGACGAGCGGCAGCTCGACCATGACGGCGAGCCCGAGAGCCTCGCTCTTCAGCGCGAAACCTGGGCCTGACGTGCCGGTCATGCCCATCGCGCCGCCGTAGCTCGCCCCGATGGCCGCGCCGATAGCCGCGATCTCATCTTCGGCCTGGAACGTCTTGACCCCGAAGTTCTTGTAGCCGGCGAGCTGGTGGAGGATGTCCGACGCCGGCGTGATCGGGTAGGACCCATAGAACAGGGTCCGCTTTGCCAGCTGCGATGCCGCGACGAACCCGAGGGCCGTCGCCTCGTTGCCGGTGATGTTGCGGTAGTGGCCCGGGCGGAGCTTCGCCGGCGGGACGATGTAGCGCTCGTGGAAGATCTCCGTCGTCTCGCCGAAGTTGTAGCCGGCCTTGAGCGCGCGCTTGTTGCCCTCGGCGATCTCGGGTCGCTTCGAGAACTTCTCATCGATCCAGGTGAGCGTCGCGTCCATGCTCCGCTCGTAGAGCCAGAACATCAGCCCGAGGGCGAAGAAGTTCTTCGTCAGGTCGACCTGCTTGTTCGTCAGGCCGATCCCCTCGAGGGCCCGGCCGTTCAGGGTCGAGACCGGCACGGGGAAGACGTTCCACTGCGAGAGCGAGCCGTCGGTCAGCGGGTTCGCGGTGTAGCCGACCTTCTGGAGGTTGCCGGCGGTGAACGCGTCCTCGTTGACGACGAGCGCGGCGCCCGGCGGGAGCTCGCCGAGGTTGGCTTTCAACGCCGCGGGATTCATCGCCACGAGCACGTCCGGGGCGTCACCGGGAGTGTGGATGTCCGTGCTGGAGAAGCTGAGCTGGAAGCCCGAGACGCCGGGCAGCGAGCCGGCGGGGGCCCGGATCTCGGCGGGATAGTCCGGGAACGTGCTGATGTCGTTGCCGAACGCGGCGGCATTCCGGGTGAACTGGGTGCCCGTCAGCTGCATGCCGTCACCGGAGTCGCCGGCGAAGCGGATCGTGACGCGCTCGAGCTGATGCTCGGTGTGCCGCGGGATCTCGGTCGTCATCGCCCGGTCAGCCACCCTCCTCGGTGGCCATCCGCTGGTGCGGCCGCGGGGGCAGGTTCAGGAGCTCCTCCGGGAACGCCTCCGCGAGGTACTTCAGGACGTCGACGGGCCGGACGACCCCGACGAGCACGTTGTCGTCGTCGACGAGCGGCACGTTCCGATAGCGGCCGGTCTGCATGAGGTCGATCGCGTGTCGGATCGGCTGGTCGAGGTGGAGCGTCCAAGGGTGGTCGACCATCAGCGTCTCGACCGGCTGATCGAGATCGGCATCGGTGGCCGTGAGCTTCGCGAAGATGTCGCGCTCGGTCAGGACGCCGACCAGGCGGCCGTCCGCCTCGGTGACGAACACCGAGTCGCCGGTGCCGGCCTCCTGGATGCGCTGCAGGCACTCCCGCAGCGAGGTGCCGGGCCGCACGCTCAGCGGATCACGGCGGCTGAGCATCTTGAGCTTCTCATCGGCAAGGGAAGGGACGCGCGATGCGACGGCGCGCTCGGTGAGTTCGGTCACGAGCAAAGTCTAGTCGGTTCCGATCGAATGGCAGCCTGGCCCGCTCCGGGTTCTCGATTGATAGAACATTGCAACATCGGCCGGGCCTTCGTGGCGGTACGTTTGATAAACCTCACCCGCCGAGCGGAGTGCGAAGCCCAATTCGTGCCTTTCTCCGGGAGAAGGAGGTTGCCAGGCCGACCCTGCAGACGTTCCGGCTGACCCGTCGCAACCGTCTGCGCGCCACCCGGCGCGCGCCTCCGGAGGGCCTAAACCTTGGCAACGCTCGCCCAACCAGCCGGGGCTGCTGCCGCGACCCCGGAATATCGCTTCAAGCTGCCGTTCGTGATCAGCGCCTCAGCCGCCGGCACGATCATCGAGTGGTACGACTTCTACCTGTACGGCGTCCTCGCGGCGTTCTTCTCCACGCAGTTCTTCCCGACCGGTGATGCGACGACGGCCCTGCTCGCGTCGCTGGCCACGTTCGGGGCCGGCTTCGCGGTCCGACCCTTCGGCGCCGCGTTCTTCGGGCGTATCGGGGACCTCGTCGGGCGCAAGTTCACCTTCCTCGTGACGATCACGGTCATGGGGATCTCGACGGCCCTCGTCGGAATCCTCCCGACGTATTCCCAGATCGGCATCCTCGCACCGATCATCCTCGTCATCCTGCGACTGGCCCAGGGCCTCGCTCTTGGCGGTGAGTACGGTGGCGCGGCGATCTACGTCGCGGAGCACAGCTCAGACGAGAAGCGCGGCCAGAACACGAGCTGGATCCAGACCACGGCGACCCTCGGCCTGCTGCTGGCGCTGCTGATGATCGGCATTTTTCGTATCTCGATGAGCCCCGCGGACTTCACGAGCTTCGGCTGGCGGATCCCGTTCATCCTGTCGATCGTCCTCGTCGCGATGGCCCTGTACATCCGGCTGCGGCTCCAGGAGACGCCGCTCTTCACGCAGCTCAAGGCCGAAGGTCGTTCCTCGACATCGCCGTGGCGGGATTCGCTCGGCAACCCGGCCAACCGGAAGCTGATCCTGCTGGCGCTCTTCGGCGCGACCGCGGGCCAGGCGGTGGTCTGGTACCAGGGCCAGTTCCAGGCGCTGTTCTTCCTCGGCACGAACCTTGGAGTCCGCTTCCAGGACGCCTACCTGATCGTCGGCGCGGCGATCGTGTTCGGAACTCCGTTCTTCGTCTTCTTCGGCCGCCTCTCGGATCGGATCGGGCGAAAGCCCGTCATCCTCGGCGGTTGTGCGATCGCCGCGCTCAGCTACTACCCGATCTACACCCTGATGACCCAGTTCGCCCACCCGCAGGGCGTCCTTGCGACGGCCGGCAAGGCGGCCGGGAAGTTCGTCGGGGCCGACGGGGTGACACCGACCGTGGCCCAGCCGGAGATCCTGCCGCTGATGGTCCTCGTGTGGATCCAGATCGTGTTCGTGACGATGGTCTACGGACCGATCGCGGCGTTCCTCGTGGAGCTGTTCCCGGCCAGGATCCGGTACACCTCGCTGTCGATCCCCTACCACATCGGTAACGGCTGGTTTGGCGGGTTCCTGCCCCTGATCGCGGCGAGCTTGCTCGCTACGACGGGCAATCTCTATGCCGGACTGATCTACCCGATTGTCGTCGCGGTGATCACCGTGATCATCGGCGGCCTCTACATCCGCGAGACCCGGCACGTCCGGATCTGGGACGAGGTGGGGGGCGAGACGGAGAACGTCCGAGCGTCGACGGCCCCCGGCTGAGCGGCCTCGAGAATCCGCGCTCCCGGCTGGCCGCGAGAGCGGTCAGCCGGGCCGGGCCAGCCTGACAGCGGCCAAGGCGGCCTTCGCCCCGTTCGCCACGAAGGAGAGGTCGGCGCCGAGGCCGACGAACGTGAAGCCCATCTCGAGGTGCGGGCCGAAGCTCGCCGGGTCGTACAGGAGGATGCCGGCGGCCTTGCCGTGAGCCCGACAGGCGGCGACGACCGACTGCAACGCCGCCAGGTAGCCCGCGTCATCGAACCGCCCGGGGACCCCGAGGGAATGCGAGAGGTCGGCCGGGCCGACGAAGAGCACGTCCACGCCATCGATCGCGGCGATGTCGTCGGCCTCGCGGAGAGCGGAAGGCGTCTCGATCTGGACGATGCCGACGATGTCGCGGTTGACGTAGGCCACCTCGCCGTGTCCCACCGCGCCGAGCCGGGCGCCGCGGGTCAGGAGCGCGACGCCGCGCTGGCCGTCCGGCGGATAGCGCAGGAAGGTCACCGCCTCGCGGGCCTGCTCGGCGGTCTCGAGCCGGGGCACGACGATGCCGGCGGCGCCGAGGTCGAGCGCCCGGCCCACCCGCAGGCGCTCCCCTGACTGCGGCCGGACGAGGGCTGCCGTGCCGGTGACCTCGACCGCTGTCAGGTGCGCGAGGAGCTCGGATTCCGTGGCGGCGCCGTGCTCGAGGTCGACGACGACCCAGTCGAACCCGGCCCGGCCGAGGAGCTCCGCGGCGAGCGGCGATCCGAGCCCGGCCCAGACGCCGAAGAGCGGGGCACCGGCGCGGATCCGGGCGCGTAGCCCGGCGGCTGGATTCGTCATGTCGGCATGATGCCCGATGCAGCCGTGGACGCCTCGGTCGGGGCGCCGAGCGATGCGCCACGTTGCTCGGCCGCGACGCGGGCCATCTGATCGACGTCCCCGAGCGCCTCGAGCTCGTCGATACCGCGCTCGACGAGAGCGGCGTCACCGGTCAGGAGCCCGAGCTCCGTTCGGACCCGCGCCGCGCTCGGGCGGGCGCCCATCGTCTCGAACTCGCCGAGCGCCGCGGTGAGGTCGGCCGCATCGTGGGCGACGACGCCGCGGAGCCGTCGCGCCTGCGACGACACGAGGCCGAGCGATCGCTCCACGGCGTACTCGATGATCCCGTCGAGCGTCGCGATCGAGGCTGGGTGCCGCCGGTCGGCCAGGAGCTGGCAGGCCAGGTGGATGTACTCGAAGCGACCGGTGAACGTGAGGAAATCGCCGAGGACCAGGCGCTCGAGCTCCGGCAGGTCCTCATCTACGTAGGCCTTGAGCCGCTGCGTCCGGATCGACTGGTCGGAGCGCTCGAAGACGGTCCGCGCGGCAGAGCGCCACTGCTCGGCGCCGACGGGATCCGCCCGCGCACGGGCAATCGCGAGGCCCGCGAGGAAGCCGTTGAGCGCGTACCACGGCGCCCGGATCTCGGATTCCTTCCACGAGATGGCCGCCCGCTGCAGCTCGACGACCGCATCATCCCAGCGACCGAGGCCATGGAGGGCGAATGCGCGCCACGCCGAGGCCCCGAGTGCCCACGCGGGCGCCTGACCGCTCCCAAGGCCGGCCCGAGCCTGCGCGGCCGCCTTCTCGGAGCCTTCGAGATCACCGAGGAGGGCAGCCGTCCAGGCCGTCACGATCCAGGCGTCGACCCGCTCGTTCGTCGCGAGGCGATCCGCGATGGCGAGGCGCTGCTCGGCGTACGCCGATACCTCGGCCGCGCGGTTCTCGCTGAGGCTGATCGCGCCGAGGGCGTCGAGCGCGGCACTCATCGCATCGGGATCGTCGAGAGCCCGGGCGAGATCGAGCGCCTCTTTGGCCGCCAGCTTGGCGAGCGCCAGCGTCGCCGCGTCGGGAGCTCCCATCAGGTTCGCCGGGCCGAAGGCCAGGGCGAGGTAGCCGAGCTGTCGGGCTCGGTCCGAGAAGGGCTGGGCAGCGAGCGCCCGGAGGCGGTCGAAGCGACGCTCGGACTCGTCGTCCGGTCGTGCTTGACCGACCGAGCCGGCCCATCGCGACTCGACGATGACGGCCTGGGCGAGTGTTCGGAGCTCCTGCTCCTCGCCCAGGCCGAGCTCGCGCCCGAGGGCATTTGCCCGGTCGAACGCCTCGACGCCCTGGTCGCCACCCGACCAGATCTCACCGAGTCGCTCGTAGAGGTCCGGCTGGAGCTCCCTCGGCGCGAGCTCGATCGCGGCGTTGATGTGGCGGGCGGCCTCGGTCGTTGCCGCGCCGGCGGCTGCGACATCCGCCGCCAACCGCAGCCAGCGCACGGCCCGGGAGGCAAGGTCGGGGGCGGGCGCGACGCCGAGCAGGCTCCCGAGCGTCGCGGCTTCGCGCAGGTGGAACGCGACGATCTCGGCTAGCTCGTCCTCGCGCCCGGATCGCGTCGCCTCCTCTTCGAGCCAGGCACCCGCGGCCGCATGGAGCCGCGCCCGCTCGCTTCGGGGCAGGGTCGCGTAGGCCACCTCCTGGAAGAGGATGTGGCGGAACGTCACCGAGCTCGGCCCCGAGGGCCGGATCAGGTCCCGATCGGATAGGGAGTCGATCGCCGACTCGATGCCCTCGGCGGTGAGGCCGGGTTCGAGCGCCGCCAGCGCTCGGGGCTGGAACGAGCGGCCCAGGACCGCGCCCAGCTGGACGACCCGACGCGCCTCGGGCGGCAGCGCGTCGAGGCGGGCAAGGACCGTGAGGTGCACGGAATCGGGCAGGGCCGCGATCGCGCCGGCCACGGCCGTCGAGTCGGGGCTCGGGCCGAGTCGATCGACGAGCGAGCGGACGATCTCGCCTGCGTAGAAGGGATTGCCCTCGGCACGATCGACCACGGCGGCCACGATCTCGGGCACCGGCCGGTCCAGGAGGTCCGCGACGAGCTCGGCCACCGCGGCTTCGGGCAATGGCTCGAGCGCGATCGAGACCGCATTGCGCCGCCCACCACCCCAGCTCGGGCGCCGGTCGAGGAGCTCCGGGCGGGCCAGCGCAATCATCAGCAGCGGCACGTCCGCTCGGGGCTGGAGGATCGATTCGACCAGGTCGAGCAGGCTGTCGCTGGACCAGTGCAGGTCCTCGATCACGAGCACGACCGGTGCCCGCCCGGCGGCGAGCTCCACGAACCGCCGCCACGCTCCGAAGAGCGAGATCCGGTCGGCCGTCTCGATCTCGCCGGCGCCCACCGTTGCGGCCAGTTGCTCGGCCGTTCGTTCGGGCTCGGGATCGCCCGCGGCCCGGAGCCATGCGTCGAGCGCGTCGCGGACCGCCTCGGGGCTCGCGTCATCCGCGAGGTCGACCAGTGAGAGGAGGATCGCCCGCATCGGCCAGTACGTGAGTCGCTGGCCGTACGGCAGGCACTGGGCGATCGCGACCCGGGTCTTCGGATCGAGGCCATCGAGGAACTCCTCGAGCAGCCTCGACTTCCCCACCCCGGCCGGCGCGACGATGCTCACGAGGTACGGACGGCCCTCGTCGAACGCGCGCCGGGCGGTCAAGTCCAGCTGCTGGAGATCGGCCTGGCGGCCGACGATGCGGTGGCGGCTGGGTCGGCTGTCCTGCTCCGCGAGCCCGAGGAGCGGCCGCGCCGCGACTGGGTTCGCCTTGCCCTTCGCCTCGATCTCGGCCGGCGTGCCGAACGTGAAGTGACCGCCCACAGCCCGCACGGTCCTTTCGCCGACGAGGATTCCCCATGGCTCGGCCGACTGCTGGAGCCGGGCGGCGGTGTTCACCGGGTCGCCAGTCACCATGAACTCCGTCGCCTGCTGATCCCGGCTCGCGATGACCTCGCCGCCGTTCACGCCGAGGCGGATCGCAATTCGGTCCGCGAGGGTGGGGTCGCCCCGGACTCGATCGCGGAGGTCGATCGCCGCCGACAGCGCCCGCACCGCATCGTCGTCGTGGGCGACCGGCAGGCCGAAGACGGCCATGATCGCGTCGCCGATGAACTTCTCGACTCGGCCGCCATGCTGCTCGACGGCATCGCGAGCGATCGCGAAGAGCCTGCCGAGCAGCGCGCGAACGTCCTCGGGATCGAGCGATTCGCCGAGCGCCGTCGAGCCGACGACGTCGGCGAAGAGGATCGTGACGAGGCGGCGCTCTTCGCTCACTTCAGTCCGGGAACGCCTCCGGGCCTCGCTCCGCGAGCTCGGAGGCTTCCGCCTGGGCGTCGTCGGGCGGGAGCCAGGAGTACGGGTAGCGATCGTCGTCGAGGTCGAGGGCGGCCTTCGTCAGCGACAGCGGGTTGAACGTGTCGACCATGACCGCGAGCTCGTCGGTCCCCTCCTTGCCGATCGAGGCCTCGACCGTACCCGGGTGTGGGCCATGCGGGATGCCCGCCGGGTGGACCGTGAATGAGGCGATCTCCACGCCGCGGCGGCTCATGAAGTTGCCGGCAACGTAATAGATGACCTCGTCGCTGTTGATGTTCGAGTGGTTGTACGGCGCCGGGATCGCGAGTGGGTGGTAGTCAAACTTGCGGGGAACGAACGAGCACACCACGAAGTTCCGGGCCTGGAAGGTCTGGTGGACCGGCGGCGGTTGGTGGACCCGCCCCGTGATCGGCTGGAAGTCCGCGATGTTGAACCGGAACGGCCAGAGATAGCCATCCCAGCCGACGAGATCGAACGGGTGGTGACGGTAGTGGTAGGCGGTGATCTTGTCGGACGAACGGACGTGGATGACGAAGTCGCCGGCCTCCTTGCGCGGCGCGACATCGTCGGGCGCGTGAAGGTCTCGCTGCGAGTACGGCGCGTGCTCGAGCAGCTGGCCGTAGTCATTCCGGTAGCGCTTGGGCGGCTCGATCTCCGAGGGCGCTTCCAGGTACAGGATCCGCTGCTCCGAGCCGGCATCCGGGTCGAGGCGCCAGGTCGTCCCGATCGGGAGGACGAGGTAGTCGCCGGGCCCGTAGCGGAGCGGCCCGAAGATCGTGTCGCAGACGCCGGTCCCCTCGTGGACGTACAGCATCTCGTCGGCGATCCCGTTTCGGTAAAAGGTCCCGTCGGGCATCGATTCGGCCGGGCGGACGATCCCGAAGATCACGTCGCGGTTGAAGTACAGCGGGATCCGGCCGGTGATCGCGTCGCCCTTCGGGGGAACATCACCGGTCTTCGTCAGGTGGTGCCGGTGGACGTTCTCGTCCGCGGCTTCGAGGCGGAGCTCGCGAACCGGCTCGATCTTGTGGGTCCGCGTCGGCGGCACGAGGTGGTAGAGCAGCGAGCTGCGACCCGTGAAGCCCTCGACTCCGAACAGCTCCTCGGCATAGAGGCTGCCGTCGGGCCCGCGATGCTGGGTGTGTCGCTGCGGCGGGACGCTGCCGTTTCGGACGTAGTACATGGACGCAGTCTAGTCAGCGCCGCTCAGCGGCTTCGGCCGCGCGCGTCGACCGGCCAGCGGCCCACAATCTCACCCGGGTCAGATACTCGAACAGCAGGTCGAAACGCGAATCAAAGAGTGCGAGTGCCTCGCCAGGGTCGATGACCGCCTCCATGCTCACCTATTGGGTCCGGAGCGGAGGGAACGTTTACCGAGGCGCGAAATCGTCAGGCTGGGGGACGCGTAGTGATCGGCGATCGCAGCTCCCCGAGCCGGTCGATCCGGAGGACGACCTCGTCGCCCGGCTCGAGCCAGCGGCCGAGGGTTTGGTCCTTGACCTCGAGCAGACAGCCGCCGCCGACGGTGCCGCTGCCGAGGATCTCGCCGGGGCGGACGTGAACGTCGGCCGAGGCCCGAGCGAGCATCTGGCCGAACGAGAACTGGGCAGTCTCCCAGGTTCCCTCGGAGATGCCGACCTGGCGCCCATCGGCAGTAGCGACGCTCGCGGTCAGCCCGAGCGCCGGACCCGTCGCGCCGGGCTGCCACACGTCCGCAAGCTCGTCGGGCGTCACGATCCAGGGACCGATCGATGTCGCGAAATCCTTGCCCTTCGCCGGCCCGAGCCGGACGACCGTTTCGTCGCGCTGGAGATCCCTCGCCGACCAGTCGTTGACGATCAGGTAGCCCCCGATCGCCTCCTCGGCTCGGTCTTCGGGCAGATCGAACGCCGGCGTGTCAACGATCGCGCCCACCTCGAGCTCGAAGTCGAGCTCGAGGCTCCCACGCGGTGCCCAGACCGGCTCGCCCGGCCCGCGGATCTCGGAGGTGTTCGAGAAATAGAAGATCGGAAGTCGATACCAGGCCTCGGGAACCTCGCCGCCGCGGCGCTCCCACATGGTCCGGACGTGTCGCTCGAAGGCGTAGAAGTCGCGGAACGCGGGGGGCCGCAGGATCGGCGGCCCGAAGGCGAGACCCGAGGCGTCGAGAAGGGCGTCATCGTCATCGTCCGGGGCTTCGAGCGCCTCGAAGGCGTCGAGGAGCTCCCCGACGGCCCCGATCCGGAGACCGCGAGCAAGGTGGTCGTCGAGCGTCGAGATCGGCTGCCGGAAAAGGACGGCGTTGTGGGCCCGAAGCGGGTCGCGGGCGACGAGCCGCCGCCGGGCGACCTCCAGGTCAAGCCAGCTCGCCCGGACGTCGCCGGGATGGTCCCGTGACGCAGGGAGGGAGGCCACGAGTCGCCACGGTGCGCCGACCGGACCATGGAGCTCGCGGACGTGGGCGACTCGCATGCCCGGAGTCTATCGGTCAGGCGGTCAGCCTCCGGAACGCCCACAGCGTCACTCCCTGGAGGACGATCGCCAGGAGGAGGATCGCGACGATCGCCCGGCCGAGGATGTCAAGCTCGAAGCCGACGATCATCAGGGAGCGCATCGCCTCGATGACATAGCTGATGGGGTTCCAATCGTTGAACGTTCGGAGCCACTCGGGCATGAGCTGTACCGGGACGAAGGCGGTCGACATGAACGCGATCGGCATGAACAGGAGCGCGAGGGTCCCGGTCGCCTGCTCGTTCTTCGTCAGAAGTGCCGGGACCATCGACGTGCCGGCCCAGGCGACGCCGAACCCGCCGCCGAGCAGGACGATCGCAACGAATCCCAGGACGCCTGTGGCCACGTGCGCACCGAGAACGATCGCGAGGACGAGGATCGCGGCCGCCATCATCGCCGTTCCGACGAACACGGTTGTGAGCTCGGCTGCCAGGATCGCGAAGCGATTGATCGGGCTCGCTCGCAGCTTGTCGAGGTAGCCGTTCCGCCAGTCAACCAGCAGGCTCGTGCCCGACCAGGCGACCGCGAAGAAAACCGTGAACGTCACCTGGCCCGGGGCAAGGTAGTCGAGGTAGCTTGCCTGGCCGTTGCCGCTCGCCGCAAATCCCGGCAGAGAGACGATGTCCTTGAACAGCTGGCTGAACACGAAGAGCTGGATGAGCGGGAACAGCAGCGTCGAGATCAGGTTCGCCGGAACACGGAAGGAACGTCGCATGGAGCGGCCGCCGAGGAGCCACGTCTCCCGTGCGAATGCCGTCGCCGCCGACATCACGACCACCAGCCCAGCTCGACCGGTCGGTCCGCTTCCTCGACCCGGATGTGGCGCCCGCAGTAGCGGAGGAAGACGTCGTCGAGCGACGGTTCGCGCATCGTCAGGCTCGCGACATGCAAGGAGTCGCCATCGAGGCGTCGGAGCAGCGCCGGGACTGCCGACTGTGCGTTCGCGACTGAAATCGACACGCCGACCTCCGACCGCTCGACCCCGAGCACACCATCGAGGCCGGCGAGCCGCTCCATCGCGCCGGCTTGCGCCGCGGCGAGGCTCTCGGTCCCATCGGAGAGGCCGAGCTCGATCTCGACCGCGTCGGCGCCCACGGAGCGTTTGAGCTCCGCCGGCGTGCCCTCCACGACGATCTTGCCGCCGTCCACGATCGCGAGACGACCGCAGAGTCGATCGGCCTCCTCCATGTAATGCGTCGTCAGGAACATCGTCGTGCCCGCCTCGTTGATCCGGACCAGCTCTTCCCAGAGCGCAGCGCGGCTCTGTGGATCGAGGCCCTCGGTCGGCTCGTCGAGGAAGAGCACGGACGGACGGTGAACGAGCGCCGTCGCGAGATCGAGCCGCCGGCGCATCCCACCCGAGTAGGTTCCGGCAGGCCGTTTCGCGGCGGCCGTCAGGTTCATGAGCTCGAGCAGCTCGTCGACGCGGCTCCGGAGGGCCGGTCCGGGCACGCGGTGGAGCCGGCCGATGAGCTCGAGGTTCTCCCGCCCGGTGAGCATGTTCTCCAGGGCAACCGTCTGCATCGCCAGGCCGATCCGCCGCCGCACCGCGTCGGCGTCACGAAGGACGTCGAGGCCCGCCACGCGGGCCGTGCCCGAAGTCGGTCGGGCGAGGGTGGCCAGGATCCGAATCGTCGTTGTCTTGCCGGCGCCGTTTGGTCCGAGGAAGCCGAAGAACTCGCCGGCCGCGAGGCTGAACGTCACGCCATCCACGGCGCGAACCGGCTCGCCGCCGCGGGCGGGCGGATAGACCTTGACGAGGTTGGTGACCTCGACGATTGCCTCGGACGCTGGGGGCGTCGGCATCTAGGGCGCCACGGTGAGCGTCCCCAACATGCCGCCGTCCCTGTGGCCCGGGACCGCACAGAAGAACTGAAGGGACCCGGCCGCGCTCGGCTTGATCGCGACCGCCGTCGTCGAGTGGGCGGGCAGAGCCACGTGAATGTTGAGCTCGTCGATGTCGAAGGTATGGCCGAAGTCGTCCTTGTTGATGACGAACAGCCCCAGGACCTCGCCGTTCTTCATCTGCAGGCTCGTCTCGGTGAACTTGACGTCCTTGGCCGTCTCGACCCCCGTGGTGGTCGGAGCCTCGGCGACACCACCGCTCGCGGAGCTCGCGCTTCCGGCCAACGCAGAGGTGACGAGCGCGCCGATCACGAACGCCCCAAAGGCGGTCACGATCGTGCCGGCCCTGCCCTGCCTGGACCAGGTAGGGACGCCGCGCCGGACGTCGAGGAAGGCAGCAATGCCGCCGACGATCACGCACCCCGCGCCGACGATGGCGAGAACGGTCGGGATGAATTGCTGCGCATCCGCGGGATGGGTCAGGGCGAACGTGATCTGCATCCCGAACAGCAGGAGGACGAGCACGCCGGGGACGGCGCAGACCAACCAGAACCAGGCTCGCCGGCGAGCTCCGAGCCAGAAGAGCGAGGCGAGGTCGAGAACGCCGAAGATGACGATGAATCCGACGAAGATGGGCAGGAATGGGGCTGCTTCGGACTTCGGATCCTTCGCCACGGCGGGCAGGACGAAGGAGAACAGGAAGTAGACGAAGACGGCGATGATCATCGCCATTCCCGCCGACACCATCGACATCGCGAAGGTCCGCATCGAAGACTCCTCTCGCTGGCGCGACCCGAAAGGTCGACCGAGCCAATTCGTCAGAACGGCTTGAAGATCATGAGCCACAGGATCAGGAGGAATCCGAGGCCGCCTAACGCGGCGAGCTGCTCGGGCCGACGGGTGTTCGTCATGGCGATGGCCTCGTCCAGCGGCAGCGGGACCGGCGCCGGCTCGTCGGGCTTCGCGCCACGTCGTGGCTGGCCGAGCGCGAGCCGCAGATTCGCCATCGGGATGGCCGCGAGCGGCGTCATCAGACCGCCGATGACGACCAGGAGAACGAGCGACGCCCAGATCCAGATGTGGCCGAAGTAGTTGCCGGCGATGCCGCTCACGATCCCCGAGACGAGCAGCACCAGCAGGCCGATGCCCGCCAGGTTGAGCGCCGTCCTCGATAGGTCGAGCAACGCGAGCAGCCGGCCGGCGTCACGCTCCTGCCGGATCCGGAACGCGACCAACATGGAGACGCCATGGCCGGCCACGAAGAGGAAGGCCCCGGCGACATGGATGAACTTGATCACTCCGAGGTAGGGCGTCAGGTCCATCGCCGGGCGCTCAGTTGGACTCAGCCGGTGAGGGCGCCGGCGTGACGGCCGCGGCGGCTGCGGTCGTGGTGGCACCCTTCCACGCCCGCCGCGCGTACCAGAGCGCGAGGACGAACAGGACCATCGCGTTCAGCGGATGCAGCGCGGCGACGATCGGCATCGAGTCCTTGAGGTGCGGCAGGGTCGTCTGGACGAAGAACAGAACGAACAGGCCAAGCGAGATGCCGACGTCGCGACGCGGTCGCCGGGCCAGGATCGCGGTCACGAGCAGCACCAGCGCCGCGAGGCCGACTCCCTCGTATCCGAACTGGGCATGGGTGCTGAAGTCTCCCGAGCCGCCGAGGTTTGCGATCGCCATGCCCGCCAGGACCACCTGGACGACGATCGCCGCCACGAAGGCGATCGCGGCGAATGCGTGCAGCCAACGAAGCGCCATCGGCCATCCCTCCTCGATCCCGGGGTCTCATTGGGCGTGAGACTCGCCTCGCGGACCGTGCAGAACGTGTCCGGATAGGTCCGCGCTGTCAAGAGGGAATTTGCCCCGCGATCGGGGCTGGGTGGCGCCGTGCGCGCCTAGAGGTTCCCGCGCCTCGCCTGCTCGATCTCGATCGCCTCGAAGAGCGCTTTGAAGTTGCCCACGCCGAAGCCCCGCGAGCCGTGCCGCTCGATGATCTCGAAGAAGAACGTCGGGCGGTCCTGGATCGGGCGGGTGAAGATCTGGAGGAGGTAGCCTTCCTCGTCGCGATCGGCTTCGATGCCGAGCTCCTCGAGCGTCGCGATCGGGATACCGACATCGCCGACGCGGTCGGCGAGCTGCTCGTAATAGGCGTGCGGCATGCCGAGGAACTCGACGCCGTTCTCGCGAAGCTGCCGGACAGTCCCGACGATGTCCTCGGTCCGGAGGGCGACGTGCTGCGTCCCGGAGTCGAGGTAGTAGTCGAGGAACTCCTGGATCTGGCTCTTCTTCTTGCCGGCCGCGGGCTCGTTGATCGGGAACTTGATGCGCCCATTGCCGTTGGTCATGACCTTCGACATCAAGGCCGAGTACTCGGTGTGGATGACCTTGTCGTCGTAGTGGATGAGCTGGGCGAAGCCCATCACGTCCCGGTAGAAGTCGACGAACTTGTTCATCTCGCCGAGAGCGACGTTGCCGACGCAGTGATCGACCTCGAGCAACGACAAGCCCGTCGCGGCCTTCGCGGGCTTCTTGATCTTCCGGAAGCCCGGCGCGAACACGCCGTGGAAATCATTCCGGTCGATGAACGAGTGGATGACCTCGCCGTAGGTGTGAATCGCGCTGCGCCTGAGCAATCCGTCTTCGTCCGACCCGGCCTCGGCGAACTCCAGGTAGGAGCGGGCGCCGCGGGTCGTGGTCTCGCGCCAGGCGCTCTGGACGTCATCGACCGCGAAGGCGATGTCGTGAACGCCGTCGCCGTGGCGGTGGACATGCTCGGCGATCTCGCCATCGGGCCCGAGGGCGCCGGTCAGGACGATCGTGATGTCGTTGCGGCGCATGACGTAGCTCGTGCGATCGCGAATGCCGGTTTCGAGGCCGGCATACGCAATCGGGGTGAAGCCCCACAGGGCCCGGAAGTAGTGGCTCGCCTGGCGAGCGTTGCCGACCCAGAACTCGACATAGTCGATGCCCTTGAGCGGCAGGAAGTCCTTCGCCTCGGCGTAGGCGTTCTTGTTGATATGGGCGCCGGCCTGGTTGGCGGCCCCACGCTCGATCGTCTCGGTCATTGGACAGCTCCTGTGCTCGGTGCCGTGGAGCGGACGAATGGCCATCCATGATAGTCCGGCCCCGGCCGCAGGCCGCGCTGGTCGCAATCCGCTCGGCCCTAGGAAAATGTCCCCGCGCCCGGCACGAGGTCCCCGCACAAGCGAAAGCCCATCAGGTCTCGGCAAACCTTCTTCCCCTGCGCGCGATCTTCGAGATCGTTCCAGTCATGCGGAACGACCGGGTGCTCGTGACTCTGGATGCTCCACCGACTCGAGGCCAGATGACCCGCTGATGATCGCTGGATGTGCCGCCCGAGCGACGATCGGCTCCTGCATCGAGGTGCGTCGTTGCCGAAACGGATGGCCCACGGGATCGAGCTGCTCGCCGATCCGACGCGCCGGAAGATCATCGGGCTGCTGGCCATTCGGGCGATGCGCCCGTCGAATGTCGCCCGCGAGATCGGGCTCAGCCGTCCTGCGACGAGCCGACAGTTGCATCTGCTTCGCGACGCGGGGCTGATCAGGTCGACGTGGTCGCCGATCGACGGGCGCGGACTCCTCTATGCCCTCGTTCCGAAGATGCATGGCCCGATCACGGCCTGGCTCGCGGGCACCGAGGTCGGGCGGCCGATCGGTTTCACGATCGACGACGACTGGAACGTCCACGACGGATGAGTCGCCTCGACGCCACCCGGTTCAGGCGGCGCCGGCGCGGCCCACGAGGTGCGGCTCGGCTGTCTCGACGGCAACGTGATGTTGCTTCAGTCGAACGATCTGGCCTGCCCGCGAGGTGCGGCTCGGCTGTCTCGACGGCAACGTGATGTTGCTTCAGTCGAACGATCTGGCCATGGGCGCGCAGGGCGCCGAGGCTTCCGCGGACGAGCGTGGCCACCAACCGATGGTGTGCCACACTCGGGCCGATGGGAGCACTCGACGAGCAAGCGCGGCGGCTCGAGGTTGCGGCCGGCGCGCTCCTCGACCTGACGTCGCGGATCCACGCGGGCGTGCCTTGGCCCCTCGCTGACGCCTTCGGGGCAGAGCCGGAGGCGAGCTGGGGCCCGCTTGAGCTGCTGGCTCACGTCGAGGAGTTCCTGCCCTACTGGATGGGCGAGATCGAGCGCATCCTGGCCCATACCGCAGGCGACACCGCGGGCGACAGCGATGCGGCGAGCGCGGGCGCTCGGGCGCCATTCGGCCGGGCGATCGACGATCCGCTTCGCACGGGCGTCATCGGTCGGGACCGGACGCTCCCGCTGCGGGAGCTGACCGCCCGGATCGCAGCCGACGCCAGCCGGGTGTCGGCGCGCCTCCGCGAGCTCGATGAAGCCGAGGCCGGCCGGATCGGCGTTCACCCGCGGCGCGGCGAGATGACGGTGCGGGAGATGCTGGAGCCATTCGTTGTCGGCCACCTCGAGGGCCACGTGATGCAACTGCGGGAGATCCTGGCCGCCGCGGGGATCTGAGCCATGTTCGCTGGGATCTGAGCGATGTTCATGCTCTGGGCGATCCCGGTCGGCCTCGTCCTCGGCACGCTCGTGGGCGGGACGATCGAGGGCCTCTCGGCCGTCCGCTTCCGCTGGGCTCCGCTCGCAATCGCCGCGCTGCTCGTCCAGGTGGTGCTCTTCACGCCGCTTGGAGATCAGCTCGCCGGCGGACTCGGGCCCTCGATCTACCTGATCTCGACCGCCGCCGTGTTCGTCGCCGTTCTGAGGAACCTGCGGTTGCCCGGGATGTCGATCGTGGGCCTCGGCGCGCTCGGCAATCTCGCCGCGATCGCCGCCAACGGTGGGGCCATGCCCGCGGATGCCGGGGCGCTCGCCTCGGCGGGCCTCGACGGACCCGGCGCCCATACCAACAGCGTGGTCGTCGCCGCCCCCGCCCTTCGTCCGCTGACGGACATCTACGCCGTGCCGGCGTGGATCCCGCTCGCCAATGTGTTCAGCGTCGGCGACGTGCTGATCGGGCTCGGGATCGTCGTCGTGATGGTGGCGGCGATGCGGCCCCGAGACCCGGCAACAACTAGGGTGTCCGCCGCTCCCTGAGCAGGCTCCGGAGCAGGAACGACACGTTCGCCGGGCGCTCGGCGAGCCGGCGCATGAAGTACGGGTACCAGCGATCACCGAACGGCACGTAGATCCGGACCGCCCAACCCTGATCGAGCAGGCGCTCCTGCAGATCGCGCCGGACGCCGAACAGCATCTGGAACTCGAAGCGCTCCGCACCGATCCCCCGCTCGCGGGCGAAGGCCACGGCATGCTCGATCATCCGATCGTCGTGGGTCGCGATCGCGGGCATGACCCCGTCGGCGAGCAGCCGCTCCATGAGCCGGACGTATGACGCATCGACCTCGGCCTTCTCCGTGTAGGCCACGCTCGCGGGTTCCTTGTACGCGCCCTTGCACAGGCGGATCCGAGCGCCGTCGGCGAGCAAGGGTTCGAGGTCGGCCTCGCTCCGGCGAAGCGCCGACTGGATCACCACTCCCACATCGCCGGAGCCCGCCATGACCGGGCGCAGCTGGCGCCAGAGATCCAGCGTCGCGTCCGTCGTGGTGTGGTCCTCCATGTCGATCCGGACGAAGCCGCCGACTGCCGCCGCGGCAACGAGCACGCGAGCGAGGTTGTCGCGCGCGATCGCCTGGCCGAGCCCGAGGCCCATCTGGCTGAGCTTCACGCTGACGTTGAGGTCGAGGCCGTCGTCGTCGAGGACGGGCAGCGCGGTCACGTAGCTATCCGCCGCGGCGCGAGCGGCGTCCACGTTGGACACCGATTCGCCGAGGATGTCGACCGTCGTATGAAAGCCGGCGTCACGCGCCCGTCGGAGTGCCGGCAGCGCAGCCTCCAGCGTCTCGCCGGCGACGAACCGGTCGACCATTCCGCGGGTGAAGGGCAGCCGGGTCGCGAGCCGGCCGATCGAGCGGCGATTCGAGAGGGTGAGGAACACGGATCGCATCGCACCTTCGACGGCTCCGCCGAGGCGCGATCGAACGCTCACCGATCGGCCGAGTCGCGCTCGGCGCTTGCCTCGAGCTGCTCTCCGAGCTCCACGGTTCGACGGAAGGCTGCCCAAACGGCCTCGGACAACACGGTCCGGAGCCTGCCGGATTCGAGCTCATGGAGTGCGGCGGCGCTGGTCCCACCCGGCGAGGTGACCATGTTCCGGAGCTGGGCCGGGTGCATGCCCGACTGCTTCGCGAAGTGGGTGCTGCCCTCGAGCGTCTCGACGACCAGGTCGTGGGCCACGTGGCGCGGAAAGCCCAGGTGGACCGCCGCGTCGATCAGCGCCTCCATGACGAGGAACACGTAGGTCGGGCCGGTTCCGGAGACCGCTGTCGCCATCGCGACGAACTTCTCGTCGTCGACCTCGAACTGAACGCCGAGCGTGCCGAGGAGCGCCGCCGCCTGGGCGCGATGCTCGGCCGACGATTCCGGGGTCGCGTACCAGACCGTCACCCCGCGACCGAGCTGGGCGGGCGTGTTCGGCATGGCCCGAACGAGCTCGCGGTGGTCGAGCAGCCCGGTGAGCGCCTTCGTCGTCGCGCCGGCGAGGATGCTGATCACGAGCTGCCCGGGCCTCAGGGCCGGACCGATCTCGCGGGCGACCCGCACGAGCATCTGGGGCTTGATCGCGAGGAGGATCACGTCGGCGCCGCGGACCGCTTCTGCGTTCGAGCTGGCTGTCCGGATGCCGTGGGCCACCGTGAGCTCCTTGCGCCGCTCTTCTCGCGGGTGGCTCGCGACGATCTGGTCGGGCGTCACGAGCTCGCCGCGAAGCAGGCCGGAGATCATGCCCTCGGCCATCACGCCGGAGCCGACGGTCGCGATCGAGCGGCCGGCGAGGGGGGACATCAGGGCTCGGCTCTGGGCGGGGCTATGTGGCCGACGCGGGTCCGGGGCCGGCGCAGCGACGGGTCCGCGCCGGGACGGGCCGGCTCAGGCCGGTTTCGCCGCGTCCACGGCGGTTCTCGCCGCGGTCCGATCGGTGAACCAGGTGGCATCGATCTGGGTGTAGTTCGCCCACTCGGTCGGCAGCTGGTCCTCCGGGAAGATCGCGTTCACCGGGCACTCCGGCTCGCAGGCGCCGCAGTCGATGCACTCGTTCGGGTCGATGAAGAGCTTCCGGTCGACGCCTTCCTCGTAGTGGATGCAATCGACAGGGCAGACCGAGACGCACGACAGGTCGAGAACGTCGATGCACGGCTCGGCGATGATGTAGGCCATGGGGCGCTCGACTCCTCTGATCCGTCGCTCGAAATCGATCCTGATGGGCGGCGGCTAGGGTACCACCGGGCCGAACTCGGACGGACCACCGAGCGGCACGCCGCCCAGGCCGACGAAGCGGATAGGCACGTCGCAGACTGTCTTGACACGGAGCCGCCGCGGCCCGGATAGTCGGCTCGCCGGGTCTGTTGCCGGACCGCACGAGGGAGCCGCGTGGTCGCTTTGGTCCCTGGCACCGCCGAATCGACGAACTCGATCGCGCCGACGGTTGATGCCGTCCGCCTGGAGCAGGTCGTCAAGCGCTTCGAGGGCGAGGTCGGCAAGCGCGTCGCGAAGTCCCTCCAGGGCGGCGCGGGACCGAGCGGCGTGGTGGCGGTGGATGGCATCGACCTCGCGATCCGTCACGGCGAGTTCTTCTCGATGCTCGGGCCCTCCGGCAGCGGCAAGACCACGACCCTCCGGATGATCGCGGGCTTCGAGCTACCCACCTCGGGTCGGATCCTCCTCGACGGTCAGGACGTCTCGAACCGGCCGCCGTTCGAGCGCGACGTGAATACCGTGTTCCAGGATTACGCACTCTTCCCGCACATGACGGTCGGTGACAACGTCGCCTACGCCCTCGCGATCCGAAAGGTGCCGCGCCCAGATCGAGATCGCCGGGTCGCCGCAGCCCTGGCGATGGTTCGCCTCGTCGGCTACGAGCGGCGCAAGCCGGGCCAGCTCTCCGGCGGCCAGCGGCAGCGCGTCGCGCTTGCCCGGGCCCTCGTGAATCGACCCCGCGTCCTGCTGCTCGACGAGCCGCTCGGCGCGCTCGATCTCAAGCTCCGCGAAGAGATGCAGCTGGAGCTGAAGGCGATCCAGCAGGAGGTCGGCATCACGTTCATCTATGTGACCCACGACCAGGACGAGGCGCTCACGATGAGCGACCGCCTGGCCGTCTTCAATCACGGCAAGATCGACCAGGTCGGCACGCCGGCCGACGTCTACGAGCGTCCGGCGACGGCCTTCGTCGCGGGCTTCGTCGGGACGTCAAATCTCCTGAGTGGCTCGGTGGCGGAGCAGATCGTCGGCCGCTCGGGAACGTTCACCGTACGGCCCGAGAAGATCCGTCTGGCGGAGCTTGCAGACCCGGTAGGCGACGACGAGACGAGCGCGACCGGGACGATCCGCAACGTGGTCTACCTCGGGCCCGACACCCGCTACATCGTGGCACTGGACGCCGGGACCGACCTCGTCGTGACCCAGCAGAACCTGACGACATCGTCCATGGATGCCCTCGCCGCGAACGGCCGCGCGGTGCGCCTCATCTGGAAGCGAGTCCACAATTTTTCCATCCGTGACATTGCCGAGGACAGCACGCAGGTAACCTGAGGCGCGCTCGTACAGGCGAGCGGCCTCTCATTGGCTCGCGCCAGGCTGGCGCGGCGAGGAGGAGCTAGATGCGTCGTCACCGTTTCCTGGCGCTGCTGCCAGCGCTCGCGATCGTCGTCGCTGCCTGCGGCGGCGGTTCGAGCCCGGCCCCAACGAGTCAGCCCACAGCGGCGGGCAGCACCCCCTCCTCGGTTCCTTCGGCCGCCGCTGCCGCGCCCACGGTTGGGCCCGGTGAGGGCAAGCTGAACATCATCATCTGGGCCGGCTACGCCGAGGACGGCTCGAACGTCCCCCAGTACGACTGGGTCCATCCGTTCGAAACGCAGACCGGCTGCCAGGTCAACGCCAAGGCCGCGGACACCTCCGACGAGATGGTCACGCTCATGCGCCAGGGCGGCGGCTCGGTCTATGACGGCGTGTCGGCGTCGGGCGACGCGACGCTGCGGTTGATCGGCAACGGCGATGTGGCGGCGATCGATCCCACGATGTTCCCGGACTTCGCGAACGTTGCGTCGTTCCTCCAGGACGCGCCGCACTACGTGGTCGGCGGAAAGCACTACGGCGTGCCCCACGGCTGGGGCGGCAATTCCCTGATGTACAACACCGACATCGTGAAGCCGGCGCCGACGAGCTGGAACGTCGTCTTCGACCCGACCGTGGCGGCGGCCTACAAAGGCAAGATCACCGACTACGACAGCCCGATCTACATCGCCGACGCCGCGCTCTACCTGAAGGCCCACCAGCCCGATCTCGGCATCACCGATCCATACGAGCTGACGCAGCCGCAATTCGACGCGACGGTCGCGCTGCTCAAGGCGCAGCACCCATGGGTCGGGGACTACTGGTCGCTGTACTCGAAGGAGATCGACAACTTCACGAGCAAGGCCGTCGTGGTCGGCACCACGTGGCCCTACCAGGTCAATACCCTCCAGGGATCCGGCGTGCCCGTGAAGTCGGTGGTGCCGTCGGAGGGGATGACCGGCTGGGCGGACACCTGGATGATGTCGTCCCGCGCCGCCCACCCGAACTGCATGCTCAAGTGGATGGGCTGGATGCTCACCCCGGCCGTCCAGGCGATGGTCGCCGAATCCTTCGGCGAATCACCCGCGAATCCCAAGGCCTGCGACGCGCTCGACACGGGCGTCGGCCCCTACAAGCTCGCGAACTTCTGCACGGCCTACCGCGTCAACGACGCGAGCTATTACAGCACCATCGCCTTCTGGAAGACGCCCGTCGCGGATTGCGGCGACGGCCGCGGCCAGACCTGTGTCGATTACTCCATCTGGACCCAGAAGTGGACGGAGATCAAGGGCTGACCCGGGGCTGACCTCACGACGATCCGGGCCGGCCGGGATTCGCCTTCTCGGCCGGCCAGCCTCGTCATTGCTCAGCATCGATCTCGATGACGACGACCGCTCGCTCCCCCGCGACTCCGCCTCCGCCTCCGTTGCCCGCCGGCAGGCGGCTGCTCGGCGGGCTGTACCAGCGAAAGAAGCTCCAGCTGGCGCTGCTGCTGGCCGCTCCGACGAGCTGGTTCGTCTTCCTGTACCTCGGCTCCCTCGCCGTCCTGCTCGTCACCGCGTTCTGGTATCTCGACCCGAAGACCTCGTCGATCGTCCACTCGTTGACGCTCCAGAACTTCGTCACGCTGGTCTCCGAGCCTGTCTACCGGACGATCGCGCTCCGGACCGTGACGATCGCCGCGCTCGTGACGATCACGGACGCCGTGATCGCGTTCCCGATTGCCTACTACATGGCGCGGGTGGCCGCGCCGAGGACGCGCTCGATCCTGTTCATGCTCGTGCTCCTGCCCCTCTGGTCGAGCTATGTCGTGCGCGTCTACGCCTGGCGGGTGATCCTGTCGCCGAACGGGCCGCTCGACTGGTTCTTCGGGTTGATCGGCCTGCCGGGCCTCAGCCCGGGCTTCTCCGACACGTCGATGTGGCTGGTATTCACCTACCTCTGGCTGCCGTACATGATCCTGCCGATCTACGCCGGCCTCGAACGCATCCCGCGCTCGTACTTCGAGGCGTCGGCGGATCTCGGCGGCCGGAACATGACGACGTTTCGACGAATCGTCCTGCCGCTCGTCCTCCCTGCGCTCGCTGCGGGCTCGATCTTCACCTTCTCACTGACCCTCGGCGACTACATCACGCCGAAGCTGGTCTCGAACTCGCAGTTCATCGGCAACGTGATCTACGACAGCCAGGGCGTGGCGAACAACGTCCCGTTCGCGGCGGCGTTCGCGGTCGTGCCGATCCTGATCATGGGCGTCTATCTCCTCCTGGCGCGCCGGCTCGGCGCGTTCGACGCGCTGTAGCCGCGGCCTCCGATGGGTCGACTCGGGCTCCGGATCGCCACGCTGGCGGGGTTCGCGTTCCTGTACATCCCGATCGGGATCATCGTGCTCTACGCATTCAACGCGCAGCGGGTGCAGGCCTGGCCGATCCAGCAGTACAGCACCGAGTGGTTTGCCGCCGCGATCAACAACGACTCGGTCCGCGACGCGCTGCTGACCTCGATCGAGGTCGGGCTCGGCGCGACCTTCATCGCCCTCGTCCTCGGATCGCTCGCGGCCTTCGCGGTCCAGCGCTACCGGTTCTTCGGCCGCGACACGGTCTCGTTCGCTTTGGTGCTTCCGATCGCCCTGCCGGGAATCGTGACGGGGATGGCGCTCAACTCGACGATCAACGCGACGGGCATCGGGTTCACGATCTTCACGATCATCGTGGGCCACGCCACCTTCTGCATCGTCGTGATCTATAACAACGTGATCGCCCGCCTGCGGCGCTCGTCGCGCTCGATCGAGGAGGCGTCGATGGACCTCGGCGCGGACTCCTGGCAGACGTTCCGGTACATCACGTTTCCGGTCATTCGGACGGCGCTCCTCGCCGGCGGCCTGCTCGCGTTCGCGCTCTCCTTCGACGAGATCATCGTCACGACCTTCACGGCAGGTACCCAGGAAACCCTCCCGATCTGGATCTTCAGCCACCTCCGGTTGCCGAACCAGCGCCCGATCGTCAATGTCGTCGCGGTGTTCCTCATCGTCCTGTCCGCAGCGCCCGTTTACCTCGCCTCTCGCCTCAGCGGCGGCACCGGCGTCGCCGGAAGCAGCACCTAGAACCGTGACCGCGCGCCTGGATGTCGACGCCGCGCGCCGGGCCCTCGAGGCCGAGCGAGCCCGGCTGCGAGACGAGCTCGGCGAGCCGATCCAGGCGCCCGGCCAGATGACCTACGGCTCGCAGGCCGCGGCGGCGACGCAGGTCTTCGAGCAGCAGCGCGACCTCGCGCTCCGCGACCACGGGAAAGCCCAGCTCTTGCAGGTCGAGGCCGCGCTCGCGGCGCTTGCCGACGGGAGCTACGGCACCTGCCGGAGGTGCGGCCAGCCCATCGCGGCGGGCCGCCTCGAGGCCATCCCGTGGTCGACGTTGTGCATCGACTGCGCCCGAAAACCGACACGGTGACCGCGATCGAGCCGACCGTCGACGCTGCGCTCGTCGGGATCGACGCGATTCGGGCGGCTGCCCGAGGCCTTGAGGGGATCGCGCTTCGAACGCCCCTGATCGCGTTCGGCGGCGGCTCCGGGGCCATCGGTTCGACGCGGATCCTCCTGAAAGCCGAGTCCCTGCAGCCAATCGGTACCTTCAAGATCCGCGGCGCGTACCACGCGATCGCGTCCCTGACGGAGGCCGAGCGGGCTCGAGGGGTGGTCACCCACTCCTCGGGCAACCACGCCCAGGGCGTCGCCCGGGCGGCGCGAATCCTCGGGATCCATGCGGTCATCGTCATGCCCGCCGATGCGCCGGCGATCAAGCGCGCCCGCGTCGAGGCGGATGGCGCCGAGATCGTCAC
>JBBRNM010000021.1:0-33042 GCA_038230295.1 Candidatus Limnocylindrales bacterium
CCGTCGATCTCGAGCTCGATCAGCCTCCCCTCATCGACCGTTCGCTCGCGCCAGGCCGTGACCTCTCGCGCGGAGATGTCGCGCTCGATCGTCCAGCGGGCGCCGTTCAGCCTCGAGAAGCCGGCGGCCGCGACCGCCTTCATGAGGAGGAAGTCGTCCGCATCGGCCTCTCGCGCTTCCTCGAGCATGGCCGCGGGCGCGACGGCCTCGGACGGCGCGTAGACCCGCTCGAAGGTCGGGCTGCGACGCTTGACCATCGCCTCGCCGGTTCGCCACAGGTAGTACAGCGCGAGCGCGCTGTCCTTCCGGCCACGGTAGCTGTCGACGCGCGCCCGATCGGCCATCGCAAATTCGCGGTTCGTGAGCTCGCCGCGCTCGCGAAGCAGCTCCCGGACCTCCGCCACGGCGTCGCCGTGGGCCTCCATGTATGGCCACATCCGGCCGAAGGTCCGTTCGCGTCGCATCAGCACCCGGTAGTAGGGCAGCTCGTCGATCGGCCTGACCGCCAGCCAGCCGCCCCATTCGAAGAAGCGGCGCTTGTCGTAGGTCAGGCGGGCCCAATCGTCCCGGCGATAGTCGATGACCCGGCTCTGGAGCGCGAGGTCCTGGGCCCGAGCGACGATCTGGAGCGGGTCCAGCTGGAGGTGCTCCATCGTCCGCATCGCCTGCTCCGTGCCGGGGAGGCCGCGCCAACGTCGGCCGGGCCACAGGCCCTGACGACCCAGCAGGAAGCGTCGCGCGACGTCCCGGGAGATCTGCATCCCGGGACGATAGCGGCGAGACGCGACGTACCATCGGCCATGCCGCAGTCACGGCCTACCGCGTGAGCTCGCCCGGGTCATCGGGCCATGCATCGGGGACCTCCGGGCGTCGCTTGGGCCGGAGCTCGTGAGCCTGTACCTCTAGGAGGAGGCATGGAGACGATCGCCGTTGTCCTCAGCGTCAAGCCGGATCAGGTCGCCGCGTTCGAGGCCGGATTTCGCGAGCATGAGCTGCCGATCTGGGAGGACTACAAGGGTCGCGGGATCCTTGTGAGCGCCTCGATCGCGAAGATGGACATCTCGTCCGTCCCACGCGGCGACGCTGTCCAGTACCTCATCGCGGTCGTATTCAGGGACGGCGAGGGCCACCATCTCCACGACAACGACCCGCGCTTCAACGCCTGGAACACGCTGGCCGACGCGTACCAGGTCGGCGGCGGGATGGCCTTCGGCGGCGAGACACTCATCCACGTCGGCCTCTGAGCCGATGCCCTTCGACGTTCCCCGGTCCCTGATCTGCCTGGTCGCGACGGTGATCGCAGCGGCGGCGACCGCGGCCGTGGCGAGGGACACCAGCATGACCGACTACGAGCTTGCGACGGGCGTCTTCTCCCTCGAGGCGGTCGTCCTCGTGGCGCTCACGCTGCTCCCGTCGCGGGGCCGCTGGTCCGAGCGCCGTCGTGGGTTCACCCGAGTCTTCACCTCGGCGTCGATCGCCGCGGGTCTCGTGCTCGTGGTGTTCACCGGAGCCCGTACCGCGGGCGATCTCGCGTCCGGCTACACCCTGCCGATCGTCCTCGGGATTGCCTCGACCGCGTGGACCGACATTGCCACGTTCGGCGTGCCGATCCTCCTCGCGATCGCCGGGTCCGACGTGCCCGATCGGCTCAGCTCGCGGTCCTGGCCGGGCACGGGCCTGCGATAGCCGGGGAGAGCCCCGCGTTAGCCGGGCAGCGCCGCCGACAGCAGTGCGGGGCCGCCGGCGCCGTTCACCGGTCCGAGCGTAACGATCAGCCGCCCTCCAGACCACAGCGACGGGCCACCCGCCTCGCTCGGGTGCTGCCACCAGTAGCCGATCCCCTGCTGGAACGACATGTCCCCGACCGCCGTGCGGGTCCCCGCCTTCTCGACCCAGCAGCGATAGGCCAGCCCGGGCTCGGGCGGATTCAGCCCGGTTGCGATCACGACCGAATCCGTGTCCGACCAGGCGACGAGGCCGGACGCTGTGCCGGTCGCCGATACGAGGGCGATGCTCGTGTGACCAGGGTCGGCGAGGATCTGCTCGGTTGACCGGATGAGTCTGGCGAGCTCGACCGACTCTGCCCGAGCAACGTCGGCCTGCTGGGCACGGTCGATGGCGACCGTCCCGGCGCCGGCCAGCGCGACGACGAGCGCGGCGGCAAGCCCGAGCCACCATCGACCGCGCAAGGACCCCGCGGTGCGACGGATGAGCGGAATCGGCGCCGCGGGGCCGGACTCGGCGGTGAGCCTCGCCTCCTGCCTCGGGATCTGCGCCACCGCCGCCCGAAGCCCGGGCGGCAGGGCAATGGGCTGATCGTCGAACGGCGCCACTGAGCCCTGGACCGGGGCGTAGCCGAGGACCTCGAGGACGGCGGCATGGGTCCCGCGCCAGGCTTCGACGTCGGCGGCGCAGGTGGCGCAGCCCGCGACGTGGGCTCGGAGCTCCTCGGCCTCGGGCGATCGATCTCGCTCGAACGCCAGGAACGCCCGCGGCTCCAGCGCGAGGTCAGCCAGCCGCTCGTGCGCCTCAGCGTGCTGCATCGGCGAATCCCTCTCCGGGCGCGAAATCCGGGACGCGAACGAGCGCCTGGCGGAGATGGGCGAGTGCTCGCCGCGTCCGCGACTTCACGGTACCGAGCGGCAGGCCCAGCCGCTCCGCGATCTCGTGCTGGGTGAGCCCCTCGCGATACGCCAGCGAAACGACCTCGCGCTCGTGACCGGCGAGTTCCGACAGCGCGGTCCGCACGACCGCGCCGGACCAGCTCCGTTCGAGGAGCACCGCTGGGTCGCTGTCATCCACGCCCTGGCGGCGGTGCTGGGCGAGGCGGTCCAGCGGGTCAAGCAGCGCCTCCTCGCCGTCGGTGGCGGCGAGCTGGACGAGGCCGGGCCGGCGGGCGTCCGAGCGGAGCCGATCGATCGCCCGGTTCCTGGCAATGCGCAGCATCCACGTCCGGAGGCTGCCAGCCGCTGGATCGAAGGTCGCCGCCGATCGCCAGCTGGCGACGAACGTCTCCTGGACGATCTCAGCCGCGGCCTCCCGATCTCCGAGGAATCGGACGGTCGCGCCGAAGAGCGTCTGCGCGTGGTGGTCGTAGGCTTCCATCAGTGCGTCCTCGTCACCCGAGGCGATGCGCGCCATGAGCGCCGCGTCGGCCGACCGTTCCGCGGTCCGGACAGCGAGAAGATCCGGAGATCCTTCAGTCCCGTGCGTCGAAGCGGTTCGAGGCGTCCCTTCGTCTCGAGGCGTGGCCATCCAGGCGATCGTGGCTCCCTGCTTTCCTCCTGTCGAATCCGGCCCTATGGCGTGACCGTCACGGTGGCCTTCATCTTGGAATGAATCGAGCAGTGATAGGCGAAGGCCCCGGCGGTGTCGAAGGTGTGGGCGAAGGTTCCACCGCCGGGAATCGTGGGGCTCGTAAAGCTGGCGTCGTCCGCCGTAACGGTGTGGCCGACTGAACCGGTATTCGTCCACGTGACCGACGTTCCCTTAGCCACGCTCAAGGAGCTCGATTGGAAGGCAAAGTCGACGATCGTGACCGCGTTCGCGGCGCCCGCCGGAGGCGGCGTCGACCCGCCACCGCAGGCGGTGACGGCGAGGGCCGCGATGAGCGCGGCAGTGGCAAGCGATCGCATGGGCGTGGATCCTTTCGCTCGAGCGGCGGGCAGTTCTTGGAATTCCTGGTTACCGGACTGCATACGCTAAGCGCTCACCTCTGGATCCCGGCAGGGTGGCGTAGGCTGGGGACGTGAACATCCACGTGCTCATGCTCGCCGACAGTGCCCAGGCGGTCGACGGCAAGCTCTACATCCTCGGCGGGGCCTGGAACATGCTCCGTTTTCCGGAATTCCCGGCCTCGCTGATGGTCGGGATCGCGGTCGCAATTGATGTCGACTGGAACGAGACCAACCGGCGCCACCATCTCGACATCCATTTCGAGGATGCCGACGGCAACCTGATGGAGCCACGGATCGGGGCCGACTTCGAGGCCGGGCGCCCCCCGGGCGCGATCGCCGGCGCGGAGCTCCGGATCGTCCTGGCCGTCAACGGGCCGCTCTCGATCCCGGGGCCCGGCTCGTACTCCGCGGTCGCGACGATCGAAGGCGATCAGCTCGCGCGGTCGCGGTTCCAGGCGACGGCAGCCGATCGCCCGAGCTGAGGCGTTGTGAGCGGCGTGAGCATCAGCACGACCGGCCATCCGGCCGCGTTCCATTACGGTCCCGGTCACGTCGTGATGTACGCCAACCCGGCATTCGAGGCCGAGTTCGGAGCGTCGTGCCTCGGTCAGCCTGCCCGTGAGGTCATGATCGCCCTGCCGCACGCTGCCTTCGAGGTCATGGATCTCGTCTACCGCGGTGGCAAGCCGCTGGCCCGCAGGATCCGCACGGGCGACGGCGCCCGCCGGATCGTGGTCGCCCCGCGGACCGATCCCGAAACGGGCGAGATCTATGGCGTCGTGAGCCACCTGGTCGAGGTCGCCACGACGGCCGTGTAGGCCCAAAGGGCGGGGTGCAAACTGGCACCATCGGGCCATGGCCCCGCAGCGATCGGAGCCCCATCGTCGATCCCGTGCTGATGAAACCCCCGCCGCGCGCTGCCCGCCGACCGACATTCGCGGTCCTCACAGGCGCGTTCGCGGCCGCGGCCCTGCTGTTCGCGCTGACCGGCACGAGCGTCCTCGGCGCAACGACGATGGCCGCCGCCTGCGACGGCGTGAACCTCCGAACCGGCGCCGGCACGACCTACACGATCAAGGCGAGCGTCCAGTCGGGCACGACCATCTCCGTGGCCGCGACCGTGACCGGTGGCAGCTGGAGCTCCGTCTGCGCCGGCAAGTCGGTCGCCGGCAGCGGCTGGTACCGCATCAGCTCCGTGAACGGCAAGACCGCGCTGTCGCTCTACGGGGTCACCTATGTGTACGGCGCGACCGGCCTGTTCAAGGCCATCACGGTCCCGCCGCCGCCGTCCCCAACGCCGACGCCCAGCCCGGACTCCACCACGGGTCCGACCACGCTCGGTGCCACCGTGACGTTCTACGGCCGCGGCTACGGCCACGGCGTGGGCCTCTCCCAGGCCGGCGCGTACGGTCGGGCGTCCGCGGGCCAGGGCGCCGCGACGATCCTCGCCCACTACTACACGGGCACCACGCTCGGCACGACGCCGAATGCCCGGATCCGGGTCCTCGTCCTGTCGAACTGGCCCGCCACGCCCACGAACCCGCTTCAGCTGTACGGACGCGGCGGCACGTGGACCATCGACGGCATCGCGAAGGTCTTCCCGGCCGATGCGCATCTCCGGCTGATTCCCGCAGTCTCCGGCACGGTCACGACCTGGACCCTTGTCGTCGACGCGCCGAACGGCTCGAACCTCTACCGGGCCGCGAGCTCGGGCAGCTTCCGGATGCGGCCCTCGACGAGCGCCACGGTGCTCCAGCTCTTCTCGAAGCCGACCGTCTACGACCGCTACCGGGGCGTCCTTCGGATCATGGCCGGGACCAAGGTCTCGGTCGTAAACGAGGTGCCCCTTGAGACGTATCTCCGGGGCGTGCTGCCGGCCGAGATGTCCCCGAGCGCCCCGACCGAGGCGCTCAAGGCGCAGGCGGTCGCATCCCGGTCGTATGCCGCGTACCGATTGCACCCGACGACCGGCACCTACGACCTCTTCGACGACACCCGTTCGCAGGTGTATCGCGGCGCGCTGGCGGAGAAGACGACGACCACGGCGGCCGTGACCGGAACGGCCGGCCAGGTCCTCCGCTACGGGACGGCGATCGCGAACACGTTCTACCACTCGACCGGTGGCGGGGCGACCGAGTCCAACCAGAACGTCTGGGTTTCGGCGACAGGGGCGATCACCTCGACCGCGGTTCCCTATCTGCAGGGCTCGCTCGACCGAGCGCCGGACGGTTCCTCGTACGACGCCACCGCGACCTACGCCACCTGGCATACCACGACCTACACGCTGGCCCAGGTCCAGGCGTTCTTCGCAGCCGATGCACGGACGAACGTCGGCAGCCTCGTGGCGCTGGACCTGTCCCGTCGCGGTGTCGCGCGCCTCATCAGCGTGACGCTGATCGGAGCCGACGGGACAAAGAGGACGGTGTCCGCCGACGTCTTCGATGCGGTCTTCAACGCCCATCGTCCGGCCACGGAGGTGCCCATCCGCAGCACGCTCTTCGGCCTCGCCCCGATCCCCTGATCGAAGCCCCCGGGTACCATCCGCTTCTCCGGTGGCAGCGGGTGACAGGGAGTGGCTTCGATGGTGGTGGCGACGACGCCAGCGTTCCGGACCAGGGCATTCATCGACGGCGAGTTCCGCGAGGCCGCGTCCGGGAAGACATTCGTCACCGAGAACCCGGCCACGGGTCAGCCGCTCGCGAGTGTCTCGGCCGGTGACAAGGCCGACATCGACGCCGCCGTCAACGCAGCCCGGGTGGCCTTCGACGACGGTCGCTGGTCGCGCCGCGCGCCGGTCGACCGCAAGGCTGTGCTGCTTCGCTTCGCCGACCTGCTCGAGGCGAACCTCGAGGAGCTCGCGACCATCGAGGCATTGGACGCCGGCAAGCCGATCACCGACTGCCGTGAGGTCGACCTGCCCGACACGATCAAGACGATCCGCTGGTATGCCGAGGCCATCGACAAGGTCTTCGACGCGGTCGCGCCGACCGGACCCGAGGCGCTCGGGCTGATCGTCCGCGAGCCGATCGGTGTCGTCGGCGCGGTCCTGCCGTGGAACTTCCCGCTGCTGACCGCCGCGTGGAAGGTCGGCCCGGCGCTCGCCGCCGGCAACAGCGTGGTCGTGAAGCCCGCGGAGCTCACGTCGGTCTCGACCCTGCGCATGGTGGAGCTCGCGTCCGAGGCGGGCGTCCCCGACGGGGTCTTCAACGTGGTTCCCGGGCTCGGCGAGACGGCCGGCCAGGCCCTCGGCAGGCACATGGACGTCGACATGGTGTCGTTCACGGGCTCGACCGAGGTCGGCCGGTACTTCCTCCACTACGCGGCCGAGAGCAACCTGAAGAAGATCACGCTCGAGTGCGGCGGCAAGAGCCCGCAGCTCGTTCTTGCCGATCCGCCGGACCTCGACATCGTGGCCGACCAGGTCCTCTTCGCGGCGCTGATGAACCAGGGCGAGAACTGCTCCTGCGGGTCGCGCCTGATCGTCCACCGCTCGGTCCAGGACGCGCTCGTCGAGCGCCTTGTCGCCGGGTTGCCAGCCTGGAAGGTCGGCGATCCGATGGATCCGGCGACGAAGGTCGGCCCGATGGTCGAGAAGCCGCACCTCGAGAAGGTCATGGACTACATCGCGGCCGGACGGCGTGAGGGTGCCCGGGTCGTCGCCGGCGGCGATCGGGTCCTCGCCGAATCGGGCGGCTATTTCGTCGCGCCGACGATCTTCGACAACGTCGCCAACTCGATGTCCATCGCGCGCGAGGAGATCTTCGGGCCGGTCCTGTCGACGATCCCGTTCGACTCCGAGGAGGAGGGCGTCCGGCTCGCGAACGAGACGAGCTACGGGCTCGCGGCGTCGCTGTACACGACGAATCTCGATGCCGCCTTCCGCGTTGCCCGCGCCCTTCGGGCCGGCACCGTGAGCGTGAACGCCTACTCCGAGGGCGACATCACGACGCCGTTCGGCGGCTACAAGCAGTCGGGCTTCGGGGGCCGCGACAAGGGCCTCGAGGCATTCGACCAATACACGGAGAAGAAGACGATCTGGATCACGCTCCGGTAGGACCAGATGCCGGACCTTTCGGCACCGGACTACGACGTCGCGCGATTCCTGATGGTCCGGACGCCGATCGGCGACTTCGTGCCGGCGATCCGGTTGCGTCGATGAGGGCGTGGCAGGCGGTCGATGCCGTCGTCGTCGGTGGCGGCCCGAACGGGCTCGCCGCGGCGATCAGCCTGGCCCGGGAAGGCCGCTCGGTGAGGCTGCTCGAGGCGGCGGCGACAGTCGGCGGCGGGGCCCGCTCGGCCGAGGTCACGTTGCCGGGGTTCGTCCATGACGTGTGCAGCGCCATCTACCCGTTCGGGCGGACCTCGCCGTTCTTTGCCGGGCTCGATCTCGAGCGACACGGCCTTCAGTGGATCGACCCGCCGGCGAGCCTCGGCCATCCCCTCGACGACGGGTCCGCGATCATCGTCGAGCGGAGTGTCGAGCTCACGGCGGCGCGGCTGGGCCGCGACGGCGACCCCTACCGGCGACTCTTCGGGCCGCTCGTCCGCGACTTCGACGGGCTCCTGCAGGACGTGCTGGCGCCGTTCCACGTGCCGCTCTCGCCGCCTCGAGCCGTGCGCCTGGGGCTGTTCGGGCTGCTCGCGCTGCGGTCCGCGACGAGCCTGGCCGGCCGATTCCGCGACGCGCCCGCGCGGGCCCTCCTCGCGGGAGCGGCCGCGCACTCGATCCTGGGACTGACCGAGCCCGTCAGCGGCGCCGCCGCGCTGCTGATGCTCGCGAGCGCGCACCGCGATGGCTGGCCCTTCCCGGCCGGCGGCGCGGGTCGCATTCCCGAGGCGCTCGCCGCGGAGCTCGTCCGGCTCGGCGGCACGATCGAGACCGGCCGCGCCGTCACGCGCATGGCGGACCTCCCGCCGCACCGCGTCGCGGTCTTCGATGTATCCGCGCGAGGGCTCCTCGAGATTGCCGGCGACCGCTTCTCGGGCCGCTACCGGCGCGCGCTGGAGCGCTTCCGCTCCGCGCCGGGCGTCTTCAAGCTGGACCTCGCGATCGAGGGCGCGATCCCGTGGCGGGCGGCCGAGCTGGCGACGGTCGGTACCGTCCACCTCGGCGGAACCCTCGAGGAGATTGCCCGCGCGGAGGCCGACGTGGCCGCCGGTCGCACGTCGGAGCGGCCATTCGTGCTCCTGGCGCAGCAGAGCCTCTTCGACCGGTCGCGCGCTCCCGAGGGCCGCAATACCGTCTGGGCCTACTGCCACGTTCCGAATGGCTCCGCGGTCGACATGACCGAGGCGATCCTCAACCAGGTCGAGCGATTCGCGCCGGGGTTCCGGGAGCGCATCCTCGCGACGACCGAGACGAGCCCGGCCGCCCTCGAGGCCTACAACCGCAACGACATCGGAGGCGACATTGCCGGCGGCCGCAACGACCTTGGCCAGCTCTTCACCCGACCCGCGTGGCGGGTCGACCCTTACTCCACCCCGGACCCGACGATCTTCCTCGGCTCGGCGTCGACGCCGCCGGGCGGCGGCGTGCACGGCATGCCCGGTCTCCATGCGGCTCGGTCGGCGGCGCGGCGACTGCGCTGAAGCCGCGGGTATGCTGGCGTGACCCCGACCGAGATCACCAATGAGGTTCCGAATGAGCCATTTCGCCGATCTCGACACGCTCGAGCTGCTCCAGGTCTGGGGCGACACCGTTCGCGCCCGGCGCGTCCAGGGCGAGCGGATCACCCTCGGGATCGTCGAGCTGGCCCCGAACGCGATCGTCCCGGAGCATCGCCACGAGGCCGAGCAGCTGGGCATGGTCATCCGCGGAGCGATGCACTTCACCGTGGACGGCGAGACGCGCGACCTGGGTCCCGGGGGGACGTGGCGGATCCTGTCGAACCAGCCGCACGACGTCCAGGCCGGGCCGGAGGGCGCCGTCGTCATCGACGTGTTCTCGCCGCCTCGATCGGACTGGGACGTGCTGCCGATCGCGCCGCTCACCCCGCCGCGCTGGCCCGACGGAGCCTGAGGGCCGACCCAAGGGATCGGGCCTGTCACGATCGCGCCTATCCTGACCGCATGCGCCTCTATAAGCTCGCCCGCCACGAGGAGCTCGTGGCCCCGAGCATGATCGTCGCCCTCGATGGCTGGGTCGACGCCGGCAGCGCCGCCACGACGGCCGCCGCGACGCTCGCGGAAGGCGCCCGAGTCCTCGCGACGTTCGATGCGGATGCGATCTTCGACTACCGGGCCCGGAGGCCCACGCTCGAGATCGTCGACGGCCGACCCGAGAGCCTCACCTGGCCGGAGCTGACCCTCCGCTCGACGCGGGTCGCGGAGCACGACCTGCTCATCCTGACCGGCGCCGAGCCGGATTACCGCTGGCACGAGCTCTCCTCCGACCTCGCCGACCTCGCGGGCCAGCTGGGCATTGCCGAGTGGATCAGCCTCGGGGCGATCCCGGCGGCCGTGCCGCACACGCGCCCCGTGCCGATCCTCGGGACCGCGTCTGAGCCAGGGCTCCTCCGGGGCGGTGTCCAGCCGGGGCCGCAGGGCACGTTGACCGTGCCGGCAGCGGCGATCTCGGTGTTCGATATCGCGATGACGAAGACCGGGATCCCGACCGTCGGCTATTTCGCCCAGATCCCGCACTACATCTCGGGCCCGTATCCCAGCGCATCGATCGAGCTGCTGCGGGTCCTCGGCCGGCATCTCGGGCTCGAGCTCGACATCGGCCACCTGCCCGAGGAGGCCCGCCTGATGCGCATCCGCCTCGACGCCGCCGCGGCGCGCGAGGAGACGACCCGGACCTACGTCGAGCGGCTCGAGGCGATGGTCGACGAGGCGCGCCTGCCGTCCGGCGACGACCTGATCACCGAGATCGAGCGATTCCTCCGCGACGGCGGCAACCAGGGCGGCACGCGACCGAATTGAGCATGACGAACCCCGACACGACACCCGACGAGCCCGAAATCCTCGTCCTCGGGCGCGACACCTGCGAGGACACGATCCGCTCGCGCGACCATCTGGCAGCACGCGGGATCGCGTTCACGTACCTGCACGTGGACCTCGACCCCGAGGCCGATGCCTGGATCCGCCGCCTCAACGGCGGCGAGTGGCTCACGCCCACGATCCTGCTTGGCGACCCTCAGCAACCGACGCTGACGCTCCGCGAGCCGACGAACGCCGAACTCGACCGCGCGCTGGCCGAGGCGCTCGGGCTCTAGCCGAGGCTCCCGGATCGCGCCTCAGGCTTCGAGCCGCGGCGCAGTCGATCGCGCCTCAGGCCTCGCCGCGGAACCGCAGCAGGGCCTTCATGGCGGACAGCTTCGGTGCGTACTCGTCCCGGATCCTGTTGACCGCGGCCCGGTCGACGTCGAGCTCGCGGGCGATCTCCTGGAGCGTGTCGGATTCCTCGACCGTGATGTTGTCGTCCGCGGCGTCGACGACGTAGCAGCAGCGCAGGAGCGCGAGCCGATCCTCGTCGGTCGAGAGCTCCTTGAACTGGCGCGTCACGAGGTAGTCCTCAGTGCCGCCATAGAGCAGGGACTGGCTCTTCGCCATCTGGGCAACGAGCACGGCCTGGGCCGGTGGCAGTCCGCCGTGCTCGGCGACGAGGTTCTGGATCGTCCGCGTCTCGACCTCGCTGATCTCGAGGTCGGCCGCCGCGGCCCGCATGAGGATGTACGCGAAGGCGGCGAGGAACCGGGCCCGGTCGAGGGGCAGCGCATCCAGCTGCCCGGCGATCCGGCGGACGGTCTCGGTGTCCTGATCGTCGGGCACAGGGACATGGCCGGCGCCGACGTCGATCGCGGGCGGGAGAAATCGTCGAAGCGTCATGGTCGGAGTCTAAGCCGATCGGCCGCGGGGCCCTGCCGCCAACCCTCAGCTCGGGTTCGTGCTCCCGCTCGGGCCCTGGCTCGGGCTGGCGCGCGGGACGAAGCCGTCGACGAGGAGGCTTTCGAGCGTGACCGGCTGCTTGACGAGACCCAGCGCTGTCATGAAGGCGATCGAGGCCGTCCAACCGGTCCGATCGAGGGCGCCGAAGCCGTTGGCCTGCTGGACCGGTCCCGCCCAGGTCACGATCGTTGCGGCGAGGATTGCCGATTGCGTGGGGCGCTTCGCGCCGAGCTCGGGGACGGCGGTGATCGAGGCGTCGAGGCCCTTCGCCGGATCGGCCGCGATCTCGCTCATCGCCCGGATCGTGGCCCGGACGAAGGCGGCAACGGCGGCCCGCTTCGGACTGCCGTCGGCGGTCACGCCGGTCCCGGCGATCAGCCCGGGTCCCGGCAGGGCGATGACCTGGTCGACGTGGAGGACCACCGTTTTGGTCCCGTTGAGCTCGAGCTGGACCGGTTCGTTGTTCGCAAAGCCCGTCGCCGCATCGACCGCGCCCTGCTGGACGGCGACGCCCTGGCCGAAAAGCGGGTATTCGATGATCTGGACATCGGCCGGCGTCAGTCCGGCCGAGCCGAGGAGCGCCTCGAGCATGATCCACGACGATCCGTATTTGCCGGGGATCCCGATCTTCTTGCCCTTCAGGTCGGCCGCCGTCTTGATCCCGGAGGACGCCTTCGCGAAGACGATCGATGGGTACTGGCCGTAGAGCGTGGCGAGGTAGCGGACCGGGATCGCCTGGCTGACGGCCGGGATCACGTCGGTCCCGTCGGCGACGCCGATGTCGATCGCGCCCTGCCCGACGAGCGGGATGAGGTCGGTCTCGATCTTGTTCTGGAAGGTCACGTCGATTCCGGCGTCGCGGTAGTAGCCGGCCTGCTGGGCCAGGTAAAACGGCGCGAACTGGACGCTCGGGATGTAGCCGAGACCGACGAGGAGCGGGGTGCGGGATGCGGCGGGGCTGCCGGTCCCCACGCCGCAGGCGCCGACCGCCAGGCCGGCGACGATCGAGACTGCGAGGAGGCGGAGCGAGAGGTGGCGGCGGGGCATGGCTGGACTCCTGATGGCGGTCAGCGGGCTCGGAGGAGCAGCCGCTCGACGAGGACGACAACGACGTAGAGGGCGACGCCCAGCAGCGCGATGGTCACGAGCGTCGCGAACAGCAGGGGGATGTCGAAGAGGCTGCCGCGGGCGAGATTGATGAGGAGGCCGAGGCCCTGGTCCGCACCGGCCCATTCGCCCACGATCGCGCCGACGACGGCGAGGGTCACGCCGACACGGAGCCCACCGAAGATCGACGGCAGCGCGGCCGGGATCTCGAGGGTGGTGAGGACCTGTCGGCGCGTGGCGCGCAGGCTCCGGCCGAGCTCGAGCAGCCCCGCGTCGACGGACCGGATCCCGACCATCGTCGAGATCGCGATCGGGAAGAACACGATCAGCGCGCAGATCACGACCTTGCTCGTCAAGCCCGGTCCGAACCAGAGCGTGAGGATCGGCGCGAGAGCGAGGATCGGCGTTGCCTGGGCGGCGACGATGTACGGCGAGACGAGCCGCTCCACGAACGCCGAGCGCGCCAGCAAGTAGCCGACGACGAGCGCCGCGGCTGCGCCGACGCCGAAGCCCAGGGCAACCTCGATGAGCGTCCGGAGGGCGTGCGGGGCGATCGTGCCATCCGCCCAGCCCGTGACGAGGCGCCCCATCACCGCGCCCGGCGGCGGCAGGATGAACGGCGGATAGCCGCCGACGACCACGATCGCCTGCCACAGCGCCAGGAACAGCCCGAGGCCCGCGGCGCCGAACATGACCTGCGACCGCCGCCCGGTCGGCGCGAGGCCGCGGTCCGGCCGTCGCGCGGCATTCGCCGTCACGACGCGACCGCCGTCACGACGCGACCGACTGGTCGAGATGGGCCCGGATCTCGTGGGCCGCGGCCGAGACGACCGCGTCGTCGAGCTGGCCCAGGGTTCGCGGCCGCGGCAGCTGGATCGGCAGGTCGGCGACGACGCGACCGGGTCGGCCGCCAAGGACCACCACGCGGTCGCCGAGGAAGATCGCCTCCTGGATGCTGTGGGTCACGACGACGACCGTCGGGTGCGTTCGGCCCCAGAGGCCGAGCAGCTCCACGTTGAACCGCTCGCGGGTGAGCGCGTCGAGCGCGCTGAAGGGCTCGTCGAGGAGGAGGACGCGCGGCTCGAGCGCGAGGGCGCGGGCGAGGGCCGCTCGCTGCCGCATCCCGCCCGAGAGCTCGGCCGGAATCCGATCCTCCGCCCCGGCGAGACCCACGACCCGGACGAGCTCCGTCACGCGGGCATCGCGCCTCGCTCGGTCCCACCCGGCGAGCTCCATCGGATAGGCAACGTTCCGTGCGGCGGATCGCCAGGGCAGGAGCCGCGGCTCCTGGAACACGAGGCTGACACGCGGATCCGGCCCCCGGATCGGCTGACCGTCGAGGAGGGCCTCGCCGTGGTCCGGCCGCAGCAATCCCGCGATGACGCGGAGCAACGTGCTCTTGCCGCCGCCGTTCGGCCCGATGATCGAGACGATCTGCCCGGCTTCGACATCGAGGTCGACCGCATCGACGGCGACGACCCGCTGCCGGCCGGCAGCGGGGAACGACACGTTGACCCCATGAAGGGCGATCCGGCCACCGCCTGGGGCGGCTGCGGTTCGCTGCGCGGTCACGTGGCGGTCCGCTGCGCGGCCGCCCGGGCCGTGCCGATCCCCGATCACAGCCCCGCCTCACGGAGGACGGGCGCGATCGCCGGCCACACGCCGACATAGGCCTCATAGACCCGGTCGTACGTGGCGTGGCGATCCGGATCCGGTTCGAGTCGACGATCGATCGCCGTCATCGCCCGGATCGCGGTCGGAAGGTCGGGCTGGAGGCCCACGCCGACGGCGGCGAGGATGGCCGCCCCGACGAGCCCGGTTTCGAGGACGCGCGGCACCTCTACGGGGAACCCGGTCACGTCGGCCTTGATCTGGTTCCAGGTCTCGCTGTGGGCCGGGCCACCGCAGACCCGCATCGCGGTGACGCTGACGCCAGCCTTGAGGATGGGTTCGGCGACGTGGCGGATTGCGAGGGCGGCCGCCTCGAGGACGGCGCGCGTGAGATGCGCCCGGCCATGCCGCAGCGACAGGCCGACGAAGGCGCCCCGCGCGGACGGGTCCCAGAGCGGTGACCGTTCGCCCGCGAGATACGGCAGGAAGACGAGCCCATCGGCGCCGGCCGATACGACGGCCGCGGCATCGATGAGCGCTTCCGTCGACATGCCGCCGCCGAGCACGTCGGTCCGCAGCCAGTCCAGCGCCGTCCCGGTCGCGGCCATCGCGCCTCCCACCGTCCACAGTCCCGGCAACGGTGCCGGCGCCGAAAACGAGCCCGCCGCCTCGACCGGCCGATCCCAGTAGACGCCGAAACCGCCGGCCGATCCGCCGACATCGACCGCGTCACCCATCGCCGTCATCCCCGCGCCGTGAAAGGTCGCCAGGGAATCTGCCATTCCGGCAACGACCGAGGTCCCCGCCGCGAGGCCGAGCTCGTCCGCGATGTCCGGCAGCAACCCACCGACTTGTGTGGTCGCCGCAATCGCGGGCGCGAGCCGCTCGACCGCCAGGCCGGTCGAGGCGAGCGCTGCAGTGGGAGGAACGACCGCGCCCGGCAGGATCGAGCTTGCGGCGCGACCCGTCAGGCGCAGGGCCAGCGCATCCCAGCTGTTCAGGTACCAGCGAGCCGTTCGTGCGACTTCCCGATCGTGCCGCTCGAGCCAGAGGGCGGCGGGCAGCACGCCGAGCCCCCAGCCGCCGAGACCCGTGGCCCGGGCGAGGATCTGCGCTTCGGCAACCGCTCGGGTGTCGAGCCACGTGATCGCGGGACGGACCGGCCGCCCGGTCGAATCGACGACGGTCAGCGTTGGGCCGTGGCCCGCCACGGCGATGCCGAGCACGTCGAGTGCTCGGCCCGAGGTCATCGCGATCACCTGTCGCACGCCGTCCCGCAGGCCCAGCCACCACTGCTCCGGATCCTGCTCGGCCCGCCCGATGCTCGCATCGACGTCGATCGGATAGCGAATTCGCGAGGCGCCAAGGAGAGTGCCGGCCGTCGAGACCAGGCCGACCTTGACCTGGGTCGTGCCGAGGTCGACGCCAAGAAGGACTGGCTCGCGTCGGGTCATCGTGGTTCGGCTCGATCGAGCGCAACGACGGCCTCGGCCGTCCGGACGTCCGTCACGAGCGTGCTCACGATGCCGGCGCGAAGCGCGCCCAGGATCGGGCGGACCTTCTTCGACCCCTCGGCGACGCCGATCGTCGTCGGGACCCTCGGGAGGGCCCGGGCGTCGAAGGCGATCGTGCGGGCTCGAAGGCCATCTGCGACGAACCGCCCGCGAATATCGAAGGGCGCGATGAGGACCTCGCCGACGGTTCTGGCGGCCTCGATCTCGCGGAGCATCTCGGGCCCGACCGCTGCCTCGCTCCAGGACGGCCCGCCGATCCCGAACAGCGCGACCTCGAGGCCGTCCCAGAGGTCGAGGACCTCGCGGATCCCGGCATGCGCCCGCAGCGCGTCGCGCGTCGCCTCGTCGTCGAGGAGCCCGGGCGCCATGAGCCCCCGCACGGCCGCCCCGAACGCGTCGGCGACTCGGCGGAATGGCTCCCGCCCAGAGGTCGAACGCCAGAAGCCGCCGCAGAGCGGCACGATCGTCGCATCGACCTGTGATGAGAGTGGCTCGATCGCGTCCGCCGTCGCCGAGACGGCGGCCCCGTCCCCGATCCCGACAACCTGGCCGTCGCGGACGGCGGCTACGAGGACCTGGGCCGCCAGCCGTCCGACGCGCCGTCGGGCGAGGTCCGCCGGTCCCTCGAGGTTCGGAGCTGCCGGCCCTTCGACGCTCGGCGCGAGATGGACGGAGCGAAGGGCATTGAATCGCGTGCGGAGCTCGTCGGCGGCGGGCGACGCCTGCTCGGTGGCGTCAACGATCCGGATCTCGACGACTCCCTGGCTCCGGGCTTCCTTGAGCAGTCGCGAGACCTGCGGCCGCGTCACCCCCACGAGCTCAGCCACGCGCGCCTGGGTTTCGCCGAGCTCGTAGTACAGCCGGCTGACCCGAACGAGCGTCGCGAGGTCGGTCACGGCCGCTCCCGCACCCAGAAGGACTTCCGCGGCCGCCCTGACACTTGTTCTGAACAGATGTGCACCACGAGATGATCCTGCGGCTGGGGCCGGGCGTCAACTGAGCGAAGTGGACCGAGCAAGCCGCGCGTCCCGCCCGTCCCGCATCCGAAAGATCTCCGGTATCCGTCATCCCCGGACGGTTAAGTCACTTCCCAAGCCGCGCGCGGCGAGGGGCGGACGTCGAGCCGAGGCAATTCGTGCTCGATAGCCGATCGGATACGAGCGGGCGTGGCGGGGAACCTACCCGCAGGGCGACGATTCGAGGTTAGTCATCCGGGGAGGACGATTAGCGAGGAAGTCCGGCGCAGGCCGCGGGATTGGGCTCCGTGACTGCCGCGGCATGTTTGGTGTGTCGAGCTCAGGCGGAACGTGTCGTTCGCGGCAGCTCAGGCGGCTGCGGCGTCCTCGTAGCCCTGGATCGTGACCTCGATGAGCGGGCTGTGCGCGATCATCGTCTCGGGGTCGCGACGCCACACGCGGGCGACCTGCTCGAGCACCGCTCGGCGCTCGGTCGGATCGGTGATCACGCGCGCCGTGGCCAGCAGATCTGCCGCGACGGGACCCTTGAGATGGAAGGTCATCACCGGGTTTGCCTCGAGATTGGCGAGCCAGGCTCGCTTCTTGTGCGCGTTCGGGATGCCGCTGATGTAGATCCGTCCGTCGAAGACGTGGTAGACGATCTCGACCCGGAGGGCCTCGCCGCTGATCCGTCCCGTCGTGGTGATATCGATGATGCCGGGCCTCGAAAGGGCCTGCTGAATGGTGGGATTCATGGTTCCTCGATGGTTGTTGCTGAGTCAACGATCATCGCACGATATCCAAACCGTGACAAGACCTTGAACGGCTGTCGCGGGACCGAGCGGCGCCTATCCGGGCTCCCCCGCTACCCGGGCTCACCGCTGCGCAGCCACGGGACGTCGGGCTCCCAGCTGTCGATCGTGTCGCCAAGATCGTGGCTGCGGGCGAATGCCTCGACGTCGCGGAACAGCGACGCCTGCTCCTCGACCGTGCCACGACGCAGGATGGCCTCGAGGCGGGGCACGAGCCGGTCGTGGGCAAGCCACGGTTCGGGCAGCGGAAATCGCTCCAGCTCCCAGACCAGGAAGCGATTGAACGGCCGGACGCGGCCGTGGACCGCGAACACCGTCGTGAGGAGCGGCGCGATGGATTCGGCCGCGTCGAGATGGGCCTCGATCGAGAGGCCGACCCGCGTGTTCTTCAGGAAGCGGTAATACGAATTCACGTAGCCATCGAGCTCGAAAGCCGCGAGCCCCGGCCCGACGCCCTCGGGCAGGACGGCCTTGGCGGCGGCGATCTCGTGGATCCGCCCGTCGAGCTTGTCGATGAGAACCTGGGCATGGATGTAGCTGTAGCGATCCCAGACCGTCTCCGTGCCGGGCTCGCCGACCCGTTCGAAGGCGGCCAGCGAGTACACGACGGCCTCGATCTGCGAGCCATGCGGGGTGGCCAGGACGTCGGTGACCTCCCCGTATGCCTCATCTCGGACGACCAGCCGAACGTCCCAGTCGGACGTGTCCCGGACGAACGCGTCTCGACCTCGTGAGCCCGTGAGCACGAGGCCCACGACGTCGGGATTGGCGCCCACCTCTGCGAGGTAGGCCTGGAACCGCGCTTCGCCGTCCGTTAGGTCAGTCAGGCTGGCGTGCCTCAGGCCCGCTTGCCCTGCGCGCGGAGCTCCGCCTTGTGGGCTCGCTTGCCGGCCTGATACCGCGCCAGCGCCTCGGGCGAGTCGACGTCACCGAGCGTCGGGTGGGCCAGCATGACCTCGTCGAGGCCGGGCAGCCGGACGCCGAGCCGCTTGCCGAGGATCGCAATCAGCGTCCGGGCCTTCATATCGCCGATACCCGGCAACGCGAGCAACCTGGCCTGGAGGTCACGACCGTCCTTTGCCTCGCGCCAGATCCGGCTCGCGTCGCCGTCGTACCGCTCGGCGATCGTCGCGGCAAGGGCAGCGACCTTGGTCGCCATCGAGCCCGGGAAGCGATGGAGGGCCGGTCGCTCTCGGAACACGCGATCAAGCTCCGCGGGGTCGGTCTCGGCGATCCGCTGGGCGTCGAGGTGGCCCAGCCGCGAACGCAGCTCCCACGGGCCGGAGAAGGCCTTCTGGACCGTCACCTGCTGGTCGAGGGCGAAGCCGATGAGGAGTGCGAGCGGATCGGTCTCGAGGAGCCGATCGGCCTCGGGATTGCCCGTGAAGGGCAGGAGCACGGGCTTGGATGAAGGCGAGGCTGCCATCCCGGGATGGTATCGCTCGCACTGGTCTCCGCAATCGGCCCCTGTCACCGGCGCGGTTGCACGAAAGGCGTAGATTCAGTGCCTGGAGGTTGTCCTCGGCATGACGGGTCGACACCGCTCCCCGGCTCCTGAGTCCGGACGCAGAGACGGGACCGCGACGGTCCCGGATCTGGCGAGCACGGCGGACAGCTCCCGTGGCGCGAACAACCTCGCGACGGTGCCCCGCGCGGGCAACATCAGCAGCGAGATGCGGGCGGGCAGACCGGGGTGATCCGGGGAGCGGTCGGGGGGCCGGCCCGGATCGCCATTCGACCGGGAATGCAATAGACCCGCGCTCTTGCGAGCGCGGGTCTTGCGATGTCTTCGGGATCGATAGCGCCACCTCATGCGGTCGGGACGCTCCGCTGCCCGGAACCCGGGACGAGGGCGAAGCCCACGCCGAGGAACACCCGGCCGATCGCCAGCCGGATCCGATTCGGACGATGGCTGGTCTCCGGGTCCCTGGCCCGGGCGGCTCGCAGTTCGGCGGCGACCTGGTAGAGCTCGTTGATTCGATAGTCGACGTCTGTGGTCGCCTGGTACATCGTGGTCTCCCTTCGGTCGGTTGGTTGGTCGGTCGGTTATTCGAGAACGATTCGGACGCCGTCGCCGTCGGAGTCCTGGATGTCGAGGATCGGACCCCGACTACCCGACTCGATCGCGCTCTGGACGTCGTTGAGCTGTGGTCCGGAGAGGCCTGGCACTCGCGCGAGCGCGAGCTTTCCGAGGCTGATCGGGACCCGCAGGTCGACCGCCCGGCGGCCGCCTTCGATGACCTGGATCCGGGCGAAGCGGGCCGGGCGGCTCTCGCCGTTCGACGCGTCGGCCGGGCTTTCGAACGAGGCTTCCTCCGTGGAACCCTTCGAGGCCTTCCCGCCCTTTGCGGACAGGGCATCGAGGATCGGGGCCGCCTCGGCGGCCGTAAGGCGGCCCTCGGCGACGAGCTTGAGGACCCGATCGAGTGCGTCGGCCATCTCAGGCCTCCTCGAGCGTGGACAGCTGCCGGCTCGCGTCTTCGACGCTGATCTGGCCGCGCTCCAGCGCCTCGAGGATCTGCATCCGCGCGGCCTCGGACCGATCCGAGGCGGCTTGTGGGGTCGGCGGCGCCGGCGGAGTGAGCGCCGCCGGCGCGTCGACCGCGATCGATTCGGAAGATGCGGCGGGCGGGGCGGATCGATCCGTCGCCACCTGCTCGCGGGGCTCGACGATCTCGAGGTCGCCCGAGACCGACTTGAACGTGAGGGTCGCGACCGGGCGCCCGACGATGAGGAGCTTTTTGCCCGGCTGGGTCTCGGTCCGGTGTGCGACCGCGCTCGAGAGGTCGCCGGTGATCGTCTGGGCCTCGACCTGGATCCCGGCCCTCGCGACCAGCCGGACATCGCCGCTGATGGACTTGATGGCGTACGGCCCGCTGCCGGCCATCTCGGCGTCGACCAGGACGTCGCCCGAGGTCGTGCTCATCTCGAACCGGCCGAGCTTCGGGCCACGGAGCCGGAAGTCGCCGGAGATCGAACGGGCGCGAACCTGGAGGGCACCGTCCGCCTGGATCCGGGTATCCCCGGAGACCGCTTCGATCTCGAGCTCGCCGGCCGTGGCCTCGAGGGTCAGATCGCCGGAGGCCGTGTGGAAGCGCTTGAACCCGACGAGACCGTGAGCGACGACGTCGGCGCTGGCCGTGTCGACATCCACCGCGGCGTTGCGGGGCAGCTCGACGGCGAGCTCCGGCGAGTGATCCCCGAAGCCGTGATTACCGATCGCGATCGAGAACCCGAACCGCATCCGGGCTGCAAGCTCGAGGGACCCGTCGCCCGTCGCGATCTCGAACCGGTCGGCGAGCGGCCGGCCGGTGATGTCTCGGACGCGGGCCACGTCGGCATCGGTCGCGCGGATCGTCACGCTCCCCGACGGCAGCCGAAGGACGAATCGTCCCTTGGGGCCGATCGGGTGCTGGAGCTCGGAAGCAGCGTTCGTGCCGGCTGTCATCGGTTCGTCCTCCCCAGGTTGCGAATCATCACGGCGGCCTCCTCGGCACCGATCTCATGGCGCGCGAGGCGCTCCAGGACGTCGTCGCGGGTCATCGTCTCGGGCTCCGCGGCTGCGTCGCTTTCAGGCGCCGCGGCGTCCTCGTCGCCTTCGCGAAAGCCGAGGGCCCTGACGAGGGCCTCCACCCTCGACCGAACGGTCGGATAGGAGATCCCGAGCTCACGCTCCATGTCCCGGAGGTTGCCGCGGGAGCGGAGGAAGCTCTCGAGGAGGGCGAGCTGCTCGCGGCTCAGGCGTCCGAAGCGGCCGACGCTGAAGTCCCCCTCGAGCGTCGTGCCACACGCGCGGCAGTGCAGCCGGGTGACCGCAAGCTCGCCGGAGCAGACGGGGCAAGTGGAGATCACATCATGCGGCATTGGCTTGGGTTCCTTCTGTGTGTAGGCAAGTTATGCCATATCCGCTTTCACTTTGTCAATACCATTCTTAATAAAGTGAAAGATCACTTGGGAAAATGGGCCCAGCGGCGCGCTCCCGCTAATCGATCTCGTTCCGCCCGATCCGGCCGGGCCTGCGATGGGGTATGCTCGGGAGGCCGTCGCTCCGAACGCAGCCGCCTCATGGCGGCGCCGGCGCGGCTTCTGGGAGAGTGCTTGACCTTCGAATCACTCGGCCTTTCGGCCGACCTCGTGCGGATGACCGCCGAGGAGGGCTACGAACAGCCCACCCCCGTCCAGGCCGCGGCCATCCCGCTCGTCCTCGCCGGCCGCGATCTCCTCGCCGCCGCCCAGACCGGAACCGGCAAGACTGCGGCGTTCATCCTGCCGATCCTCGACCGGCTCCGGCACCACGCGAACACGAGCTTCTCGCCCGCCCGTCATCCCGTCCGAGTCCTCATCCTCGTGCCGACGCGCGAGCTCGCGATGCAGTGCGACGAGTTCGTCCGAACCTACGGCCGGACCGTGCCGCTCCGAGCTGCCGTCGTCTTCGGCGGGATCCCGATGGATCCCCAGACCCGCGCCCTCAGGGCCGGCGTGGAGATCCTCGCCGCGACCCCCGGCCGCCTCCTGGACCACATCGGCCAGAAGTCAGTCTCGCTGTCGCAGGTCGAGATCCTCGTGCTCGACGAGGCGGACCGGATGCTCGATATGGGCTTTCTTCCGGACATCCGCAAGATCATCGATCTCGTGCCGAAGAAGCGCCAGACGCTTCTGTTCTCGGCGACGTTCTCGGACGACATCCGGCGCCTCTCGGCCTCGCTGCTCCACGATCCCGAGACCGTCGAGGTCGCGGCCAGGAACCAGGCCGCCGAGGCCGTGCGCCAGCTGGTCTACCCGGTCGACCGAGACCGCAAGGAAGCCCTCCTGGCCCACCTCATCGCGAGCCAGGACTGGCGCCAGGTCCTCGTCTTCACCCGGACGAAGATCGGGGCGACACGGCTCGCGAGCTACCTCGACCGGCGCGGCCTCGAGGCCGTCGCGATCCACTCGGACCGCTCACAGCCGGAGCGGACGCGGGCCCTCGAGGGCTTCAAGACCGGCGACACTCGCGTCCTCGTCGCGACCGATGTCGCGGCCCGCGGCCTGGATATCGAGGATCTGCCCCACGTCGTGAACTTCGAGCTGCCGTGGCAGGCACAGGACTACATCCACCGGATCGGCCGGACCGGGCGCGCCGGCGCGAGCGGCGATGCCGTCAGCCTCGTCTCGATCGATGAGGCGGACCTCCTGCGCGGCGTCCAGCGCCTGCTGAAGCACGCGATCCCGTGGACGGTCGAGCCGGGCTTCGAGCCCGATCGCAATGCCGAGGCCCAGCCACTGCGCGGCGGGCCGCCCGAGCTGGCCAGGCCGCGGACCCATCACCAGCCGAATCGGCGAGCGACCCCAGCCCGCAGTCGTTCCGGCTCCGGCGTTCGCAGCCGTTGATGCCGTCGTCGCGGGCATGACCGAAGCCCGCGCCGCGGACCTGATTCGGGACGTCGGCCTGATGGCCGATGGTCCGGTTCGCTGGGGGAAGCCCACGCTCGCTCGCGGGCCGGGCATCTACCTCGTCGAGCTGGCCCTGCCGCTCGCCACAGCGCCGATCGAGCTCACGAAGGTCGGCAAGTGGCTCGAGCGCGTGCCCGCGCTCAGGCTCGACAGCACCGAGCCGACGTCGAAGGCCCTCGCGGCCAGGCTGGCAGCGTTCTGGCTCACCGACGCGACCGTCCTGTACGTGGGCGCGAGCACGGCGTCGGTCGGCGCGCGGATCGGCAGCCTGACGAGCCATGTCCTCGGCGATCGCCGGCCGCACGCCGACGGCAACTGGCTCCACGGGCTCCGCGGCCTCGAGAGCCTGCGCGTCTGGTGGGCCTCCACGAGAGCGACCGAGGAAGCCCTCGACGCGATCTTCGATGCCTTCGCCGCACGCCACAGCGGCGTCGTCGAGGCCCGGCCCAAGGGCTCGCTGCTCCTGCCGTGGGCGAACACCCGCCGGCCGACCGGCGAGCGCCAGCCGCACGGGATCACCGCCTCGTTGGTCCCCGAGGAGATCGTCGCGCCGGTTCCGCCGAGTCGGGTGACGCAGCTGCCACCGGGTGCGGCCGAGGGCACCTCGACGGAGGCCAAGGGCACCGGCACGGTCCGCCGGACCGGGGTGGCGCCGGCACCCGCCTCGCGTCGCGGCGCAGCTTCGAAGGCGCGACCCGCCGCCACACTGCGGCCGCGCGCGGCCGCCGCCCCGAAACGCTACGAGCCCAAACGCGATCCGATCCCCGTGACCGCGGACGCGATGGACCGCATGAAGACGGAGCTCGACGATCTCACCCGGGTGCAGCGTCCCGAGGTCGTCGCCCGCATCAAGTCCGCGCGCGAGCTGGGCGACCTCAAGGAGAACTCGGACTACCAGGCCGCGCGCGAGGAGCAGTCCTTCCTCGAGGGCCGCGTCCGCCTCCTCGAGGATCGCCTCCGCTTCGCGGTCATCATGGATGAGAGCCTGAGCAACCGGGTCACCCTCGGCTCGGTCGTGATCGTGGAGCACGACGGCGATGAGCTGACGTATTCGATCGTGGGCACCACCGAGGCGGACCCCGCAGCAGGCCGGATCAGCACGTCGTCGCCGGTCGGTGCGGCCCTCGTCGGGGCGAGCGTCGGCGATGCGGTCCAGGTCAGGACGCCGCGCGGCGCCGTGACGTACCGGGTGGTCAAGATCAGCTGAGGAGGCCCCGCCGTGGCTCGAGTCCTCTATCGCGACGCCGCTTTCACGGAAGCTCGCTCGGACCGCCTCCGACTCGGCGTGAGCGTCCTCGTCGAGGACGGGCGGGTCTCGTGGATCCGCAACGCGGGTGACGAGGGCGATCTCGGGGCCGGCTGCGAGGTGGTCGACGCGTCCGGCGCGACGATCGTCCCCGGCATGGTCGACAGCCACAGCCACGTGACCCTGCCCGGGGGCGCCAACTGGATTGATCGGATCGACGATCCGCCCGAGGTCCTGCTTCGAGTGGCCGACCACAACGGTCGGCTCCAGACCCAATCCGGCGTCCGCTGGGCGCGCGACGTCGGGTCGCCGCGGCTGGAGGACCCGAACGACGGCCGCACGCGGGCGCTCGCCCTTGGCGTGCGGGATCGCTGGCGCGGTCGGTCGGATCGGCCCTACATCGTGGCGGCCGGAACGTGGCTGGACGCTGCCGGGACGTTGCCGCCGGCGGCCCACACCGTCGCGGCGAGCAACGCCGACGAGCTCCTCGCCAACGCGGTCGGCCAGCTCGACGATGGCGCCGACTTCCTGAAGCTCTACCTCGACGGTCCCGACGACGACGTCTCGCCCTGGTCGGCGTCGGAGGTCGGTCGGGTGACTGAGATGGCCCACGCGCGCGGCGCGAAGGTGACCGCCCACGCGACCGGGCTCGCGGGGGTCGAGGCGGGCGTGCATGGCGGCGTCGACTCGATCGAGCACGGCGACGAGCTCGATGCGGACGTGTGCGCGGAGATGGCCCGCCGGGGCTCGTTCCTCGTCTCGACGTTGTCGGTGTTCCGGTCGTGGCGGACGTTCGCGGCGACGACGTCGCTGGCGCGATTCGTCGACGGCGAGCGCGACGGGCGGCTGGCGGCGCGTCTCGAGAAAGCCAAGGCGAGCGTGCTCCTGGCCCATCGAGCGGGTGTCCGGATTGCGACGGGCACAGACTTCGGGGGCGGCTCCCTGCGGGCGAACCAGCTCGCCTGGGAGGAGGAGTCGCTCACGCTGGCCGGGCTCGAGCCATGGGAGGCGCTCGCCTCGGCCACGTGGCGCGGCGGCGAGCTCCTCTCTAATCCCGAGGCGGGAACGATCCACGAGGGCGGCCCCGCGGATTTCTTCCTCGTCCACGGAGATCCGCTGTCGGATCCCGCCGCGCTGTGGCGGGTCTGGCGGATCGCCTGGACCGATTAGCGCCGGGACCATCAGCGGAGGCACCGATGCCGAAACAGGTTCTCGCCGGGCCCGGGACAGGACCCGATCCACTGCCATTCAGCCAGGTCGTCGAGGCGAATGGCATCGTGTTCCTCGCCGGCCAGGTCGGATCCCGGAAGGGCACGCCCGGGGCGGTCGCCGGCGGGATCGAGGCGGAGACGCGCCAGATGCTCGACAACGTGGGCGAGCTCCTCGCCTCCGTCGGGCTCGGCTTCGGGGACGTCGTCAAAGCCACCGTATACCTCGTGGACTTCGATGAGTTCACCCAGATGAACGCGGTCTACCGCCAGTACTTCCCGACCGAGCCCCCGACGCGGGCGACGGTCGGCGTGACCCGCCTCGCCGCGAACTATCGGGTCGAGATCGAGGTCATCGCGGCCCGCTGAGGAACGCGGCAACGCGCCGGCTCACTCGGGGCAGCATCATCCCCGGTGATCAGTACGACCGGCTCGACCCCCGCGATGTCGGGTTTGATCATCGGAGCGAATAGACCGTGACGGTCGATGACCCTGCCATATGGAAGCAGCATCAGCGTCGTCCGATGGGTCGCGCTGATCACGCTCGGTGATATCGAGCTGGTCGTGACAGGGTTGGGCCGCGCGAGAGGTCGCGACGGGTCCCGGGCCACGCCGCTCAGGCTCCGTCCGTTGCGGCCACCTCGTGCAGGAACGCCGCGACGCGGTCGAGCGCGTCATCGAGGACCGGCTTCACGCCGTGGCCGAGCCCTGGCCACGTGACGAGGCGGGCATCCGGCAGCAGCTTGACGGATTCGCGCAGGAGCTCGATCCGGGCGAACGGATCCGCCTCGCCGGACAGGAGCAGCACAGGGCAGCGGATGTTCGGCCAATGCGAGATCCGGTCAGCCGTGTTCTCGGGCTTGCCCGGCGGATGCAGCGGGTAGCTGAAGAGGACGAGGGCCTCATAGGTCGTGTCCGGCTCCGCGGCCGCGAGGCTCGCGACGCGCCCACCGAACGAGTGCCCGCCAACCACGATGCCCGGACCGTCCGGGACCGCGGCCCGCCACACGACGACGACATCCTCGGCCTTGCGCTTCGGCAGGTCGACGGCCTCGGCGCCGATCCCCTTGGCCCGAAGCCCATCGACGAACGGCTTCATGCTCGAGGCATCGCCACTGGCTCCATGGCCGAGGTATATCGTCGGGTTCATGACGGCAGACTACGTGACCGACGGCCGAAGCCGTTGCTGGTGGGCCGGCGATCCCGGCTCGGCTCGACCGGATCCGCGGATGCTCACGTACCACGACGAGGAATGGGGCATCCCCGTCAGCGACGACACGGAGCTGTTCGAGCGGCTGGCTCTCGAGTCGTTCCAGGCCGGGCTCTCGTGGCAGACGATCCTCAACAAGCGCGATGCGTTCCGGGCTGCATTCCGGGGGTTCGACCCGGCGACGGTGGCGGCCTTCGATGACGACGCCCGGGCACGCCTGATGGCTGACGCCGGGATCGTTCGCAATCGGGCCAAGATCGAGGCGACCATCGAGAACGCCCAGGTCGTTCGGGCCCTGGCCGCAGAGTTTGGCTCCTTCGATGCGTACCTGCGATTGATGCTGCCGGGTTCGACGGCGCCCCTCCCCTGGACGGCCGCCGGCGGGAGCATCCCGGCCACCACGCCGGCCTCGGACGCACTCTCCGCCGACCTCAAGCGGCGGGGCATGCGCTTCGTGGGCTCGACGATCGTCTACTCGTTCATGCAGAGCGTCGGCCTGGTCGACGACCACCTGCCGGGCTGCTTCCGCCACCGGGGCTGACCCGCGAGGCAGTTGCAGCGAGGAGGCGGTCCAGCGCACGGGAGGCGCTCCGGCGCCCTGGGCCGAGCCGTGCGCTACAGCTCCCGGCGGTGCAGCAGGACAATCGCCAGCGCGAGCGCGAGGACGACCCAGGCGATGGCCCAGGCGACGAAGATCGGGCTCGGGCCCTCGATCGCGAAGAACGGGTTCCCCTGGGCAATCTGCTGGTCGCCGATCGTCGAGATCACGATCGACGGTTCGAGCCCGAAGATCACGCCCTGCCACATGGTGTCGGTCGGCAGGAGCACACGCCCCAGGTCGCTGACGCCCACGAGGCCGTTCGTGCCGAGGGCGAGCCCGACGTGACCGAGGACGCCGGCCAGCCACGCCATCCCCCACGCGACGACCGCGATCGCGCCGCCGGCGATCGGCGGCAGGCGGACGGACAGCACGACGGTCAGGGTCAGCAGGATCAGCGCCTGACCGGCGAGATACACGACGGGGATGATCGGGTTCGGCGGCAGGTAGCCCGACACGAATGACACGGCGGCGATGGCCAGGAACGCGGCCGCGGCCGTATAGCCGACGACCACGAGCGACAGCCCGAGCCAGCGCCCGAGCAGGTACGACGACCGTCGCAGCGGCCGCGCGAGCATCGCCTGGGCGACGCCGGATTCGAGGTCGTTCGCGATCGCCGGGGCGCCGAGGAAGGCCGCCGTCATCGCGAGCACGAATCCGAACTGGAACGCGATGAAGATCAGGACCTGCGACACGCCGAGCTTGAGACTCAGCTCGTCGACGCCCGAGTCACGCGCCTGGCCCACGAGCAGGCTCACGCCCCAGGCGGTCAGCGCCACCGCGACCAGCGCCAGGATGATCAGGACCCACAGGATCTTCTTGCGGGCGGCCTCGCCGATCGTGAGTCGGGCGATCGTGATCATCGAAGGCGAGCCGCGGACGGGGTACCTTCGGGCGGGCGGTCGCGGGCAACGAGCTCGAGGAAGCGCTGCTCGAGCGAGCCGCGGCCGGAGCGGACGTCGTGGACCTCGGCGCCCATACGGACGAGCAGGGCCACGAGCTCATGCGTTCGGGCCGCGTCCATCGGCCGGACCGATAGCCGGTCGCCCTCGAGGGTCGGTGGGCCGAAGGGCTCGATCGCGGCGAGGTCCGAATCCTTGAGACCGGTGACGCGGACCTGGGTCTCCGACTGGCCGAGCACGTCGTCGAGCGACCCGCTGGCGACGACGCGGCCATGGTCGATGATCCCGACCCGATCGCAGACCTGCTCGACCTCGCTCAGGAGGTGCGAGTTCAGGAAGACCGCTGCGCCGCGGGCGGCGGCGGTGCGAATGATCGTTCGAACGTCGATCCGGCCGAGTGGATCGAGGGCCGACGTGGGCTCATCGAGGATCACGAGAGCCGGGTCGCCAAGAAGGGCGACTCCCAGACCGAGCCGTTGCTGCATCCCCTTGGAGAACCGCCCGACGAGATCGCTGGCCCGGTCGGAGAGGCCCACGAGCTCGAGGACGTCATCGAGAGCGCGGCCGCGCTGCGCCCTCGGCAGGCCCATCAGGTCGGCGTGCAAGGTCAGCACCTCGCGGGCCTTGAGCCACGGCTGATATCGGAACAGCTCGGGCAGGTAGCCGATCCGGCGGCGGGTCGCGAGGTCGCCCAGCGGTGCGTCGAGGACCTTGCCGGAACCGCCGGTCGGCCGGGCGAGGCCGAGCAAGAGCTTCACGGTGGTCGTCTTGCCCGCCCCGTTCGGGCCGAGGAACCCGAAGACTTCCCCGCGGCCGACCGTCATCGTCAACCCTGCGAGCGCCTCGACCGTCTTGTAGCGCTTGCGGAGATCGGTGACCTCGATCGCCGGCAGGTCGAGCGAAAGGCGGGGCATGGCAATCATCGTGACAGACGAGCTGGCACGGTGTCACCCGAACCTGTGGCCCATGACAGAGATCCAGCTCCCCTGTTGCGACGCTATCGTTCGCGTCGAGGCGCTCGAGGATGAGATCCGCTGCGAGTCCTGCGGCAGCGTCCTCGAGCTCGCCGACGACGAGCGCATCGCCGTTCCCGTCGCGGCCTGACCGACCCGCCCGGCGGCCATCGGGCTGCCCTGGGTAGCGGGGCGCCAACCGGGTGACGGTGCTCGGCGCAGGTTATTCTTCCCGCGGCGAGCCCGCACGCCGTGCGAGACTCGGCCCCAGGGAGGCACGATGAACGCCCGCGCCCTCGTCGCCGAGGCTCTCGGCACCTTCATCCTTGTCGGGCTCGGCTCGCTGTCGGTGACCGCGGCGCAGCTCCAGGGCCTGCCGCCCCTGCTGACGATCCCCTTCGGCTTCGGCCTCGCCCTGATGACGGGCGTCGCCCTCTTCGGGCACATCTCGGGTGCGCACTTCAACCCGGCGGTCACCCTGGCGGCGTGGATCGATCGGCGAATCGATTGGATGTCCGCGATCGCTTACGTGGCGGTCCAGATCATCGGCGCGCTGGCTGCGTCGCTCATGATCCTGCTGCTCATCAGCCACGACGCGGTCACGGCGACGCTGACCCAGCCGGCGGCGCCCACGGCCTCCAACCCGACCGGGCTCGCGCTCTCGGACATCACCGCCTTCATCCTCGAGCTCATCCTGACGACGGTGTTCGTCGCCGTCATCCTGACGATCACGAACAAGGAGCCCGCCCTCGCGGTCCTCGTGATCCCGCTCACGCTCGTCATGATCCATTTCGTTGCGATCCCGCTGACCGGAGCCTCGGTGAATCCGGTCCGATCCCTCGCGCCGGCGATCGTGGCCGGCAACTACAGCCACCTCTGGGTCTACCTGACGGCACCGTTCGCCGGATCGATCCTGGGCTGGCTCATCTATCGCTTCGTGACCCTGCCGGAGGACGACGTCTCGGTCGAGCTGGTCGAGGGCGACGAGTTCGAGAACGACGAGTTCGAGGATCTCGAGGACGACGACGAGGCGCTGACCGCGGGCTGAACCCTCTAGCCGGCTGAAGCCGGGGCCGGCGAAGACCGGCCGCTACGTCAGTTGGCGGAGGACCCCGGGACCACTCGGTCGAGCAGGGCACCGAGCTCGCGGCGGTACGTCACGCCCTCGAAGTCGTTGAGCGGGTCCGGCTCCAGGACGTGCTCCTCCTGGGTATCGCCCTGCCGGACATACACGACCGGATAGATCGAGGTGCCGTCGGCCTCGATCGTCATCGCGATCGCGTCCGACCCGCCCGCGTCGAGGAAGTTCGTGAGCGGCACGATGCCCTCGTTGAGGATGCCGTTCGTCGGGTCCACGGAGACGACGCTCGCGAGGTAGGCCTTCTGGTGCCACAGCTCCGGCGCCCGAGTCGCCTCGGCGAGGAGGTGGTCGCGGAGGTCCGCGGGCCGGATCGACGGCCGCTCGTGGACGACGCCGAAGTGCTGGGCCGCGAGGTGATTCGCGAGGACCCGGGCGTTGTAGCGATAGCCATGCAGCGCGCCCGAGTTGGCCGGGATTCCGTGCTTCTTGAGCCCTGCCGCTCCCTGGGTGATCGTGCCGGCGAAGTGGATGCCGGGCACCGTCGCGCTCTCCCAGTACTCCGTCTGCGCCGGCAGCTTCGCCTGGCCGAACGTGGCGACGCCCAGGGCGGGCAGGTCGCGCAACGGGCAGGTGAACCCGGTCGCGGCAATCACCTCGTCGGCCTCCATGCTCATCGGCATCGCGTTGTCGCTTCGCTCGAGGTTCACCCGGAGGCCGGTCGTGCCCTGGGTGATGGACTTGATGCTCGCGGACAGGATGTCGACACCGCCTCCGAGGGCCGAGTCCTCGAACGGCTGCACGTAGCGCGCCCGGACACCGACGAGGGAGCGGGTCTCGATCGACGTCTTGGCCGGCGATGGCGATGAAAGGCTGATCCGGCTCGCCCACTGGAGGAGGCCCGACGCGAGCTCGAAGCCGGAGTTCTGCTTACCGAGGATGAACAACCGCTTTCCCGCGTAGGACGGCGCGTCGCGGGTGTCGGCGTAGTGGACCGACAGCTCGATCCCCGGCGTCGACGGGCTGTGGGGCTCGGCGACGCCGACCGCAAGGATCAGGAAGCGGGCCCGGTACTCGCCGTCGCTCGTCTCGACGATGAACCGATCGCCGTCGGCGGTTTCCTCGCGCCGCGTCCGCTCCCAGCGGCAGTCGTAGCGGACCGCGACCCCGGCCCGCTGCGCGAAGGCGCCCAGGTTCGCCTCCATCTCCGGCCGGGACGGGAAGTCGGAGGAGCCGTCCATGAACTCTGCCTGGAGGCCACGCAGCTCCGGCTCGACCGCGAGGAGGCTGTTCCAGTCCCAGCGCTGGAACGCCCGGCTCTGGCGCTCGGCAGGTGCGTACGGCTTGGTCCAGGAGAGCAGGCGCTGGAAGAACGGCCAGCGACGGAACATGCCGCCGGGCGAGGGATCCGCCGAGATCGTCGCGTGATCGATCCCGAGGCGGGACAGGAAGTAGCTGACCTGCAGGCCGCCGGGGCCGGAGCCCACGACGACGACCGGGTACTCCCCCGGCGGGAACGGACGCTCGGGCTCGACCATCGGTCAGTCCCGGCGGTTGGCGTTGCGCAGCCGGCGAGCGCTCGCCTGGAGCATCCGGTACATGACCCTGGGGTGGTCCACGAGGAAGCCCTCGACGTCCGGTCCCCCGAGGACGATGCAGCGGAGCGGTCGCGTCGCGACGATGTCGGCGATCGGCGGCTCGCCCAGCAGGACGCTCACCTCGCCGAAGAAGTCGCCTTTGGCGAGCGTTGCCCGCTTTTGGCCGTCGGCGATGACGTCGGCCTCGCCGTCCATGATCACGTAGAAGCCCGAACCTTTGAGCCCCTGGCGGAGCACGCGGGCGTCCTTGGCAAAGAATGCCTCCTCGAACCGGCTGGCGACGCCAAGCAGCTGTGGTCGCGCCAGGTCGGCGAAGATCGCCATGCCCGCAATCGCATCCGCGATCTCTTCGCGCGTGGCCATCTGAATCCTCCGTAGCCGGGGCGGCTGGTGACCCCGATTGTGCATCCTCGGCGCGATTGCATGGGGGCGCCCGCGGTACGATCCGTCCGATGGAGGACCGCACCGCCCTGACCCGCGATCGGCGCGCCGAGCTCCTGGCCGGCTGTCCCCTCTTTCGGGGCATCGACGAGCGGGGCCTGGCGGCACTCGCCGAACGGGCGACCCAGGTCGATTTTCCGGCCGGTCACGTGATCGCCAGGCAAGGTGAGATCGGCACGGGGTTCTTCGTCGTGATCTCCGGTCGGGTCCGGGTCGTCCGCGACGGCGCGGTCGTGGCGACGCTCGGCGACGGCGAGTTCTTCGGCGAGCTGTCCGTCCTGGACCGGATGCCGCGGAACGCGATGGTCGCCGCAGATGTACCGACGAGCTGCCTGGCGCTGGCATCCTGGGATTTCGATGCGGTGATGCTCGAGCAACCGGCCCTGACCCTGGCGATCCTGCGCGGGGTTGCGATGCGCCTCCGCGAGGTGACCGAGTCGGCGCGCCACTGATGGCCGCCAACGGCCCGGCGCCGATCGATCCGTCGGCGGGGACGCTGACCTTCCTGTTCACCGACATCGAGGGCTCCACGCGGCTCGAGCAGGACGTCGGAACGGCCACGTACGGGTCAATCCTGGACCGCCACCGCACGCTGCTCAGGTCGGCCTTCGAAGGCCATGGCGGCGTCGAGCAGGGCACCGAGGGCGACTCCTTCTTCGTGGTCTTTCCGAGCGCCGCGGACGCGCTGGCGGCCGCGATCGAGGCCCAGCGCGCCCTCGGCAGCGAGACGTGGGAGCCGCGCGGCACGGACGTTCGCGTTCGGATGGGCCTCCACGCGGGCGAGGCGAGCCTCGTCGGTGGCAGCCTC
>JBBRNM010000022.1:0-32868 GCA_038230295.1 Candidatus Limnocylindrales bacterium
GCCGGCTTCGCCGCGATCGGGTCGAGGGGCGTCGAGCCGCCGAAGAACGAGATGGCGAGCGACGGCACCGCCATGCCCCGTCGGCGGGCCACGAGCGCGTGGGCGAGGTCATGGACGAGCGAGCTCACGAAGAAGCCGATGGCCACGACCCCACCGAGGATGATCGCGAGCGTCGGGTCGAGGGTGGGCTCGGCCGTCTGGAGCTCGACGACAGCGAGGTAGCCGATCAGCGCGAGCACGATGACCCAGCCCAGATGGACCCGGATCTCGATCCCGAGGATTCGCGCGACGGGGATGCCGTTCATCGCGCGCCCGCAAGGGTGCTGGGTTCCGTGGCCGCCTCGGCCGCCCCCGGCTCGGCGGCCACAGCCCCTCGTCCGCGGGCGACCGAGGCGATCGCGAGCGCGGCCACGATCGCCACGACACCCACGGCGATCGTCGTCTCCGACCAGAAGGCGTCGGGGAAGAGCTGGACGATTCGGTTCGTCCGCGGGTCGAAGTCGAACGTCCCCTGGGCGAAGAACAGGCTATGAAAGACCGCGAAGGCGGCATCGAAGGCCACCAGGGCCATCCCCGCGGCGACCACGACGCCGACCGCGAGCCCCTGCGCGCCGCGGCGGAAGGAGCGCCAGACGCGGCTCCGCGGAGCGGCGTCGTTCCGCGATCGCCAGGCCGCGACGGCAAGGATCGCGAGCGACGCGATCGCGAGCAGGTCGAACCCCCGGAACACGCCGCGCACATCGAGCATGTGGCTTCGTTCGCGATCGTTGAGCACCGGGGCGGAGCCCGCGGTTCCACCCGCCGTGACCCGGAAGTCGCCGCCACCAAGAACGAGGTCCGCGAGGATCGCGTTCGTCACTCGATGCAGCTCAGGCTCGCTGAAGCCGGTCAGCGCGGCGGCTCCCACGCGATCCTGCTCGAAGCTGACCCACGCCGGCGACAGGAACGGCGCGACCGAAGCCGCGAGGATGACCGCAGCGGTGGCGATGGCGATCACGAATCCGGCGGCGGACCGGGCAAGCCGCGTGGTGTCAGGCACAGAACCATGGTATCGCCGGTCTCGAAGGGCCCGACCACCGGTGACTCGCCGGTTCCCTACTCGTCCTCGAGCGTGCGCGCCTGTTCCCACCAGCCCTCGCTCGTGAGATCGCTCGGCGGATCGACCTTGAGCTCGATGGCACCGCGGTCGAGTCGCGCGCGGAAGGTCGCGAGGTCGACGGCGAGGATGTCGCGAAGACCCTCGAAACCGCTCTGCATGAGCAGCCGGTGCTCGAGGGGCCCGAAGCTCGCGAGATTCAGCATCTGGCTCTCGTCCCGCCAGCCGAGGACGTCGTTCGTGGACGCATCGACCTGGTCGGCGAGGGTCTGTCGGCGCGTCGGGGTCTCGGTGACCTCGAGCAACAGGCCGGTCGTGAAGAGGCCCTGGGCCTTGAGACGCTCGAAATGGACGGGCTCGATGCGGGTCAGCTCGTCGATCGGTGGCACGCCCGCGATGATACGGCGCGCTCGGCGGCTAGGTACCGATGCGGAGCGTCTGGATCATCTGGTCCGCCTGGGCGAGACAGTCGGTCGAATCCGGGCTCGCGCAGCTGAACGTCACGTCGTAGGTGATGCCCTCCACGAGAAAGACGTACAGACGCCCGTTCACGGTCCCGGGAGGAGCAGCGGAGCCCGAGCTGACGATGAGCGAGTAGCTCAGCCGGACGGCCGGTCCGGCAGGCAGCGTGACCACCTTGCTCGTGAGCTCGGTCGCACCGACATCGCGCAGCTGGCCCTCGAACAGCTGGCCGAGACCCGCCAAATCGAGGCCGGTCGCCGGCGATTCCGCGATGTTGACGCTGCCGAGGTAGCGGCTGCCCGCAGAGCCGATCGCGTAGAGCGCGAACTTCGTGTAGCCACGAGATGCGAGGAGGTCCGTCAGCGTCTTCGCGAGGAGTGGGTTCGAGGTGGCCACACTGTCGAGCAGCGAGCGGAGGCCGGCATCCGTGAGCTCGACCTTCTTCCAGTTCGGGAGCAGGGTCATCGAAACGGGCTTGGCCCCGGCTACGATCGGCTGCGCGGAAGCACCTCCGCCCGCACCCTGGGTGGACGTGATCGCCGCTCCGGAGCCCGACGGCGGCGGCGACCCATTCGACGTCTGGCAGGCAGTCGCGATCGCGGCCAGGAGGCAGATCGCCGCGACGCGAGTCACGCTACGATCACGGGGCTTGAGGGCCGGCATGGATCGAGTATGACAAAGCCGCGTGGCTGGCTGGGGCGGGACTATTGCCCGACAGACTTCGTGTCGGATCGCGGCTAGGATCGCTCGATGAGACGACTGCTCGCCGCCACTGCCACGTTCGCACTCCTCCTGGGCGGCTGCGCCGCCAGCGGCGGGTCCTCACCCATCCCGACCGTCGCGATGACGCCCAGCCCAACTCCCAGCCCGACGGCCGCGATCACGCCGAGCCCGGCGCCGATCGCGACGGCGAAGCCGGTCCCCACGCCAGCTCCGTGCGCCGCGAGCAGTCTCGCTGCCCGCATCGTGAGCTGGGATGCTGGCGCCGGCCACCGCACCGCCCATGTCGAGCTCACGAACTCCGGTTCCGCGGCGTGCAAGATCAACGCCCTGGCACGGCCCCAGCTCGTGAACGGCAATGGCTCGGTTCTCATCAACGGGTCTCCGGCGGCGGCCTCCCCGAGCCTGACCCTCGCCGCGGGCGCGGTCGTGAAGACGCTCGTGCAGGACGACAACTACTGCGGCCCGGCGCCCACCGCTCCGGTGACTGTGGCGTTCGTCTTCGGAAACGGGGCCCGCGTCGTCGCGGCGCCCGTCTCAGCCACGGATCTCGACGGCGTCCCACCGTGCTTCGGCTCGACCGGGGCGGCCGTGATCGAGATGCAGCCCTGGGCGCCCTGACCGTCGATTCAGTGCCTGGCGCCGCTCAGTAGCCATAGCCCTTTCCTGACGGCGCAGGCGTCCCTGAGCCGCCGCCGGAGACGAGTGCCGCGCTGAATCCGTTGACGCCCTGGCCGGTCACGTCGCCCGCCTTGGTGTCTGAGACCCAGTAGTAGAGCGGCAGGCCGTTGTAGGTGACCTGGGTCGAGCCCTCGGCCCGGGTGAGCGTCGCGAACGTGCCCGTGACGCCGCTCGCGCCGACGATCTGCCGACCGGCCGTGACTGTCAGCGGCGGCCACGACGTGGCGCATTGACCCGTGCAGCTCGAGCTCGTCGCGGTGTCGCCGCTCTTCGTGTAGAGCGTGAGGCCGTTGGGTCCAGTCAGGAACGTGCCAGCCGATCCGGTCCCGGTGCCGATCATCAGGGCGCCGGCGGCCGGAGATCCCGCGGCCGGCAAGGTGTTGCCGGGCGCCTGCGAAGCAGCGCTGGAGCCGCAGCCCGCGGCGATGATGGCGATTGCCAGGCCGGCGACAAGCGCCGGGCGCGATCGAAAGACGGTCATCGGATCCTCCGTGCCGACGATCAGACGTTGACCGCCGCGACTATACGGCTCGATACGTCAGGAGCACGTCGCCGGATCGCGGGCTCGCTCGGCGGATCGCGCAAGTTTGGGCCTCAGCCCTGGTGCGACCCCACCCAAGACGAGTACCGCGGTGCTCCACCGCCGGAGCCGCCGCCCTGCGATCTCCCGTCCGGCCCCGCCAGCCCGGTCGACGCAAAGATCAGCGCGATCGCCACGAGGCCGGCGGCCACCGTCGCGGCGACCCCGATCACGCGATGATCCAGGCGTCGCCACACGTAGACCAGCGTCCGTCGCGTCTCGCTTTCAGCCATTGCTGGCCGGGGTGCAGGTCCCGGAGAGCTCGATCCGGCCCTCTTTGCCGATGCCCGGCAGCTGCGTCGTCCGGATCACCCCGCAGGCACGGCAGGTGGCGACGACCATGCCGCCGAAGCTGGCCGACGTTCCGGCACTGGGCGTCGTGATCTGCCAGTCGTGCTTCAGCGGCGCCTGTGTCTCGGTCATTGGTTCACCTTGAGAGTTGGTCGGGGCGGCGGATTTGAACCGGCGACCACTGAGTGCCCCAGCCCGCCCAGTAGCATACGGTACCGTTCGCGAGCGTTCGATTTGATCTGGGCGAGCGTTCTATTTGGGCCCGAGCGTTCGCCGGTTCTCGCCCCTATTGCTGCCGGTGATGCTGCCGGCGGGGAGGTCGATCGGATGGCGCGCCGCCGCCGAAAGCATCCTGGGTCGCCTGCTGCAGCGCCGCCGGATCCTGCGGCGATCGCGACAGAGCGACGGGAGCGGATCCGCGAATTCGTGACACTGGCCGACCAGATTCTCCGGAACCCGGCGGTCCTCAGCGGCATTCAGACAGAGCTCTCGTACGTCGTCTCCGAGCCGCCGGCGCCGGCCGGCACCGGCACGTGGTCGTTCGCAGGCCCGAACGACTATCTCGTCCGGGCGCTCCTGCTCGACGTCCGGAACGTCACGGCCGATGGCAGCGCACTGGAGATCAAGCGGGTCCTTCGCACTCTCGCAGTCGAGGCGGCCGGCGACTCCGAGATCGTCGAGGCGAGCCGGCGGATCCGGGCGATGTACGCCTCGTTCGCGACCGAGGGCGTGACGACCGAGGACGGAACGCGGGTCAAGCCAGCGACGATCGTCGCCTTGTGGCTGAACGCGGTCTACCACCATCGCGACCTTGACAAGCTGTGCCAACTCCGGGCGCTACACCCGTTCCAGCGGATCGTCCATCAGACCGAGCTCTATGAGTGGCTCCGGAACGTCTGCTGCGAGGCGGTGTTCCAGGCCCGGATGCTGATCGACGTCGCGGTGAGCCGCGACAACCTGGCCGACATCAGGATCACGGCATGGGCCCCGCTTCCTCAAGACCCACCGTTGGAGCGGGTCGCGTTGCGGGCGCTCCTGGCACTCGTTGCCGAGAAGGGCGGAACAGTCTCGCTGACCCGCGAGGACATCGATCGCGCGGCCGAGCCTTATGGCGGGCTCGAGCGGGTGCAGCTTCGCCTTGACGCGACAGGCCAAGCCGAGGTCGACCAGCTGACCCTGACGCTTTCGCGGGGCGCGGCGCCCGGCCTACAGGACCGCCGAGCCTAACCCTCGAGGTCCCCGCGGTCGCGCGAGCCTCGAGCTCCTCGCCGGCGCCGCCGACATAGGCCAGCCGCAGCTTGGCACGGAGCCGGTCCATCTGCCCTCCGTCGGGCCGAGGGACGCCGCGCAGGCGATCGTCCAGATCGCGTAGGGCGTCTGCCTCGTCCGCGCCGGACCCGGTGACCGTCTGCGGGACCTTGCCGCGTCCCGGATGCGGTCCGACCGCCGTGGCGTGCCACAGGTGGTCCGCGGGCGAGTAGGCCGGCGGCCCCACTTGCCAGCGGGCCGGCATGGCCTCGTGGACGGCATCCGAGACAGCCTCGAGGGCGGCGTCAGTCATGCCGAGCAGAGTACGGCGCCGATCGCTCCGGACTTGTGCCGCGTGGGATAGTGCAGCTCGGCAGTTTGTCGGGAGATCGCGGATGCGAAGACGCAACATCGTTGTCAGCGCGGTGGTCGTGGTTGTCGTCCTGGCCCTGATCTCGTCACGAGGCTCGGGCTCATCAGGACCCTACGTCCCGAACCCGACAGAGGCGCACCTTGCGGCGGTCCTCGCCGGCAACGTGAAGGACCTGTACGCCACCGACGACTGGTACGTGACGCTCCAGCAGGTGGCGGGGCTCCCGAACATCGAGGTCGTCGCCTCGACGGCGTTCGTATTCACGCGGATCGCGAACACCGACCTCGGCAAGGCGAATGCCCTCACGATCTGCCACAACGTTGCGGCCGTCACGAACGACCCGGACACCGCGCAGCCGCTCGGAATCCGGCACGTCAAGGTCGATGGTGGCTCGGGGAACGACGAACTCGCGAGCTGCGACCCGCCATAAGAGAAGAGACGGCCCCGGACGCTCCGGGCTCCGCTGGCCGCACTACGGCGGGATCGCGGGCCTCGGACTACTTCGCCCGCGGCTCGGTCGCCAGGGTCGCCGTCGAAGTCGGTCGGACGATGACGGCTCATAGCTCTTCTAGGGTGCGAACCGTCTCGAGGAGGCCGTCGATGTCAGGCTGGCGGGAGCGAGCGAGGTATGCGTCGTCGTAGCTCAGCAGTGAACCTGTTTTAAGGTCGTCCTCGGCGAGTAGCCGGGCCAGCTGCTCGAAGTGCTCCATTATTCTCGGGTCCTCGGTTCGCTCGCGATACATGTAAACGGCCGGAGCGAGTAGCGCCCACCAATATCGGACGCGGCCGCCGAAGTTCTCGTGGACGATCCGTTGGTCGATGTGTCCCTCACGGGTGAGAAAGCCGACCTCCTCCCAGAATCCGGCAATGTCGTTACCCGCCCCGACCGGAAGATGCGCGGCATCGACCCCATCCCGCATCGCCAAGAGCACCGCGAGCCGGCTGCGAGTCATCCGCTCGGTCTCCCACTCGCGACCGAGGGCCTGAATCTGCTCGATCGCGGCCTGGCTCGCCTGCAACCGCACCTGTCGATAGATCGCATATAGCGTGATGGCGACGATCACGAACTGAAGCGCCGACCAGAACCACTCCGAGCCGGGTCCGATGAGCGCCAGTCCATTGAGGTTGATGAGATTCACGTCCTACCCCTTCCGGCTGGCCGTCGTGACGATGAGCCGGACGGTAGGCCCGGGAAAAGAGTCCCACAAGGGATATGACGGGGATTACCGCCCGACGTATCCGTCCGTGATCCGCTCGAGCTCTTCGCCCGTTAGCACTCGCCCGAGCTCCTGCTGCGTCCATTCCTCCGCTCCCTGAACGTAGGCGAGCCTGAGGCGCGCCCGGAGCCCGTCCATGCGTCCCGCGGGCCTCCCGGAGCCGCGGAGGCGGGCATCTAAGCTAAGTCGTGCAGAGCCCCAGCCTCATCCTCGCCGAGCCGGTGACCGTCTGCGGGATCTTGCCGAGTACCGGATGCGGCCCGATGGCCGTGGCGTGCCACAGGTGGTCGGCAGGCGAGTAGCTCGGCGGTCCGACCTGCCAGCGAGCCGGGAGGGTCTCATGGACGGCATCCCAAGCTGCTTCGAGGGTCATCGGGTGGCAGGATACGTCGCTCCTTCCCAAGGGGTCCATCATGCTGACATCGTGTTCAAAAGCGGCGCTATCGCGGGCCTCCTACTTGTTGGCCTGTCAGGCTGCGGAGGCGGCATCAACGACCCCGGAACGACGCCCGTTGCAGTAGTCCAGCCGCCCATCGAAACCTTCGGGGGGCCCGTCGTCGACACGCAGGGAAACCTGGCAGCTTTCCAAGCATTCGACCGACACCTGATCACATCGTCCAAGGCCCTTGCCGACGCGGCGCAACAGACCGCGCGCGCTCCCTGGCTCCAGGATCACAGCGGCCGGAAGGCGCGCGGCCGCGATTCTCGCGAGACTTGCAGCCGCCGAGCTTGCGTGGCTCGATGACCATCCGGCGACGGAGTGCTATCAGTTGGTGTTCGGAGACTGGCAACTGACGGTCCTTGCCGTTCAGACGACCGCCAAGGACCTCTTGAGCGGGCACCTTGCTGCGTACTGGCGGGATGCTGCGGATGCAACCGACATGACGTCTCTGGTCGCTGAGGATGCTGGCTATTCGCTGACGGCCTGCTCGCGTTGAGAAACGCCCAGGCTAGATCAGCGCGCGGTTCGAAGCACCCCTGCCTTGGCGGTCTCGAATTCCTGTTCCGTAAGCGCGCCGTCCGCTCGCAAGTCGGCCAAACTCCGCAGTTCGTCTGCAAGTGAGGCCCTGCCCCCGCGGGTCTGACTCACGAAGTAGCTCGTGATCGAAGCCGTGATCGCCGCGAAGAGCCCGATCCCGAGCAACATCAGGACCATTGCCGCCAGTCGGCCCTCTGGCGTCACCGGGACCGTGTCGCCGTAACCGACCGTCGTGAGGGTCACCACGCCCCACCACAGGGCATCGAACGGCGACTCGAATAGCTTGTTCACGCCGTGCTCGGCGAGATAGACGACAGCCGAGCAGATCGCCATCACCGAGAGCCAGGCGACGAGCAGCCAGGCAAAGCCTCGGTGGCGTGCCAAACCCTGGACGTGCATCGCCACGCGGTAGAAGCCGGCGAACGCGCGAATCAACCGCAGGAGACGTAGCAGCCGCAGGACCCGAAGGGCGCGTATAGGCGGGACGAGGGCGACGACGTCAATGATGTGGCCGCGGAGGTATTGCAGGCGATCGTGCGCCGAGAAGAGGCGGCTCGTGAACTCGGCGACGAAGACAGCAGTCAACGCGAGCTCGGCGGTCTCGAGATCGGGTCGCACGCCCTCGCCGAGCTGATCGACGAGAAAGCCCAACGCGACCCAGATCAGGGCGAGCGCGCCCATGGTGAGCTCCCAAGCGATCTCGTGACGCTCGACGAACGCCGTAAACCGATCTCGCGTCATTGACGCCGCTCCGAATCTCTCACGAGGGCAGCATGCGGTTAGGCCCCGCAGACGTATTCTGCTCGTCAGCGGCGCAGACGAGGACCTTGTAGAAGGAGCGACCCGCTAATGCAGGGAGCCCGACGCTGGCAGCCGTGGGCACGCCACTCGCCCCGTCACCTCCTCATGTCCGCCGTTGCCGCCGGTGTAATCGTTTCCAGCTGTTCGGGGTCGGAGTCGACCGGGTTGCCGTTCGTTGGCGCGCCGAGCGTGGCGCCTCGCCAAACTGTGGCGTTTCCGACCGACCTGGCCGTCGAGCCGACCCCGACGCGAGCGCTGCGCGCGACGACCACCCCTGGCGGGTACTACAAGCCGCCTGGGTGGGACGGTGTTTCCGACGTTAACTGCAAGGACTTCGACACCCACGCGCACGCTGTGAGCTTCTTCAAAGGCACCGGAGGCTCAACCACCAACGACCCGTACCATCTCGATGGCAACCACAACGGGAACCCCTGCGAGTCACTCCCATAGTTCGCCGAGCGTTCGTTCTCGCGGTGGTGATTGGCGCCCTGGCGGTGGCCCTGGCATTTGGGGTATCCGTTCTCTTCGGTCCTCGGGCCTCGCTTCCGACTGCCAGCTCATCCTTGCTGCCAGCGTTTACACGGGGGATGGAGATTCGCGTCGGTCTTCCCGACCCGAGACTTACGCCAGGCTCGATTAACCCGAACGTCTCGCAGGAAAACATCGGCGTGACGATCTGCGTGTCCGGCTGGACCAAGACGGTTCGACCCCCCGCGGCGTACACAGCGTCTCTTAAGTTCGCCCAAATCCTTGAGTACGGCTATGAGGATCGAGATAGGTCTCACTACGAGGAAGATCACTTGGTGCCACTTGAACTAGGGGGCGCGCCGCGAGATCCCCGTAATCTGTGGCCGGAACCCAAGACGTTGACCCTTCCGGATGGCACTTCGATTGGGGCCGCGCAGAAGGATCATCTCGAAGACGAGCTGCGGCGGCGCGTGTGTGCCGGCGCGATGCCACTTGGCGAGGCCCAGAGGCTAATTGCCGGGGACTGGATCGCCGAATGGCAGGCCGTTGGTCGGCCGTAGGGGGCTGCCGTCTCCGTAACTCCAGCGAGCCCGCAACGGCTCATGGACAGCATTCCAAAGCGGCGTCGCACGCCACGGGCATTGTTTGGCGAGGAAAGCTCATCCCGCGATCTCGCCGATCGGAGGGTCGAGCGGTTCCGCGGGCGGCCCAGGAATGTTGTTTGATTCGGCAGCCGCGAAGATCTCGAGGATTTCGGTGTTCCTCCGTATGGCCCGATCCAGATATCTGCGCCTTGTTGGCTCGTCGAACTCCGCGAGAGCGAGGCCATTCTCAAGCATCATCTTGCCGGCGAACGCCGCGAAGCTTTCGAAATTGCTACTGGCCATCTCACCGTCTGCGAGCCTCTGGAATTCGACCGCCGGCCCCAGTAGCTGCCACCAGTTGTATGCGGAATATCCCCAGTTCCCGACCGCCACGTCCCTGGTCAAGAAGCCCTGCTCATAGAGATCCCAGATGTCGTCCATGAACTCGCACACGATCAACGCGCCAGCATCGAGTCCCTTTTCGTTCGAGTAACGCAGTCGCAAGGCCGTGCGCAGCCGTGCCTGAGCCAGTGTCTTGGACTCCCAGTGCCGCTGGATTGAGCTGATCCGAGCGAACGCATTCGCGGCGCCTTGGGCCTTGAGCTGCCGGTAGACCGCTAGGAGGGACACGACGACTACGACCAGCTGGGCCATCGCCCAAAACCACTCAGACCCGGGCCCAATGATGGTCGGGTTGTCGAGGTTGACGAGTGGCATGGTTTCGAGCATAGAACGACCCCGGCCGCTTCGAGCTCCGCTCGCCCACTTACGGGCGGGATCGCGGGCCGGGACGCGGCGCCGGGGCCGTCTGAGGCCTACCGAGGGCGGCTTATCGGGTGCTTACTCGGCATGCCACCGCCGGGTTTGGAACATTCATCTAGTGGCAGGTTGTCTTCGACGTCTCCGTGTGAACAAGGACGGAGCCAGTCTCCTGGGAGGTGATGCCGTCCACGGTGAACGTGCCGGCGACGTCTGCCGACTTATCCGTGAAGGACGTCCGCGTGGTGCAGCCGCCCGACGTGGTCGTAATCTTGCCCGTCGTGGTCGTGATCGGCCCGCTTGGCGAGTCGCTGGCCGAAACGGTCACTGTTTGCGTCGTGGTGCAGCCATGGCGATCGCACGACTGGAGCGCGATCTGCGTCGCACCCAAGGTAGCGACGAGACCGCTTGTGATCGTGAATGAGGCGGCGGGGGCGCACCCGGACTCTTGGTTGATGACCTTGAAGTTGCCCTTCTGATCGATCGAGTAGGTGAAGTACTCAAAACACGCGATTGGCTGGCCCGTGGAGTCTGTGAACGCGTCGAGACTTGTACTCGTGCAGGTGGTCCGGCCACCGCTCACCGAGCAGGTGCTCGTAAAACTGGAGAGCTCATAGAAGTTTCCGCCGCCGCCGGTATCGGCCGCAACAGGGACAACCGAGACCGCGATCAGCAGGAACAAACCCCCCAGCACGCTTGCTGCTCGTCTCATCAAGAGACCTCCAACTCCCCTCGGCTTCGGGTTCGCCAGTGGCTCAGCGCGGTCTTGGGCGGCCAGGGCAGGACGACCGTGCGTCAGCGCCTCTCCGGTAGGGGTGGTGACTGTAGGCCCCGCACTGCCCGGCCGTCTATGACTTCGCCGAGGAGAGGACGGCGGGCTGCACCGCATTCCCAACATACCGTTGCCACTGGGCACCGCATCACCCCCTGCCAGCGGGCCGGGAGCACCTCGTGAACGGCATCCCAGGCGGCCTCGCGGGTTCCCTGCACGGCTTACCCGGGCCGAGGTCCTGGGAACAGTTGCAGGCTGACGATCTTGCCGGCCACGACCCGATAGAGGGCGACCCACCGCATCTCGCCGCGGCTGCCATCGGGCATCAACCAGTTGGGGACGATGTCATCCATCGCGACCCACTCGCCAACCTCGAATGAGGTCGGCACATCCCGACGATGGCTAGCCCCGTCGGGATCGGTCCAGGTCATCTCTCCGCGCCAGCCGCCGCGGTCCTTTCGGCGGTAGACGGTCCCCTCGCCCGGCGATCGCCGGCGTGTACTCCGGGAGGTAGACTTCGCCACGGCGGGTGTCCTCGAACACAGGACTTCCGTTCGGCGCCTCGTCTCATACCCGGCGAGGCGCCTTCCTAAGTCCGCGAGTGTACGCCTATTCCCACCCGCGTCCCACCCGCTCTAGTCCGCAACGGCCAGTTGCGGGCCGTTCTGAACGGGGATTTTGGTCGGGGCGGCCGGATTTGAACCGGCGACCACCAGTCCCCCAGACTGGTGCGCTACCAGGCTGCGCCACGCCCCGACTGAAGGGCGAGTCTAGCAGGGGCCCCGAGCGACACTGGGCGAGCTCGCCGTTGCCGGTCAGTCGGCGGTCCCCGTTTCCCGCTCCGTCCAGAGGCGGTAGCCCTCGAGCTCGTCCTTCGACTCTCGGGCGAGGAGGTCGATCAGGCAGCGCTGCACGCTTTTGCCCTCGAAGAGTGCGTTGTGGACCTCCTGCGCGATCGGCATCTCGACGCCCAGGCGGTTTGCGAGGCCCAGGGCCGCGTCGACCGTATAGGCGCCCTCCGCGACGCCGCCGAGCACGGATTCGATCTCGGCCCATCTGCGCCCGTCGGCGAGGAGGTCGCCGAGGCGGTGGTTCCGCGACAGGTTCGAACCGCAGGTGGCGATGACGTCGCCGACGCCGGCGAGGCCGGCGAACGTGAGCGGGTTCGCACCGGCGGCGATCCCGAGGCGGGTCATCTCGGCCAGCCCGCGAGTGATCAGGCCAGCCTTGCCGTTGTCCCCGAACCCGAGGCCGTCGGCCGCGCCCGCCGCGATCGCGACGATGTTCTTCAGTGCGCCGCAGAGCTCGACACCGATCAGGTCGGAGTTCGTGTACAGGCGGAACGCTCGACGGCTCAGACGGGCCACGATTCGATTGCCGAGCTCCGGATCGGCCGAGGCGACGACGGCCGAGGCCGGCAGTCCGCGAGCGATCTCGTGAGCGAGATTCGGCCCCGACAATGCGGCGATACGAGCCGGATCGATGTCACCGGCGGCGGCGATCACCTCGCTCATCCGCAGCAACGTTCCGCGCTCGAGGCCCTTCACCACGGACAGGATGTCGGCGCTCGCCGGGATCGATGGCCCGATCCGCTCCAGAAGCTCGCGGACGTGGGCCGACGGCACGGCGACGATGACGAGGTCCTCGGCCGCCGCCACGGCGCCCGGATCGGCGCTGACGATGACCCGCGGCGGCAGGTCGATGCCCGGCAGCCGCCGGCCGTTTCGGTGCTCGTGCTCGATTCGCGCCGCCGTCTCCGCGGAGTGCGAGAAGAAGATCACCGGTTCTTGCTGGGCCACGAGGAGGGCGAGCGTCGTCCCCCACGCTCCCGTGCCGATTACCGCGACGCGCGGCGGGCCGTCCTCGGCTGGCGGCTCGACGGCCGGACCCGGGCTGATCTCGAGGACGCCGCGCTCTTCCATCGCTGCTAGCGCTTCGCGGGCGCTCGACGCTTGGCGCCGGCTCGAGCCGTGCCGGCCCGGGCCGCGGCGGCCGAGGCTCGCCCGGTGGCCCCCCGCGCGGGCTTGCCTCGCCGGCGCTCGATCTGGGCGGCCGAGCGCTCGCGGAAGATCAGCCGGATCGGCGTCCCGAGGAAGCCGAACTCGTCGCGCAGCCGGTTCTCGAGGAAGCGCTGGTAGCTGAAGTGGACCGATGCCGCATCGCGGGCAAAGAACACGAAGGTCGGCGGCGCGATCGAGGCCTGGGTGGCGTAGAAGAGCTTGGGTCGGCGGCCCTTGACCATCGGCGGCTCCTGGCGCTCGATCGCCGCCCGAACGACGCGGTTCAGCTCGCCGGTCGAGATCCGGCGCCGTCGCTCGGCCCACACGTCGACGGCGAGCTCGAGGGCCTTCTCGATGCGCAGGCCCGTCTTCGCCGAGATGGAGACCACCGGCGCAAACTCGAGGAACGGCACCTCACTCCGGATCCAGTCGACGTACTGGTCGAAGGTCTGGTCGGTCTTCTCCTCGACCGCGTCCCACTTGTTGACCGCGAGAACGAGCCCGCGGCCTTCCTCGACGACATAGCCGGCGATGTGCGCGTCCTGCGCGGTGAGGCCGTCGACGGCGTCGATCAGCAGGACTGCCACGTCCGCCCGAGCGATGGCCCGGAGCGAGCGGAGCGTCGAGAAGCGTTCCGCGGCCGGCCCGGAGGCGACCTTGCCGCGACGCTTGATCCCGGCCGTGTCGATCAGGACGATCTCGGAGCGACCCCAGGGCAGGCGCGTGTCGATGGCATCGCGGGTCGTGCCGGGGATCTCGGAGACGATCATCCGCGACTCGCCGAGGAGGGCGTTGAGCAGGCTCGACTTGCCGACGTTCGGGCGTCCGACGAGGGCGATCGCGGGCGGCGACTCGTCGGATTCGGACGCGAGGAGGGCGTCCCACCGGGCCACGGCGGCATCGGCGCCATCGGAACCGTCGGGGCTTTCGGGGTCATCGTCGAGCTCGTGCGCCGGGTCGTCATCGAGCGCGAAGTCGGCGGCCGGATCCTCGCCGACGACGTAGGGCTGAAGCCTGCCCGATTCGACATCGCGGGCGAAGGCCTCCGCCTGCTTCGAGCGCTCCTTCTTCGCCAGCTCCTCCGCGCTCTCGGGCGGGAGCGCCAGCACGATCTCGTCGAGGAGGTCCGCGACACCGCGGCCGTGGATCGACGCGATCGGGAACGTCCGCTCCCAGCCCAGCGACCAGAACTCGGCGGCGTCGAGCTCGCGCTTGTCGTTGTCGGTCTTGTTCGCGGCCACGATCACGGGTGCGGTGGCCCGCCGCAGGATCTCGGCAGCCTCGAGGTCCGCGGGCGTCACGCCGGCCATCGTGTCGACAACGAAGACGATCAGATCCGCCTCCGCGATCGCGATCCGGGCCTGGACCTGGACCTTTGCCTCGATCGGGTCGTCCGGATCGAGCTCCAGCCCGCCGGTGTCGACGACGAGGAACCGGCGACCGTTCCATTCGCTCTCGCCGTAGAGGCGATCACGGGTCGTCCGCGCCCGGTCCTCGACGATCGCCGCGCGCTCACCGACGATCCGATTGAAGAGCGTGCTCTTGCCGACATTCGGCCGCCCGACGATCGCGACGACCGGCGTCCCGACGCTGACCCTCGGCGCCGCGGCAGCAGCCGTGGCTCGCGCTCCCCTCGTTCGGGGCGTGCCCCCTCGCCCCGGCATCGTCAGGCCCGGGCCGTGCGGGTCGTGCCGGAGGCGGTGGGCAGCGACGTCGTTCGACCGGCCGGCGTCGCGGCCAGCGCGAAGGCCTCGTCGGCGAGCTGTGCCGCTCGCGCTGCGGTGGTCGACGTCCCGGCCAGCTCGAGGACGCGCTGGGCCACGGCATGGAGGTCCTCGATCGGCGTCGACGTCCCGCCGGTCACGCCGACAACGCGGGCCCCATCGAAGGCGCCCGCGTCGCCGAGATCGCGAACGGACTCGATCTGGAGCGCCGGTGTCCCGACGATCCCGCACAGCCGGGTGAGCTCCTTCGTGTTCGCCGAGGAGCGGCCACCGACCACGACCATGAGGTCGACGGCGCGAGCCGCCTCGAGTGTGTCCTCCTGGCGCCGGATCGTCACCGGACACACCGTGTTCACGATTTTCAGCTCGTGGCTGCGACTGACCATGTACGCGGCGAGCTTCTCGAACTTCCAGGGCGGCTGCGTGCTCTGCGAAATCAGCGCCATCTTCTTGCGGCGCGGGATGCGCTCCCAGTCCTCTTCCTCGTCGACGACGATCGCATCCGGCGCGAACCCGAGGAGCCCGACAACCTCCGGATGCTTCGGTGTCCCGAGCAGGACGATCGTGTAGCCCTCCTCGACGAGCTTCTGGAGCTCCTTCTGCTCCTGGATCACCCAGGTGCAGGTGCCGTCGATGACCTCGAGGCCGCGCTCCGCGGCTCGAGCCATGACCTCTGGCTTCACGCCGTGGGCGCGGATCACGACGGCCGCCCCGGTGTCGACATCGTCGAGCGTCTCGACAGTCTGGATCCCGAGTGCCTGGAGATCCTGGACCACGCCCTCGTTGTGGACGACCTGGCCGAGGGTGTGCGTGACCTTGCCGGCGGCACTCGCCTCCTTGGCCATGTCGATCGCTTCCCGGACGCCGTAGCAGAAGCCGGTGCGCTTCGCGATTCGGATGTCGGTGACGGTTCCCATGCTCCCCCCAAGTATCGCACGGGCCTCCCGGCGGCCCCCCGAGGGCCGATCAGGTGCCGGGATCGGTGGCTGCCTGCGGGCCGTCCACCTCGGACGCGTAGACGCCGCGCTGGCGCGGCGGGAGGAGCGCGGCGATCCGACCCATGATCAGGCGCGTGGCGGCCTCCTTGGCCCGTCGCCGATCCGCGACGACACCGGCTGGGAGCGCCTCGGCGATGCGAAAGGGCTTGCCGTATCTGACCGTGACCGAGCGCCCGGGCCTGGGGAGCAGCTGCCCTCTCGGCCAGACCTCGTCGGTGCCGGCCACGCCGACGGGCAGGACCGGCGCGCCGCTTCGGAGCGCGAGAACCGCGACGCCCTCGCGAACGACCTGGAGCGCGCCGTCTCGGGAGCGGGTGCCCTCCGGGAACACGACGAGGATCTGGCCGGCGTCGAGGATCCGCATCGCCGTCCGGAACGATTCGATGTCGGTCGTGGACCGATCGACGGGATGGATCCCGGCCTGGCGCATGAACCAGCCGATGACCGGCGTCTCGACGAGCTCTCGCTTCCCGATCCAGTTCACGGGCCGCTTGAGGCGGCCGTTCAGGAACGCCCCGATCAGCACGGGATCGGCGCTCGAGGCGTGGTTTGCCGCGATGATGAGCGGCCCGGTTGCCGGAATTGCATCCAGATCGCCCTCGACGCGGATCCGGATGAGCGCCCGGGCGATCGAGCGCAGGACAAGGCTGCTGAACCGAAGCAACGGGCCTTTGCGGCTGATGATCTGCGTCGGAGCGGGTCGCGGGCGCCGGGTTCGAGCCCCCGCGGACCCCGAGTCAGCGGGCGCCGGCGCGGCGGTTCGCGCGAGCGTGGCCGCGCGCACCTTGACCTCGGCTTCCCTGGCCCGGATCGCATCGACGACCGCGTCGACGGTCGTCTCGAACGTGTTGTCGTCGGTCCGAAGGAGGATCGCGTCGGGGGCCGGGCGGAGCGGCGCAACGGCTCGGGTCGAGTCGATCACGTCGCGCCGCCGGAGCTCCGCGAGGATCTTGCGAGCCTCCGGGCTGTCCGGCACCAACCCACGTTCAAGCGCTCGGCGGGCCGCTCGCTCGTTCGCCGACGCGTCGAGGTAGAGCTTCAGTTCGGCCTCGGGGAGAACGACGGTCCCGATGTCCCGGCCGGCCATGATGATTCGGCCGGGAGCGGCGATGGTTCGCTGCCGCTCCAGCAGGACCGCTCGGAGCTGCGGCACCCTGGCATATGCCGAGACGCCGACATCGACCTCGGCTCCATGGACCTCCCCGGTCACGTCGGCCCCGTCAACGCTCACGTGGGCCAGGCGGCCGCCGTCATCGGCCACGAGCTGGATCTCGTCCGCCAGCGCAACGAGGGCTCGCGTGGCACCAGGCCGCACCCCGCGTCGCAGTGCGAGCCAGGTCACCGCCCGATAGAGCAGCCCGGTGTCGCAGAACCGGTAGCCCAAGGTCAAAGCCGCGGCCGCTCCGACGCTGCTCTTGCCGGACGATGCGGGGCCATCGAGGGCGACAACGAGACCGCCCGAGGTTGGGGTTCGCGGTTCGGGGTTCACGCTGGCAGGATACCGGCCGTGGTCGGATGATCGCGGCTCCAGGGAGATCCAAGGTCGGTATCGATGGCCAGGGCTCGCCCAGCTGAGCCTGCGCCCGACAAACGCGCTTAGGCGACCTCGCGCTTGATCGTCGCCGTCGCGATCACGACGAAGAAGATCGCGATCCCGGCCAGCACCGCCAGATCTACCTGGACGGCTCGCGTCGAGAGGTCCGCGCCTTTGAGGATCACCTCCCGGAGGCCGTTGACTGCGTAGGTCATCGGCAGCACGTGGGCGACCGCCTGGAGCGCGTCCGGCAGTCGATCGACCGGCCAGAAGATCCCGCCGAGCAGGCCCTGCGGCACGATCACGAGCGGAATGAACTGGATCACCTGGAGCTCGGTCCGGGCGAAGGTCGACAGGAAGATGCCGAGGTTCACGGCTCCGAGCCCCAGGACGACGGCGATCACGAACGCGAGGATCGGGCTGCCGGCGCTCGTCACGCCGAGGCCGATCGTGAATGCCGGGATTGGGCCGATCGACGGCACGGCGATTGCGTTCAGGATGAACAGCGTCAGCACGATCACCTGCAGCGTGGCGAACAGCCCAAAGCCCAGGCTGTAGCCGAGAACGATCTCTGCACGGGTCACCGGGGTTGCGAGCAGCCGCTCCAGGGTCCCGCCGATCCGCTCTCGCAGAAAGCTGATCCCGGTGAGCAGGAAGACGAAGAAGTAGCCGAAGTACCCGAGGAAGACCGGGGCGAGCACGTCAACCGTGTCCGCGGACGGCGAGAGGTAGATCGTCTGATGGTCGATCTGGGGGAGCAACGCCGCCGGGGCGCCCGGCGGCGCCAGCGCCTGGCCAACCGAGGCCAGGAGTGCCTCGAGCCTGGCGAATCGAGCGCCGTCCGCGCCCGGATCGGTGCCCTCGGTGATGATCATCAGGGTCGGTCGCCGTCCGGCGGCCACGTCGGCGAGGAGGGTCGACGGGATCACGATCGCCAGATCGCCCTGGCCGTTCTTGATGGCGGCGATCGCTGCGTCCCGGGAATCGGCGGACTCGATCCCGGTTCCGTCACTCGCCGCGGCGGCCGCTGCCGTCAGGGCATCGACGATCCGCTGGCCCGCCGGACCGGCGTCGTTGACCACCAAAACCTCCACCGATTCGGTCTTCTGGTCGCGGAGGACCCAGCCGAGCAGCGCAGTAACGACGAGCGGAACGACGAAGACGAGCGCGAGGGTCCGCTCGTCTCGGCGGAATCCCTGGGCGATGCGGCGGGCGACGGCGAAGATGCGGCTCGCGCTCACGAATCCGCTCCGTCGCCGGAGCGCGAAGCGCCGGCGTCCGAACCGGCAGCGATCGGCCGGCCCTCGGCATCGAGGCCCGCGAACTGCAGGAACGCGGCCTCGAGGTTGTCCGTGCCGGCTCGCGCCCGGAGCTCGTCCCCCGATCCGCGAGCGATGACCTTGCCGGATCGGACGAACAGGAGGTCGTCGCAGCGGTCGGCCTCGTCCATCACGTGGCTCGCGACGAGGATCGTCTTGCCGGCAGCCGCGAGCCGCCGGAAATGGCTCCAGAACTGGACGCGCAGCGCCGGGTCCACGCCGACCGTCGGCTCGTCGAGGAACAGGACATCCGGATCGTGGACGAGGGTGCAAGCCAGCGAGAGCCGACGGCGCATCCCGCCGGACAGCTCGAGGGCGGGGCTGCCACGCCGATCGGACAGCTCGACGAGGTCCAGGGTTCGATCGACCGCCGCTCGGTCCCCCTGGCCCTCGAGGCTCGCGAAGAACCGCAGGTTCTCGCCGACCGACAGCTCGGGATAGATCGCCTCCGACTGGGGCATGTAGCCGATCCGCGAGAGCGCGGGACGCGACGGCATCCGGATGCCGAGCACTCGCGCCTCGCCGGCGGTCGCCCGGGCCAGACCCGTGAGGAGTCGGATCAGGGTCGTCTTGCCCGATCCGTTCGGACCCAGCAGGCCGTAGATCCGGCCGGGCGTAAGGGCGAAGTCGATGCCATCGACCGCCTGGATCGAGCCGAACGCCTTCCGGAGTCCGACCGCCTCGACGGCAGCGCCGCCGACCCCCTGCCGCCGAATGCTCGGATCCGCTGCGACCGTTGCCACGGTGGAGAACCTAGGTTGGACGGATTGTCCCGTCAAGTCTCAGGGTGTCGCAATTCGGGGCTTCTTCGGAGGGTGAGGCCTCGGGCCGGTGGCCTTCGAGCTCGCGGTCTTCAAGCTCGCGGTCTTCGAATAGCGCCGCGCTCTTGCGGGCGCCGATGGGGTTCGCGGCGCCGGCTGCCCTTCGCCGAGCGCTCGGATCTCCGGCTCCTTCAGGGCACGCGCCCGGCCAGATGGCAGGTCGCCGAGCCACACCGAGCCGATCCGGACCCGCGCGAGCCGGACGATCGGCACGCCGACGGCAGCGAACATCCGACGGAGCTGGCGCTTCCAGCCCTGCGTGAGCACGGCGCGATACCAGACGAGGCCACTGTCCGGCGTCGGGTCGAGGCTTTCCGCGAGGTGACGGGTCTCCCCCGCCGAGGCGGGTCGGAGCGGCGCGGCCAGGCGGGCGAGGCCTTCCTCCAGCCGGACCCCGGCGGCAACGGTCTTGACCTGCTCGGGCGTGAGCTCCGCGCCCAGGCCCACGGCGTACTCCCGCTGGACGCCAAACCGCGGATGGAGAACCCGTTCGGCCCACTCCCCGTCGTTCGTCAGGAACAGCAGCCCTTCCGAATCGAGATCGAGGCGGCCCACGGGATACAGGCGCGTGCCGTCCGGCACGAACGCGGTCGGGACGAGGTCCAGGACCGTCGTCTCGGCGTGGCGATCGCGGGTCGTCGACGTGACACCCGCGGGCTTGTGGAGCGCGACATATGTCCGACCGACGCCGACGCCCACCGGGACGCCGTCGACCTCGATGACGGCGGCGATCGGGTCGACGCGCTGGCCGATGGTCGCCGTGCGACCGTCGACGCGGACGCGACCGGCAGCCACCAGCGCCTCACTTGCGCGTCGCGAGGCCACGCCCGCGTTCGCGAGGACCTTCTGGATCCGTTCCTCGGGCATGCCTCGGTCAGCCAACGGGCTCGGCAAGGTCGAGCCGCCCTTGCTCCGCAACGGCAATTCGGCCCTCCTCGGCGAGGCGGGCCGCCACGTCGACGTCGAGCGGCGGCAAGTCGTCGAGCGTCGTGAGCCCGAATCGCTCGAGGAACTCGAAGCCCGTCCCGTACAGGATCGGGCGCCCCGGGCCGTCGGACCGGCCGAGCTCCAAGAGCAGGCGCCGATGGAGGAGGCTGCGAAGCGTGTAGTCCGAATCAACGCCTCGAATTCGCTCGACGGCCGAGCGCGTCACTGGCTGGCGATAGGCCACGATCGCGAGGGTCTCGAGGCTCGCCGGCGAGAGGCGGACGGCGTCGACACCGACGTAACGAGCGATCAGGGCGCCAGCCTCCGAGGCGGTCGCGAGCTCGACGCGGTCGCCGGCCGCCAGCACGCGGATTCCGCGATCCCGAAGCGAGACCTCGAGATCGCCGAGGAGCGCGTCGACGGTGGCGCGATTCACGCCCGCCAGCGCCGCGATCTCACGGCGGGACAGCGGCCGCTCGGCGACGAAGAGGAGGGCCTCGAGCTGGGTCTCGGTCAGCTCCCCAGCCGTCTCCTCGGCGACCGATGCCGCGTCAGCGGTGCCGTCCACGGTCGCGTCTTGGGTAACGTGTTCGGTCACGGGTTCAGCGACATCGTCCCTCATGCGAACGACTCCAGGGACTCGTCGAGCGGCGCCTCTTCGATGTCCTCGGCGATTCCGGCTGCCGCGCGCTCCTCGCGGGTCGTCCGGCGGGCCGTGATCGGGCCGAACGGATCGGCCTGCTCGACCACGATCTCGCGACGCTTCATGAGCTCGAGCATCGCCAGGAACGTTACGGCGACCACGACTCGATCGCGGACGCCGAGCAGGAGGTCCTGGAGCACGATCGTTGGCGCCCCGCGGAGGGCCTCGCGGATGAGCGCGGCCCGCTGCGTCAGCGTGATCGAGCGGGCGACCATCTCGGGCGGCGGTTCGGGATCCGGAATGATCCGGATGACGCCCGCCAGCCCGGCCACGAGGAGCGCCGGGTCGAGCGGCGGCCCAGCGGCTGGTCGAGCGCCGGCAAGACCCGCAGCGACCGCCGCGCCGGGCTCGCGGCGAAAGAGTCCGACCCGGGCGTCGGCGACGGACTGGAGCGCGGCCCCCGCGTCCCGATACGCCCGGTAGATCAGCAGCCGCGCCCGCAACTCCTGCTCGGGGTCGTCGCCCTCGTCGGGCATCGCGCCCGGCCCCTCGATGGCCTGTCGCGGCAGCATCGCCCGGCTCTTGATCAGGATGAGCTGGCTCGCCACGGCGACAAACGTGCTGATGTTGCCGATCCGGTCCTCGTCGAGCGATCCGAGCGCGTCGAGGTAGGCCTCGACGAGCGCTCCAAGCGGGACGGTCAGGATCTCCAGCCGGCGGGCCTCGATCAGGGACAGCAGCAGGCCGAGCGGCCCTTCCCACTCGGCGAACTGGACATGCGTCGAGGTCTCCGGTCGGTGGCCAGTCCCGATCCGGATCGCGGGGTTCGCGGGGTTCGTCGCCGTGCCTCCCGTCTCGATCATGTCAGTTGGCCTCGTCCGCGAGCCGCAGGCGCTCGCCCGCGTCGGGATCCCGTGGCGCGTCCTGCCAGCGGATCAGCTCGATGGTTCGTTCGGAGCAGCCCGCGGCGGCCGCCATCTGGGCCGAGGTCTCGGCATGGGAGCGAAGACGGGCGAGGGATGTGCTCATCCCCGGCAGCCAGGTAACGAACCGATCGATCCATGAGCCGTAGGCCTGGGCGAGCGAATAGGCCACCCGCGGCAGGATCGACGTGTCGCCCTTGCCGGCGTCATGGAGCAGCCCCGCGGTCAGCACCTCGGGATCCGTCACGCCCTCGGCTCGGAGCGTGGCGACCACGTCGAGCCCATGCCGGCAATCGCCGATGTGCATGCCGTCGAAGATCGCGAGCTCGGCCGGCTTCAACCATGCGGCGAGATCCTGCCGCTCTCGGGGCGACACCGGCGCCGAGAGGTGTCGGCGGGCCTGGCGGACCTTGCGTGTCCACCAGCCGATCGACCCCGGCCTCACACCCCGACCAGGAGCCCGTACAGCGGGAACAGGATGATGTCGTAGACGGTAGAGAGCAGCGATCGCCCGCCAAAGATCGGGAAGATGAGGATGATCAGGATCAGGATCCCGTACTGGGCCAGCAGCGGCCTGAGCTGCCAGGCGGTCTGCGGCGGCAGGAACGCAAAGAGCACCGCGGATCCGTCGAGGGGCGGGATCGGCAGGAGGTTGAAGAGCATCAATGCCAGGTTGATAACGATGAACAGCTGCAGCACGATCTCGAGGAAGCCGATGTCCATCCCGGTCGCGTACACGAAGCGGAGCGGGATCGAGGCCACGATCGCGAGCACGAGGTTCGAGATCGGCCCCGCGGCAGCGACGATCGCCTCGCCCCACCGGCCGCCCTGGAGGTTGCGGGGATTGACCGGCGTCGGCTTCGCCCAACCGAACCCGAACCCGACGAGCAGCACCGAGATCGTGAGCATGAGCCCACCGGCAGGATCGAAATGGGCCAGTGGATTGAGCGTCAGCCGCCCGAAGAGCCGGGCTGTGCTGTCACCGAGGCGATACGCCGCCAGCGCATGCGCGAACTCGTGGATCGGGAACGCGACGAGCAGCAGCACCGCGAGCACGAGGACTCGCGAAAGCATCACCTCGAACGAAACGTTCAGCATCAGAGCCGACCGAGCAGGTCTTGCTTCTTGGCCTCGTAGTCCTCGGCGCTGATGGCGCCACGATCCCGAAGATCGGCGAGGTTGCCCAGCACCTTCGTGATTTCCTCGGCGGTCAGGCTCGGTGGAGTGAACGGGGCGACGGGCGTGGGCGGAGTGGCTGGCGCCGGGGCAGGAGCCGGGGGTGCGGCCGGTGCGGCGGCCGGCGAGAGCGGCGCGGCTCGCAGCGGTGGCGCTGGGACACGGACGAACTCTTCTTCGAGGGCGTGCTTCTCGTCGAGCATCGTCCGTTTGAACTGCTGGGCTTCCGCGAGCATCCGGTACTGGTCCACGGAGGTCTCGGCGGCGGTGAGGATGTCGAGATCGCCATACCCGAGCATCCGGCCGAGGATGCCCTGCTCGAGGATGGCGTCGTTGATCTTCTCGAGCGAGCTGTCGGCCGAGCGCTTCCGGAGGATCCCCTCGACCTTGAGGACGCGCCGGTTCGTCACGAGGTAGTCCTGCGAGTACCAGCCCCAGAAGACCCAGACCAGCCACACCAGCGACAGGAGGAGGAGCGCGAGGGCCACATACCCGAGCACATTGCGGAAATCACCCTGCTGGATGTTGCCGAGCAGGATCAGGATGACGATGGAGGCGAAGAAGATCGCGAATTGAACCCGGCCTTCGACGATCGGCGCGATCGGGTGCTGGCGGGTCCGGAGCACCACCCGTTCGCCATCGGCGAGCAGACGATCCGCGTACCGAGTCACGTCTCGCTCCTTCTCAAGCCCGCGGGTGCGCTCGCGCGTAGACCTCGCGGATCCGTTCGCCCGTCACGTGGGTGTACAGCTGCGTCGTGCTGATGCTCGCATGTCCGAGCAATTCCTGAACGATGCGCAGGTCGGCGCCGCCCTCGAGCAGGTGCGTCGCGAACGAGTGCCGAAGCGTGTGCGGGCTGATCCGGTCGGATAGACCTGCCTGCGCCGCCGCCCGCTTCACGCCCGCCCAGGCCTGCTGGCGAGCGAGTCGCCGCCCGCGGTCGCCGACGAACACGGGGCCTCCCCGCAGCGCAGCGACGTGGTGCGTCCCGAGAATGGCCGCTCGCTGGCCGTCGAGCCAGGTCCGGAGGACGAGGATCGCCACCTCGCCGATCGGGACGAGCCGCTCCTTGTCACCCTTGCCGATCACCCGCACGAATGCCCCGTCGAGCGAGAGATCCTCGAGGTCGAGGCGAAGGGCTTCCGAGACACGCAGGCCCGCCGCGTAGAGCAACTCCAGCAATGCCCGCTCGCGAAGGCGGGGATCGTCCGGCGCATCGGAGCCGGCCGCGTCCAGGAGTCGCTCGACCTCGGAGACGGACAGCGTTTCGGGCAGCAGCCGCGGCATCCGCGGAAGGTCGAGGTGGGCCGCGATGTCGAGATCGATGAGGCCTTCGCCGAACGCAAACCGGTAGAAGCCGCGGATCGCTGCGGCGCGGCGACGAAGGCTCGTCGGGGCCAGCCCGGGATCCGTCGGGCGTCCGCGCCGTGTCCTCGCGGCGAGATAGCGCACCGCGGCATCAGGTCCCAGAGCCCAGTCATCCGCGGTGCCTCGCGCATCGGCGAAGTCACCGAGGTCGCTGCCGTACGCCCGGATCGTCGCGGGCGATAGGCCCCGCTCGACGCGCAGGTAGGTCAGGTACTCCTCGATCGTCCGGCCAATCGCCCGACCAATCGCAAGCGTGCCCGTCACGTCGGCCAGGTCAGCTCGCGACCAGCGGCCGCCCGCGCCAGGCCTCGGCGGCATCGAGCAGCTCCCGAGCGGAGGCGAGCGCCGCCGGCCCGACGACGTCGATGCCGGGTCCCACCGGGGCGAGGCCGCCGGCCGTCCGCGCGACGGGATCCGAGGCCGCCGACGCCTCCGCGGGCGACGGCCCGCCCCCACCGAGCATCGCCGCGAGCTCGACGATCCTGCCCTCACGGTCGAGGCGCTCGACGGTCGTGACGGTTCGCCCCTCGCGTTCCTGCTTGACGATGCGGAAGTGCGCATCGGCATGCGCGGCGATCTGGGGGAGATGGGTGACAACGAGCACCTGGTGATCGCGGGCGAGCGCCCAGAGGCTCTGGCCGACCGGATTCGCGGTTCGGCCGCCGATCCCCGAATCGACCTCGTCGAAGACGAGCGTGGGCGTCTCGTCGGCCCGGGCGAGGACCTGTTTGACCGCCAGGGAGACACGTGACAGCTCGCCGCCGGAGGCGATCTTCGCCAGCGCGCGCGCCGGCTCGCCGGGGTTCGGAGCGAGGCGGAAGACGACCTCGTCGGCGCCGCTCGCATCGAAGGCGACCGCGTCGCCGTCGAGCTCGATCGCTGGCTCGTCGGCCGCGGCGCCCCGGCGCCCGACTGCGACGGCGAATGCGCCGGCGCGGAACCCCAGGGTGCGGAGGACCTCATCGACCGCGGACCCGAGCCGTTCGGCGGCGGCGCCCCGTCGCTCCGAGAGCGAGGCCGCGACGCGCGCCACGTCCTCCAGAAGCCGCTCATCCTCGATCTGGCGTCGGCGGCGCTCGGCATCAAGCCCCTCGAGGCGGGCGACCTCGGCCTCGGCTCGCTCGCCGTGCGCGAGCACCGCGGTTTCGTCGTCGCCGAAGCGCCGTTCGAGGCCGTAGATCGTGGAGAGGCGGTCCTCGATCGCGAGGACGCTGTCGGCATCATGCTCGACGACCTCGCCGAGCCGCCGGACTTCGGCCGCGACATCCTCGAGCTCGGCATCGAGGCCGGCGAGCCGGCCGGCGATGCCCTCGAACCGCCCGTCGAGTCGTGAAAGTGATCGAGCCTCGGTGAGTCCCGCGGCGACCGCGTCGCGGGCCCCGCTCCCCTCTCCGTCCAGGGCGGCCCGGATCGCCGCCGCACCACGCGCGATCGCCTCGCCGTGACGCGACGCTTCGAGGCGCGATTTCAGCTCGTCCGCTTCGCCGACTTGGAGGCGGGCGCCGGCGATCTCCTCGACCTCGTGGCGAAGCAGCTCGAGGCGACGCTTCACCTCGCGCGGGTCGAGGGCCAGCTCCGCGAGTGCGGTCCGATTCTCCCGCCAGCGCGCGACCGCCACGGCCATCGCCTGCCGCAGGTCCGCATGGTCGCCGTAGGCATCGAGTAGATCCCGCTGCCAGCGCTCATCGAGGAGGCGCGACTGCTCGTGCTGGCCGTGGATCTCGACGAATGGTCCGACGGTCTCGGCGAGCCGATTCGCGGTGACGGTCTGATCGTCGATTCTCGCCGTCGATCGACCGCCCGCGCTGATCTCGCGCGTCGCGATCAGCGGTTCCGGGAGACGATCGAAGAGGGCCTCCACACGCGCGGTGTCGGCGCCGTGACGAACGAGCGAAATGTCGGCTCGGGTTCCAAGGGCCAGCCCGAGGGCGTCGATCAGGAGGCTCTTGCCGGCGCCGGTCTCGCCCGTGAGGACATTTAGCCCCGACTCGAGCGGCAGTCGCAGGCGATCGATCAGTGCCAGGTCAGCGACCGCGAGCTCGAGCAGGCGGCCCGGTCGTTCCGTCACGACGGCAGAAGCTCCACCTTGTGGCGCAGGAGGTCCCAGAACGGGCGCGACCCGGCCGGCTCGACGAACCGGATCGGCCGCTCGATGGCCCGCACCTCGACAACATCCCCGACACGAATCGGCAGGTCCTCGCGGCCATCGACCGAAACGAGCGCTTCGAGGGCGTCGAGGATCCGGCAGCGAACGACGGCCGATGGGCCCACCACGACGGAGCGAATCGTCGTGAGGTAGCCCGCGATCGGCGTCACGACGAGGTTCCGTGCGGTCGGGTCGAGGATCGGACCGCCGGCGGAGAACGAGTAGCCGGTCGAGCCCGTCGGGCTGGCGACGACGAGGCCGTCGGCGACGAAGGTCGCGACGTGGCTGCCATCGATCGAGACCTCGACGCGGACGACCCTGGCGAGCGACCCACGGGCTACGACGATGTCGTTCAGGGCCGGGTGGACGTCGGCGCTTGCCGTTGGCTCGGAGCCGTCGCCGGGGATGATCCGGCCCTCGACGGCCATCCGTGCCTCGAGGGCGTAGTCGCCGGCCACGAGCTGGCCCAGCACTCGCTCGAGCTCGTTCGCCTCGACCTTCGAGAGGAAGCCGACCTTGCCGACGTTGATGCCGAGCAGCGGAACGTCGTCGTCGATGACGGCACGGGCGGCTCGGAGGAACGTCCCGTCGCCCCCGAGCACGATCAGGACGTCCGTTCCGGGCAGCTCCCGGTGGAGCGTCTCGCGGTCCGCGGCGGCCGACGCCCAATGGGTCAGACCCTGCGTCTCCAGCCAGCCGGCCGCCCGCTCGCGAAGCTCGCTCGCCGCGTCGATCGTGGGGTTGTAGGCGAATCCGATCCGACGAACCGGTGCGCCGGCGGCGAGGTTCGCCGCGGGTGCGTCGACGAGGGCTTCCGCGCGTTCGTCGTCGGTCACGCGACTGCTCCGGCGACGTCGCGCAGGCGGGCCTCGAGCTCGGGGTCCAACGCCTTCGGATCGCGATCCCCTGATGCAGCAACATGCATCGCCAGGAGGAACTCCCGATTGCCCTCCGGGCCAAGGATCGGCGACCCGATCGCCCCGAATGGCTCCAGCCCAAGCTCCGCGGCCTGGCGCGCGACGCCCGCCAGCACGCGCGAGTGCACCGCGGAATCTCGGACCACGCCGCCCTTGACCTCACCGCGCCCTGCCTCGAACTGCGGCTTGACGAGCGCCACGATCTCGCCGCCTTCTGGTCCGAACGCCGAGGCCACCGGCCCGAGCACCAGCCCGAGGGAGATGAACGAGACGTCGGCGCTCGCGAGCGACACGGGCTCGGGCAGCGTGTCTGCGCGAAGCTCCCGCGCATTGAACCGCTCCATCGAGACGACCCGCGGATCGTGCCGGAGCCGTTCGGCGAGCTGTCCCCTCCCCACGTCGAGAGCGTAGACGCGGCTCGCGCCGCGCTGCAACAGAACGTCGGTGAAGCCACCGGTCGACGCACCGACGTCGAGACAGACACGCCCGGCGGGGTCGATCGCAAAGGCATCGAGTGCCGCCGCGAGCTTGTGCCCGCCTCGGCTGACGTATTGATCCGGCTGCTCGACCGCTACGGGGACATCGGGATCCACGAGATCGCCGGGCTTACGGTCGCGTCGCGCCGCGTCGCCGCCGCCGACTCGGACCTTGCCCCCGAGCACGAGGGCATGGGCCCGGCTCCTGGAATCGGCGAAGCCACGGTCCACGATCAGCTGGTCGAGGCGGATTCGCGTCGCGCGCGTGGGAGTCACCGCCTCATGTTGGCACACGCGACTTGCCTGCCACGTAGCGCGCGACGGCATCCGGGAGGTTCAGACGGCCTGGGCGCGCTCCTCGACGGAGGGCGTGAGGCGCAGCGTGGTGATCGCGTCGCGGACCTGCTCGGTGAGCCCGGGCGCGTCCAGCCGCAGGACCCGTCGGAGGTCCACCACGGAGCCGTGGTCAACGAAGCGATCCGCGGGTAGCCCGACGATCCAGACGGGTACATCGCGATAGGCCGAATCCAGCAGCCGCGCCTCCTCGAACGCCTCGAGCACCGCGCCGCCAAAGCCGCCGGTCACGACGCTCTCCTCGAACGTCACGACGAGCTTCTTGCCGCGAGCCTGGTCGAGGATCAGCTGGCGATCGAGTGGCTTGACGAAACGAGCGTTGATGACGCCGATCGACCAGCCCTCGGCGGTGAGCGCCTCGGCGGCCTCCATCGCCCGCATGACGATCGGTCCGAAGCCGACGAAGAGGAGGTCGCGGCCCTCTCGGAGAACCTCGCCACGGCCAACCGGGATCGTCGGCGGCTCGACGTTCGGGAGCCCGAAGCCCGGGTCGCGCGGGTAGTGGAGCGCGAACGGGTGCTCCTGGTCCATCGCCGTATGCAGGAGCGATCGGAGCTCCTGCTCGTCCTTCGGGCTCGCCACGACCAGCTGCGGCAGCTGGCGCTGGGCCGGGATCGTGAACATGCCCTGGTGGGAGGTGCCGTCCTCGCCGACGAGCCCGGCCCGATCGACCGCCAGCAATACCGGCAGGTCGTTCTGGCAGACGTCGTGAACCGTCTGGTCGAAGGCCCGCTGGAGAAATGTGGAGTAGAGCGCCACGACCGGCCGCATGCCGCCGATCGCAAGACCGCTCGCCATCGTCACCGCGTGCTGCTCCGCGATCCCGACGTCGATGAAGCGCTCCGGATACGCCGCCTGGAAGCGCGAGAGCCCCGTGCCCGTGGGCATGCCGGCAGTGATGGCGACGATCCGCCGATCGGTCTTCGCGAGTTCGATGAGCTCCGACACGAAGACCGACGTGTAGTTCGGCGGTTTCGGGGGGGCGCTCGCGGGAGTGGCCGGCGCGACCGCGTCACCGTTCGATCCGGCACCGTGGGGGCTGCCCGGGGGAATCCGTCCCGTGGCGGGAGCACGGGTGACCGGGGCCGGAGATGCCGCGGCAGAGAACGTCGCCACAGAGGCTGCGGACGCAGCCACCCGAGGTGCGACGTCCATGGGTGGCAGGGCGGCGCCGTGGAACGAGACCTGGTCGGTCTCGGCGGGCCGGTAGCCGCGGCCTTTCTGGGTCCGGACGTGGACGAGGACCGGGCCTTTCAGCTCGAGGACGCGGCTGAACGTTGCGAGCAGCGCGTGGAGGTCGTGGCCGGGTATGACGCCGATGTAGGTGATCCCGAGGTCCTCGAACAGCTGGCCCGGGCTCGCCAGGTTGACGACGGATCGCCGCAGGCGCTGGCTCCACATCAGTGCCGAGTGGCCCACGAACGGGATCTTCTCGACGAGCGTGTCGTAGACGGACCTGCTCTGCTGCCACGCCGAGCTGAGCTTGATCTTCGACAGGTACGTCGAGAAGGCACCGACGGTGGCGCTGATCGACATCTCGTTGTCGTTGAGCACGATCAGCATCGGGGTGCCGCGGTGGCCGATGTCGTTGAGCGCCTCGAGCGAGAGGCCCGCCATCAACGCCGCATCGCCGACGACGACCGCGATTCGCTCCGTCCCGTGGCGCATGTCGCGCGCGGCCGCGAGGCCTTCGGCGATCGAGAGGCCGGTGCCGGCGTGGCCGCCATCGAAGACATCGTGCTCGCTCTCCGAGCGGCGCGGGAAGCCGCCGATGCCATCGATCTGGCGAAGCGTCCCGAACCGGTCGAGCCGACCGGTCAGGAGCTTGTGGGCATAGGCTTGGTGCCCGGTGTCCCAGACGATCTTGTCGCGCGGCGATTCGAGGAGCCGGTGGAGCGCGATCGTCAGCTCGACGACACCGAGCGACGAGCCGAGGTGGCCGCCGGTCTTGGCCACGGTCGCGACGATCGTCTGGCGGATCTCCGCAGCGAGGGTCGCGAGCTGGGCCTCGTTGAGGCCCCTGAGGTCGGCCGGCCCGTTCAGTCGGGCAAGGATCGAGGTCATTTTGGGAAGTGACTCCAGGTGCGAGGTCGTGGGACGCTCGGCGCGCGACGAGTGTAATCCGAGGCCCCCGAAACGCTCGCCCCAGTGGCGGGAAATGCCGCCGCGACACGCTCGTTGGTAGGATCGGGCGGTCATGACGGTCGAGATTCGAGACGTCGCGCCGGGGCTGTGGCTGTGGCGGCAGCCCCATTGGGAATGGACCGAGCACGCCGACTGGCAGCCGGTCGTCGCCTCGTTCGTCGCCGAATCGGGCGGCGAGGTCATCCTGCTCGACCCGCTCGCTCCCCCGCCCGGTGAAGGGGCCGAGGTCTACCGCCGGCTCGAGGCGAAGCGGCCGACGCGCCGCGGGTCGAGCTCGAACCGATCCTGCCCGCCGCCGTCATGCCCGGCGGCCTGATCGCGCTGTTCGACGGCCGTGGCGGCCTCGAGCGACCGATGTACCTCCCCGAGCAGCGAGCGATCGTCTTCGCCGACGGGATGACCGCCCAGGACGGCGTCCTTCGGATCTGGTGGACGCCCGTGCTCGAAAGGCGCGTGCGGCCGGCCCTCCGAGTCCTGCTCGAGCTGCCGTTCGAGCATGTCCTGGTCTCGCACGGCGAGCCGGTCCACACCCGGGCCGACTTCGAGAAGGTCCTCGAGATCGAGGCCTGGGACAGGCCGAAGGACGTCTAGCCTGCCTAGCCCCCGCCTTGTTGGGACCGATGTTCGGATGATCTGAACGGAGGATCGACTGTGGGCGCGGTGGCCCTGGATTGTCGTCTTGGCCGCGGATTCGTGGACCCAATGTGAGGGTTATCAGCTCGACGGGAGCTCTCCTCCGAGCTTGGCCGCGGGCTGAATTGCGGCGTGCCACCCGCCAACGAGGTCGCGGGCTCCGCCAAGTTGGTCGCGGGCTCCCGCCAAGTGCCGGGATAGCCTCCAAGTGTTTACTTGATCCGAACGTCGGTCGCGGACACAGCCTCTCCGAGTTGCGCGGGGACGGGTCGTTAACCGACGAGGAATTCGTCGCCGCGAATGCGCGGGCCGCCTAGCGGACGCCGCGCGGCCAGCGATTCACCCATGAACGATCGCATTGCCTGAAACTGTTGCGGATGAGCAAAGGATCGCGCCGCCGGGCTGGCCCCCGCACACGCCAGAATCCTCCGCGCCCGATCCTCCGCCGGCAGGTTCCCGCGAAGGCGCCAGCACGCATCGGATGGCAGCGCTGGCCGATCGTCGTCGCGGTGGTCGTCGCGATCGGAATCGCGGTGGTCGTCGCGATCGGAATCGCGGTGGTCGTCGCGATCGGAATCGCGGTGGTCGTCGCGATCGGAATCGCGGTGGTCGTCGCGATCGGAATCGCGGTGGTCGGTGTCGTCCTGTTGTCCAACCGACCCTCTGGCGGGGTGGTCGTGCCCTCCGGGCCGGTCGGGACGTTGACCGACCTGCAAACCGGATCGCCGCCGTGGCCGCCGGATAACTCGAGCCTGCGCGCTCGTCTCGAATCGGACGGGCTGCAGGTTCTGACCGCCGAGGGTCAGGTCCAGCACACCCACCAGCACCTCGATCTCTTCGCCGATGGGCAGCCCATCCAGGTTCCCGCGGACGTCGGGATCGATCGGGTGAACCTCATCCTCTCGCCGATCCACACCCACGATGCGACCGGAATCATCCATGTCGAATCGCCGATCGTTCGCAAGTTCACCCTCGGCGAATACTTCGATGTCTGGGGCGTTCGCTTCGATGCCCACTGCATCGGCGGCCTGTGCGAAGGGACGGGACGCGTGCTGGCGGTCTTCCTGAACGGCAAGCCAGTCGCCGGCGACCCAAGGTCGGTCGTCCTGAACGCCCAGGACGAGATCGTCGTCGCGGTCGGCACGCTTGCCCTGCTGCCCAGCTCGATCCCGTCGAGCTACGCGTTTCCGGCCGGACTCTGAGGGCCAGACCGACGAAATTGGTCGGGAGGCCCGACCCAAGGGACGAGGGGCACGCTCGCTCAGTGTTGGTGAATGTCATGCATCGATGTCGCACCGTTGCCTGCCCTCCCGTGGACGGTTGAGGCTCGATCGCCGTCCGGCCGGGTCCTCCACTCTCTGAGTGTCCAACCCGGACAGCTTCGAGTTCACTCAATGAACGCGGGGAGCATCGGCCTGGTGTGCGGCAACCTCTTGCTCTGGGTGGGTGAGTTCCAGCAAGTCAACGAACCGCCGGGCCCAATCGCCGAGCGGCCCGTGCCATGCGATCCGTAGGGGACGCCGAACTCCCTCCTCATCCAAGACCGAGTCGCCTTCGATGGAGTCCGCTCGCTCAGCGTGCGCGAATGTGCGGGCAGGCTCAGTCGGTCAACGCAACGATCTTGGCAAGCGCCTCAGATGGTTTCATCCAATCGAGCGTCTGTCGAGGTCGACCGTTGAGTTCGAGGGCCACCGCGTCGAGGTGGGCCTGGTCGTGGACCGAGAGGTCCGAGC
>JBBRNM010000023.1:0-31624 GCA_038230295.1 Candidatus Limnocylindrales bacterium
GCTCCAGGGCGCCTTGGCGCTCTTCGACCGGATCTTCGAGTACCTCGAGATGGACCCGGTCATCGTCGATGCCCCGGACGCCGTCGATCTCGACGCCACGCCGGTCGCCGGCGGGATCCGGCTGCGCCACGTCTCGTTCCGTTACGCGTCGGCACCCGCACGCCCGCCCGAGGCGGCCGCGGAGGCGGTTGCTGCCCCCGAGGCCGCGCCGACCGGGGAAGCGCCGGACGATTCGATCGCGGCCGCGGTCCCGGCGGCATCGGAGGTTTTGCCGTTCGGGCTCACCGACGTCGATTTCGAGGCGGCGCCGGGCCAGCTGATCGCCCTCGTGGGGCCGTCCGGCTCGGGGAAGACGACGACGACCTACCTGGTGCCGCGGCTGTACGACGTCGACAGCGGCTCGGTCGAGATCGACGGTGTCGACGTCCGGCAGCTGTCCCTCCTGTCCCTTGGCCGGGTCATCGGGTTCGTGACCCAGGAGACGTACCTGTTCCACGACACCGTCAAGGAGAACCTCCTCTACGCGAGGCCCGGTGCGAGCCAGGCGGAGCTCGAGGCGGCTGCTCGAGCCGCGGCCATCCACGACCGCATCCTCGATCTGCCCGAGGGCTACGACACGATCGTCGGCGAGCGCGGTTACAAGCTCTCGGGCGGCGAGAAGCAGCGCGTCGCGATCGCCCGCGTTTTGCTCAAGGACCCACGGATCCTGATCCTCGACGAGGCGACGTCGGCGCTCGACACCGTGAGCGAGCGGTTAATCCAGTCCGCGCTCGAGCGCCTCGAGCGGGGTCGGACAACGATCGCCATCGCCCACCGGCTCTCGACGATCCTCCGGGCGGACGTGATCCTCGTGTACGACGGCGGCCGAATCGTCGAGCGGGGAACGCACGCCCAGCTCCTGGCCCAGGGCGGCCTCTACGCCCGGCTTTACCACGAGCAGTTCCAGGACGATGCGGGCAACGGCCATGGGCCACGCGAGGCCGACGTAGTTCCCACGGCCGCCGGATGACCACGCTGCGATCCGCGACGCTCATCCACGAGGGTGGGATGCGATTCGTGGCCACGACGGGCACCACCCGGACGATCGTCTATGGCGACGAGGCCCCGACCGGCGAGCTCAGCCCGGTCGAAACGATCGTCGTCAGCCTCGCGGCCTGCAGCGCGATGGACGTGATCTCGATCGCGCTGAAGAAGCGCCAACGGATCGCCAGCTACAAGGTCCACGTCGAAGCGAGCCAGCGCGACGAATACCCCCAGATCCTGACCCGCGTGGACGTGATCCACGAGCTCGCGGGCCCAGCCATCGGAGAGGCCGCGATTCGCCGGGCGATCGAGCTCTCCGCGACCAAGTACTGCCCGGTGAACGCGATGGTCTCGGCCGGCGCCACCGAGGTCCACCACGGCTACCGGATCAGCAACACCGGCTCCGAGCCCTTCGAGGCCTCCGGCGAGGTCGTCGTCACCGGCCCCTACCGGCGCCCCGACATCGTCACATGACGTGTCCCTGAGCGATCGGTCTGCATCGTCCTCCGCCCGAGGCCGAGACGCCGTCAGCGGTGCTGCCCGCGTCGGAGCTCGGTGAACGCCGTGCCTGGCCCGGCGGCAAGCCTCTCGTCGATGAGCCTCGCTCCGTCTTGCGCGCTCAGCTCCGAGGTGTCGATCCAGAGGTCGTAGGGACGGTCGCCGTGGACGACCTCATAGTGGCCCCGCGCCTGGCGCGGGAACCGGTCGCCGCGGGCGACCTCGCGGGCTTCGATGACCTCGAGCGGGGCCGTCACACCGACGAACACGACGTCGAGGTCCTCAAGCGCCTCGAGGTAGTCCTCGAGCCAGGTAGGCTCGAGGAGCACGTCATCTACGATCACGCTCAGGCCCGACGCAGCGACGGCGGCGATCGCCCGATGCATGCCGGAGACCAGGCGATGCCCGAACGGTCCGACGGTGATTCGTGTCGGTTCCTCGCCAGGGTCCGAAGCCGGATGCCAACGGAACCCATTGTCGGCCGACGGCCGTACATGACGGAGTGCGTCAGGAAGCATCTCGAGGAACGTATCCAACCCGAGCCGGAGCCACGGCTCTGCGGCGTTCTCTTGGAATGCGACTGCAATCGAGGTCTTGCCGACGCTCGATGGGCCGTTCAGGAGTACGACGCGTCCAGCCAATCTGTCCTCCGAACTGGGTGCACAGGCGATTCGTGCGAAGACTACCGGGGCTGGCCGCGCAACCTCGGCCCGGCTTGTCAGGTGACATTCGCCGACGCTGAGCGACGCGCGTGGGTCGACAGCGGGATCTGCGACGCCACCGTCGTTGAGCTCGGCGCGGCCGTATGACATGCGGCGACCTCCGAGGCCGGGTCTCGGACCGAAGCTCGGGCTCGCGGGCAGTCGATTTCGATCGTCCGACGTCAGATCCCGGAAGCGACCGGGACGCATGGTGGCGTCGAGATCCGGCCGATCGCCGCGAGCACCTAGCTCGACGAGACCGGCATGGAGGCCCGGCCGGGCCTGCCTTCCCCGCGGAGCCGTGCGTAGCTGGGCTTGATCACGTCATTGATGAGCTGCAGGCGCTCGTCGAACGGCGCGAAGGCGCTCTTGATCGCATTGAGGGTGAGCCATTCCATCTCGTCGAGGCCGAGGTCGAAGGCCGCGTCGAGTGCCGCAAACTCGCTCGACATCGATACGTTCGACATCAGCCGGTTGTCGGTGTTGACCGTCACCCGGAAGCGGAGCCGCCGGAGCTGATCGAAGGGATGCTCCTCGATCGAGGCAGCCGCGCCCGTGTGGACGTTGGAGGTCGGGCACATCTCGAGCGGGATCCGGCGGTCGCGGACGAAGGCCGCCAGCCGGCCGAGGATCGGCTCGCCGTCCGGATCGAACGTGACGTCGTCGATGATCCGGACGCCGTGCCCGAGCCGCTCCGCGCCGCAGAACTGGAGCGCCTCCCAGATCGAGGGCAGGCCGAAGGACTCGCCGGCATGGATCGTGATGTGGAAGTTCTCGTGGCGGACGAGGTCGAACGCTTCGAGGTAGCGCGTTGGCGGGAAGCCCTTCTCCGGCCCGGCGACATCGAACCCGACCGTGCCCGCGTCGCGCCACCGAACGGCAGCCTTCGCGACCTCGACCGAACGGGCGAACTGCCGCATGCCCGTCACGAGCATCTTCATCACGATCGAATGGCCCGCCTCGGCGGCCCGCATCGCGCCGAGCCGAAATCCTTCGAGGTTCGCGTCGATCACCTCATCGAGCGTGAGCCCGAGGCTGGTCGACAGCTCCGGGGCGTAACGGACCTCGGCGTAAACGACGCCGTCCGCCGCGAGGTCCTCCGCGCATTCCGCGGCGACTCGGATGATCGCGTCCCGGTGCTGGAGCACGCCAACGGTGTGCTCGAAGGTCTCGAGGTAGAGCTCCAGTGACTTCCGGTCGGCGCCGCGCCGGAACCACGTCGCGAGGTCATCCGGGTCCGTCGTGGGGAGGGCGTCGTAGCCGTACTCGGCCGCGAGGTCGATGACGGTCCGGGGCCGAAGCCCGCCGTCGAGATGGTCGTGAAGGACGACCTTGGGCGCGCTTCGAATGACGTCCAGGGCGAGCACCGCAAATCTCCGGAGATCGACGGATGGTATCTCGACGCCTGCATCGACCGGAGGGTGAGCGACCGGGCACGAAATCGTGCCCGGTCGCGATCTTCAGGCTCTCCCGGTTTGGACGTCGCGCGAAGCGTGCGCCCGACCCCTGGATCTACTCGGGCTGGTGGTGGCAAACCCAAAGACCAAGGGCGAACTCCCAGTAGGTTCCATCAGGCGACTCAGGGTCATGAGGGCATGGTCGTCCGTCAGCCGATGCCTTGAACGTCGCGATCTCGGCAGTCCGGAAGTTGCCAGCTGCGTCAAAGACGCGAAGCTGGAACGTCCCGCCACTCGCGATCAAGGCATCCGGCCAGCGCTTGACCGTCCCGGGGCTGATGCAGTGACCGGCAGGCAGCCCTACGGCTCCGGCGCAGCCCCAGCCCGCTGCTTCGGCTCTTTCTTGATCGGTGGCTCCCGAAGCGAGAGCCGTCGGTGCCAACATCACGACCAGCATCGCGGCAGCGGCCACCATCAAGGTGATTCGGCGCAACGTCATCATTCTCTCCTTGCTCACTTGATCAGACCGTCCTGCGCTCAACCAGGACAAGCGGACGGGATTCGTCACATCAGACCTCTACGAGGAGCTCGTAGACCTCGCTCGTTGGATGGCCGGCGCGCACATGGACGCGCATGACGGCGTCGCGGTCGGGGCCCGTCGCGAGACAGAACACCTTGCCGGAGACCGGGTCCATCCAGGCCCGTTCGTAGCTGACGCCGTCCTCGCCCTGGGTCGCGAGGTCGCGCTCGTGGGCTTCCTTCAACTGCTCTGCCGTGACGCCCACGAAGCCGGAATGGACATCCATGAACGTGGCCATGGCCACCTCCGATCTGCGGCCCGGCGAGTCCAGGCCTTGATCGGCAGACTGGGGGGCAACCAGGCCAGCGTCATCAGATCGACGACCGGGTGGCTCTCAGCGAGTTGCGGAGGACCATCGGTCGTTCAACCGATGACGTCTCGACGACGCGTCGTAGACTCCGCCCAATGGATTCGATCCGTCCGGTCCTCTGCCCGATCCTCGTCGGACGTGATGAGGTCCTCGCGCTGGTCGACAAGATCATCGGCGAGGCCACGAGCGGCCGGGGCAGCACATTGTTCCTGTCGGGCCAGGCCGGGCTCGGAAAGACGCGCCTGATCCGAGCGGCAGCTCGCAAGGCCGAGGCGGCTGGCTTCCGGGTCGACGGGGGAGCCGTCCTGCCCCCGGACCATCAGGTCCCACTCGCGTCCATCCGTGAGATGGCCACCGGCATGCGCGGTAGTGAGGCCTTCGGTAGCCTGTCCGAGGATCTCCTCGCCATCGACGGGCGGCACGACGGCGACGCCCTCGGGTCGCGGCGGTTGATCGTCCGATCGGCTGCCGACCGGATCCTGGAGGCGATCGACCGGCCCACGATGCTGGTCTTCGACGACCTGCACTGGACCGACGAGCTGAGCCTCGAGGTGATCGGCGAGCTCGCGAGACACGTGGCCGAGCGGCCGCTGTTCCTCCTGGGCGGGTATCGAGCCGACGAGTTCCCGGCCGACTCCATCCATCGCGAGTGGCGAGCGCGGCTCCTGAGCCAGCGCCAGGCGGAGGAGATCCGGCTCCGACCGCTGACGCTCGAGGAGACCGCGGTCGCGACGACCCTCATCCTCGGCGGCGAGCTACCAGCGCCGCGGGACGTGGTCGAAGCGGTCCACGAACGGACGAACGGGATCCCGTTGCACATCGAGGAGCTGCTGGCGTTCCTCGACGATGACGCTCGAACGGACGGCCGGCGCATCCGTGAGGCGCACGTCCCGGACACCATCGGCGATGCCGTCCTGGCCCGGCTGGGACGGCTCTCGAACGACGCCCGAGCCGTTGCGCAGGCGGGCGCCGTCGTCGGGCGATGCTTCACCCCGGATGTCCTCGCCGGGATCGTCGACCGGCCCTTGAGCGAGCTCGAGCCGCTGCTCCAGGAGCTCGTCGACGCCTCGATCATCTACCCCTTCGACTACGTCGACGACGGCTACTACGACTTCCGGCACCAGCTCCTGCGGGATGCGATCTACGGCTCTGTTCCACCGTCGCAGGTGCGCAGGTTCCATGCACAGGCGGCCGAGTTCGTCGTGACCCTCGAGGGATCGAGCATCGTCCACGTGTCGCGCCACTACGAGCGGGCCGGTCTCCGATCGCAGGCATTCCGGGCATCGATGACCGCGGCCCGTGAGGCGAGCCGAATCTCCGCCCGCCAGGAGGCGTTCGAGCTGTACCAGCGCGCGATCGCCAACATGCCGGCGGACCTCCCGATTCTCGAACAGGCCGAGCTGTACGACCAGTTTTCAAGTGCCGCCGGCTCGATCGAGCGGAACGAGGAGTGCGTGTCGGCTGCCACGCGGGCGCGGGAGCTCTATCTCGAGGCGGGCAGGCCCCTCGAGGCCGCGGGCATGCTCATCTCGATGTCCGTCCGCGCGTCGCGCGACGGCGCACCGAACGAGGAGATGCGCGCGTACGCCGACCGGGCCCTCGGCGAGATCGCGGACCTGCCCGTTACGCCGGAGCGCGAGCGGCTCCGAGCCTATCTCCTGACCGTCCAGGCCAACGATTGGCTCTTCGCGTCCAACCTGCCGTTGGCACGAAAGGAGGCGCTCGCGGCGCGCGAGCTGGCCGAAGCCGTCAATGACCGGGAGACCGCGCTGGAGGCCGACCTGCTCATCGCGAGGATCGACATCGTCGACGGCCACTACGAGACGGGTCTGCGCGATGGCATGCGGGCCGCCCGGGAGGCGCGGGATGCCGGCTACGAATCGGTCGGCGTCACGGGCTATCGCAATCTCGCGATCCTGGCGGCCCGGATCATGGACCGGCGAGCGGCCAATGCGGCGCTCCACGAGGGCCTGCAGTACGCCGACGCGATCGAGCAGTCGCATTGCCGGCAGATGATGTCGACGACCACCGCGGTCCTCGATTGGGGCGCCGGCCATTGGGACGCCGCCGACGAGCGAGCGCGTCACGAGCGTGTCGAACGCGGCTGCCGGCGCGGCGTGATCGGGTCGCTCGACGTGATCGGCCTCGTTGCGCTCGGACGCGGCCGGCATGACGAGGCACGGCGGTGGCTCGAGGAGTCGCTCGCGTCGGGGCGCCAGATCGGCGAGGTCCACGTGATCCTGACCCCGCTGTGGGGCCTTGCCGAGGCCGACCTCCTGGCGGGCGACACCGCGGCCGCGATCGCGCGTTGCGAGGAGGCCTGGTCGATCGCCGAGTCGTCCGGTGAGCGCGCGCTCTTCATCCCGTTTGTCGTCACCGGGACCCGGAGCCTGATCGCAGCGCTCCGGCCGGACGATGCCGAGCGGTGGCTTGCCCGCGCCCGCGACCACCTCGCGGGCTGGGAGTCCGTGGCCGGGCCGGCGCTGGCCCACGCCGATGGCCTCCTCCGCCTCGCGGCCGGATCGCTGGCGTCAGCGCGGGAATTGCTGGAGCGCGCGGTACGCGGTTGGGACGAGCGCGGTCGTGTCTGGGAAGCCACATGGGCACGACTCGACGTGGCCCACTGCCTCGTCCGGATGAACCGCCACGCCGACGCCGCGACGATCGTCGCCGACGTGCGGGCGACGGCGGGCGCCCTCGGCAGCGAGCCGATCCTGGAACGGGTGAACGAGCTTTCCAAGGCGAGCCGCGGACGGGCGTTCGAGGACGAGCCGTGGCGGCCGCTGACGGTCCGCGAGTTCGAGGTCTCGCGCCTCATCGCCGAGGGCCTCACGAACGCCGAGATCGCCGATCGCCTCGACATCGCGCCGAAGACCGTGAGCGCCCACGTCGAGCACATCCTCGCGAAGCTCGGCGCCGCTCGCCGCGCAGAGGTCGCCAGCTGGGTCGCCACGACGCTCGAGCGGACCCGTAGCAGCCACGCGCATCCCGAGCCGGGTCGTCCACTCGTCGGGGTGGTTTCCCGCCCCTGAGGCTTGGCCCAGCGCACTAGGCCAAATGGGATACCATCTCGCGATGATCGCCCGCCCGACTCGCACCGACTGGCTGACGCTCGTCGCCCTCGGGTTCATGTGGGGCACGAGCTACGTCTTCATCAAGCTCGGTGTCCAGACGCTGCCGACGTTCACGCTGATCGCCGCGCGCCTCGGGATCGGGCTCGCCCTGCTCGCCATGGTGGTGGCGATTGCCGGCGAGAGGCTGCCGCGGGAGCCGCGAATCTACGGCCATCTGGTCGTCATGTCGGTCGTCAACATCGTCCTGCCGTTCGCGCTGATCACGACAGCCGAACGATCGGTCGACTCGGCCCTCGCGGCGGTCCTCAACGGCGCCGTGCCCCTGTTCGTCATCGTCCTGGCGGCGTTCTTCCTCCACGACGAGCCGCTCACCGTGAATCGCCTCGTCGGGCTCGGGGTCGGCTACCTCGGGGTGATCGTCCTGGTGAGTCGCAGCCTCGGCGCCAGCGGCAGCACGCTGACGGGTGAGCTCGCCCTGGTCCTGTCGACCGTTTCCTACGGCGCCGGCGCGGTCTACGCCCGGCGGAACATGCGCGGGCTCCGACCGATGATCCCGGCGTTCTTCCAGGTCGGATTCGCCTTCATCATCGTCAGCGTCATCGCGCTCTTCACGGAGCAACCGTGGAACGTGGCCTGGTCGCCGGACGCGATCATCGCCGTCCTCTGGCTCGGGATCCTCGGCTCGGGGTTTGCCTATCTCGCGAACTTCCGGCTGCTCGCCCGCATCGGCGCGACGCGGACATCCCTCGTCGCGTACCTGCTGCCGATCGTCGGCATCGTCTCGGGGGCCCTGATGTTCGGCGAGGTCGTCGACAGCCGCATCGCGATCGGCACGATCCTGATCATCGCCGGCGTCGCCCTCGTGAACAGCCCCTTCGGCCAGCGCCGGCTCTTCGGTCGAACGCCCCCGACCACGGAGCCGGGCTGATCCCGCGTCCGTCGGTCGCCGAATCCGCGACTCTCGCTTCCCGTCGCTTTGTGCACCGGGAGCACCACCTCGACGTGGGACCGGTCGAGATGGGCTGACACTGCACAACGACGACGGAATCGGCGGTGATTCGGAGTCGATTGGCAGCCATCGAGACCCTCGAGCGTTGTTCTTGTTCAACCGCGGCACAAATCGACCTCGTTTGTCGCTCCGACACCCACGGGCCGTCTCGTTGGTGCAGTGGAAGCACAAACGTGGGCGCGCAGTGAGGCGGGACCCGCCAGCCCCTACGCCGAGGTTGCGAGGAGCAGTGCGCCGATGACGACGAGCCCCGCCGCGACGATCCGGGCGCCCGCCTCACGGCGACCCGACGTCTCTCCGAGGCGGATCGAGCCCCAGGCCGCCGCCAGCACGATCCCCGATTCGCGAAGCGGGGCCACGGTCGCGAGCGGGGCGATCGAGTAAGCGAACAGGATGAGCAGATAGGCCGTCAATGAGGCCACACCGGCCGCCGCGTCGCGCCGCCGCAGGCGGGGCCCGCCCGGCGCGCCTGCGGGCCTCTCGGGCGCGGGCGCGAGGACGCCAAGCCGTCGCCCCAGGAAGACCGACGTCCCCAGCAGCACGGTGGCGAAGACCGCGAGAATCGTGCCGTACAGCCACGGCGCCATGACCCGGACGCCGACTCGATCCACGGCCGAATACGCCGCGATCGTCGCGCCGGTGGCGAGGGCGAACCCGATCGCGCCGCGATGCTCTCGCCCAGTGTCCCGCAGTGCCCGCCACGGCCGGGCCACAAGTAGGATGCCGGCGAGGAGGCAGAGCACGCCGGCGAGCGAGCCAGGCGAAAGGTACTCCCCGAGCAGCGCAACGCCCACGACGACCGCGAGCAGCGGTGCGCTCCCGCGGGCGAGCGGGTAGACGAGCGAGAGGTCACCACGGGCATAGGCCGCCGCAAGGAAGATGAAGTACGCGGCCTCGAGAATCCCAGAGACGAGCGCGATGCCGACGCCGCCCGGGTCGATCGCCGGATGGCCGGCCAGGAACCAGCCGGCGATGCCGACCGGGACGAGGATCGCGGTCCCGAGCGCCTGGAGTCGGACGGCCGTTCCGAGGGTGTCGCCGGACGTCTTGAGCAGGACGTTCCAGGCGGCATGCAGCCCGGCGGCGACCAGCACAAGGCCAACGGCGAGAGGCGGCACTCGCGGAGTCTATCGAGCGGATTCCGGCCGCATCCACATGGTCGTTTCGGGGCGACCTGAGGTTTGAACGCGCTCGGTCAATCCGCGCGGCGAGGGCCCCTGGCTCCGCGGCAGGGCATCGCCGCCGTTTGCCCCACACGTCAATCCGGACGGCCGAGACGGACGGCCGAGACGGCCGCCCGGGCCGCTCAGCCGCTCAGCCGCCGGGCGGCCGATACGTCGGCGAGAGCTTCGTCGCCGCGTCCGCCTCCTCGGGCGTGATGAGGACGATGGTCCGCGTCTGAACCGCGCCGCTCGCCCCTGCCGTGAGCGCCGCGGCGGCCGCGGCAGTGTTGCTCGGCAGGTCAGCAATCAGGTAGAAGTCGTCGTTCCCAAACGCGAAGTAGTATGCCTCGAGCTTCCCACCGACTGAGTTCACGAGCTTCTCGGTGGCCGCTCGTCGGGCACTGCCGCCTTCCTTGAGGACACCCTTCGCGCCCTCCGCGGTGTAGCTCCCGGTGATCAGGTACTTGGGCATCGGGTCCTCCTCCCGCGGGGCATCCAGATCGGACGCTCGGGCCGCGGCTCGCTCAGACTAGCCCCAGTGCATTGGCTGTCAATCCTTCGACCGCGGACAATCGGCTGAGGTGAAGGCGATGCTCGAGATCGGGATTGGACTAGGTTGGGAGGCGTCCGTACGTCGGTCGCGCCTTCGGACCAGATCGTTCGAACGTGGCCGTGATCAGTCCCCCGAGCGACGCCGGGCCCTTGTACCACTCGGACCATCAGCCGCCGGTGAGCTACAACACCCGAGGTCTCGCCTTGTTACTCGCCAGGTGCCAGCAAGCGTCTCGAAGCACCACGGCTGGCGCCCCACGTCGCGGCGGGCCATCCCCGAGACCGACAGCAGAGGCCACTTGCCGGCTCCGTTCGGCCCGAGGAATCCGAAGACCTCGCCCTCGTTGATCACGAGGTCCACGTCGACGATGCCTCGATGTGGACCGTACGACTTCGTCAGGCGCTCGGTCTCGATGATGGCGGTCATGCATCTCCCCCTGGCGACCCTAGACGCCGATCGGGTGCCAGACTGTCTTCATCTCGAGGTATGCGGCGATCCACTCGGGTCGCTCGCTGGCGCGATCGTCGAGCCAGTCGAAGCGGGCGTCGGTTACGCCGCGCGGGCGTCGCGCGATCCGTTTCACGCTGTCGGCGGCTGCGAGCTCCGTGTCCGTCCTGAGCTCGTCCGGGACACCCCAGACATCGAGCGCGTCGATGTCGACGTGGGCCGCCAGGACCGGCACGAGCTCGCGCTTGCGGCCAGTCAGGACGTTCACGACGCCCGCGGGTACGTCCGATGTTCCGAGGACCTCGGTGAGGGTGATCGCCGGCAGTGGCCGCGTCTCCGACGCGAGGACGACAACGGCATTGCCGGTCACGAGCGGCGGCGCCAGCCGCGAGACGAGACCGAGGAGCGAGGATGTCTCCGATGCGACGATGCCGACGACGCCGGTCGCCTCCGGGATCGTGAAGTTGAAGTAGTCCGCGGCGACCGGGTTCGAGGCACCGAGGACCTGCGCGATCTTGTCGGCCCAGCCCGCGTACCAGACCCAGCGGTCGATCGCCCGCAGGGTGATCTCTCGCGCCCGGGCGACGCTCACGCCTTCGGCCTGGCGAACCTCCTCGGCGAACTGATCTCGACGGCCCTCCATCAGCTCCGCGACCCGATAGAGGACCTGGCCGCGGTTCATTGCAGTCCGGTCGGCCCAGCCGGAAAAGCCCTTGCGCGCGGCCCGCACGGCGTCGCGCAGGTCCTTGCGGGACGCGCGATTCGCGTTCGCGAGCGGGCTCCCGTCGGCGCCCGATACAAGATACGAGCGACCGGACTCGGTCCGCGCGAAGGCGCCGCCGATGTAGAGCTTGTAGGTCTTGCGGACCTCGATCCGATCAGCGTCCGAGGCGGTCGCGGGCGACTTCGCGACCGTGAGCGACTTCACGGCGGGCTTTCGCGTGGCCACGTCAGCGGTCCTCGAGCCGGACGTAGGCGTGCAGGCCGTGCATGCCGCCCTCGCGCCCGAAGCCCGATTCCTTGTAGCCACCGAACGGCGACGTCGGGTCGAACCGGTTGAACGTATTGGCCCAGACGACGCCGGCCCGCATCTTGCGGGCCATCCAGAGGATCCGGCTCCCCTTCTCCGTCCACACGCCCGCCGACAAGCCGTAGGGCGTGTTGTTCGCCTTCTCGACCGCCTCATCGGGCGTCCGGAACGTCAGCACCGACAGGACCGGGCCGAAGATCTCCTCCTTCGCGATCCGATGGCTCTGGGCGACGTTCGTGAACAGCGTGGGCCGGAAGAAGTAGCCCCGATCGGGCAGGTCGCACGCTGGCTGGTACATGTCCGCGCCCTCGGCGACCCCGGCGGCGACGAGCTCCGTGATCTTCTCGAGCTGGGCCCGCGAGTTGATCGCACCGACGTCGGTGTTCTTGTCGAGCGGGTCGCCGACCCGGATCGTTCCGAGCCGGTCCTTGAGCTTCTCCGTGATCGTCTCCGCGATCGATTCCTGGACGAGGAGGCGCGAGCCGGCGCAGCAGACCTCGCCCTGGTTGAAGTAGATGCCGTTGACGATGCCCTCCACGGCCTGGTCGAGCGCGGCATCTTCGAAGACGATGTTCGCGGCCTTCCCACCGAGCTCGAGGGTCAGGCCCTTGTCCGTACCCGCAACGGCCCGCTGGATGAGCTTGCCGACCGCTGTCGAGCCCGTGAACGCGACCTTGTCCACGCCGGGGTGACTGACAAGGTGCATTCCGATGTCGGAGGGCCCCGGGATGATGTTCACGACGCCAGCTGGTAGGTCCGCCTGGCGACAGACCTCGGCGAAGAGCAGCGCGGAGAGGGGCGTGGTCGAGGCCGGCTTCAGCACGACGGTGTTCCCGGCCGCAAGGGCCGGCGCGATCTTCCAGCTGAGCATCAGCAGCGGGAAGTTCCACGGGATGACCTGGGCGGCCACGCCCAGTGGCCGAGCGACCCGGCCCGGGAACGCGTATTCGAGCTTGTCGGCCCAGCCGGCGTAGTACCAGAAGTGGGCCGCCGCGAGCGGCACGTCGACGTCGCGGCTCTCCTTGATCGGCTTGCCGGAGTCCATCGTCTCGAGCACGGCGAACTCGCGGCTCCGCTCCTGGAGCAGGCGCGCGATGCGGAACAGGTACTTCGCCCGCTCGCGGCCCGGGAGCGAGCCCCAGCGGGTCTTCTGGGCGCGGCGGGCGGCGCGGATCGCCCGGTCCACGTCGGCCGGAGTCGCCTTCGCGACCTCGGCGATGATCTCTTCGGTGGCGGGGTTCACCGTCGAGAAGACGCCGCCATCGGAGGCCTGGACCTCGCGTCCGTCGATGAACAGGCCGTAGCGCGACCTGATCGTGACGACGTCCCGGGACTCGGGCGCCGGGGCGTACTCCCACGGGATCGCCTGGCCGTCGCCGAGACCCCAACCCGCGGCGGCGCGATCGCCCGACCAGGGGAGCAGCCGCGACTGTTCGGTGGCCATCAGGCGCATTATGGCACTCAAGAAACCGATTCCCGGCCCGGCGGCCCCTCTCGAGGGAGCTCCCCATGCGCACCATTCGTTCGATCCTCGGCCTGACGTTCGGCTTCGTGATCCTCAGCTCGATCGCGGCGGCGGTCGTAGCCGCGTTCGCGAAGCAACGGATGATCTCCAGCAGCACGGAGACCGACAACGAGTTCGACCTCGTCACGATCTTCGACGGCGTGGACTTCGCGAGCACGGCCCCCGCGTTCCGACGCGGTTCCGTCCTGACCTGGTACGGCGGCAGCCAGATCGACCTCCGCGGTGCGACGCTCGACCCAGACGGAGCGCGCCTCACGGTCCGGGCCCTCTTCGGTGGCATCCAGCTGATCGTCCCTGAGACGTGGCGGGTGGAGCAGCGCGTCGTTGCCTTCCTCGGTGGCGTCGGCGATCGACGCGAGACGAGCGAGGTCGAGGCGGCCGGTCCCGTCCTCATCATCGATGGCTTCGCGGTCTTCGGCGGCATCGACGTGACCTCCGAGCCACGTCCGGCCCCGGGCAACGCCGAGGTACCAGCGCCCGCGACGGCTTGACCATTGCGCGGGACGATCTCGGTCGAAATCCAGGCATAGGGACAACGCCCCACTGTGCAGTCGGCGATGGCCCCGTATCCTCCCGGCGTGACCGAAGCAAGCCCACTGTGGCAGCGCCGCTACCGGGCGCCGGTCGTGGGCTTCCCGACATGGGCTCGCCATGCACCGGACCGACTGGTCTACGTCAGCTCCGAGAGCGGGATCTACCAGCTCCACAGCTGGGACCTGCAGACCGGGGAACGCCGCCAGATCACGCGTGAGCCCGTCGGCCTCGTGGCCGGCGAGGTCAGTGGCGACGGCGACTGGGTCGTCTGGCATCGCGACACGACTGGCGACGAATCGGGGACGTTCGTCGCGGCACCGTTCACCGGCGGCGTCGCCGAACCCCTCGTCGAGGGCCTGCCGATCGGTTGGGACCAGGGCATCGCTCTCGGCCGCCAACGGACGATCGCCGCGATCTCCGATCGCGAGGGATTCAAGGTCTTCACCTCGGAGAGCGGCGCACCGGCGCGCCTCATTGCCCAAAGCCCCGAGTCGATCGAGCTCGGCGGTGCCAACGCGATGGTCAGGGGCGGCGTCGAGCTCGGGGCGCTGTCGGCCGATGAGACCCGCCTCTGCCTCGAGCATGCCGATCATGGCGACCTGCTCCACCAGGCCCTTCGCGTTGTCGACGCCCGCACGGGCGCGACCGTCGCGGAGTTGCGGGACGAGGGCAAGGCCCTCAACGCCTTCGCCTGGTCACCCCTCGAGGGCGATCCGCGGCTGGCGATCGGGCACGAGCGGCGCGGTGAGCGCGCGCCCGCGATCTGGGATACCTCGACCGGCGAGGTCACGGACATCGTCGTCCCCTGGGAGCGTTTCACCGAGGTCGCGGACTGGTGGCCGGACGGCAGCGCGGTGCTGCTCGTGGAGCTCCAGGGCGGCCGGCACCACCTCCACCGCTACGACCTCGCCGATGGGAAGCTGACCACGCTCCCGAGCCGCGAGGGCAGCACGACGGGCGCGCGGGTCCGTCCGGACGGCAAGGTCTGGTATCGCCTCCAGCGAGGCGAGCATCCGGGCGTCCTTCTCGAGGTCGGGCGCAATGAGCCGATCCTGGAGGCCGCGGGTGGGCCGCCCGGGCGGCCGTTCGTGCCCTGGGAGTTCGCGAATCCGCATCGCCAGACCGTCCACGGCTGGCGAATCGAGCCGGATCCGGCGGACGGCCCCGGCCCGTGGCCCACGTTGATGCTCATCCACGGTGGTCCAACCTCGGTCGACCTCGATCGCTGGGCGCCCGACGTCCAGGCCTATGTCGATGCGGGTTTCCAGGTCGCGATGCTGAACTACCGTGGCTCCATCGGGTTCGGGGCCGCGTGGCGCGACACGCTCGTCGGCAACATCGGCTGGCCGGAGGTCGAGGACATCCTCGCGGGTCTCGACGACCTGGTCGCCCACGCCTGGACGGATCCGAATCGGGCCGTCATCGCCGGCTGGTCATGGGGTGGTTACATCACGCTGCTCACCCACGGGATGCACCCGGAGCGGTTCCTGGCCGGCGTGGCCGGCGTCCCCGTTGGCGATTACGCAGCGGGCTACGAAGAGCTCTCCCCGCTCCTCCAGGCATATGACCGAGCGCTCCTCGGCGGCGCACCGTCCGAGGTGCCCGAGCTCATGCAGGAGCGCTCCCCGATCTCGTACGTCGATCGGGTGACGGCGCCGATCCTGTTCCTGGCCGGCGAGCACGACAGCCGCTGCCCGATCCGACAGGTGCTGCTCTACACGGATCGGCTCGCGGCCCGCAGCCATCCCCACGAGCTGTACCTCTTCCCAACGGGCCACGCGCCGTTCCAGATCGACGAACGGGTCAAGCAGACGGGGGTCGTGCTCGACTTCCTCGCCCGCCACGTGTCAGGGATCCGACGGCTCGACGGGATCGCCGAGATGGCGACGGCGAACGTCTGACCGCGGCCCGCTCGGTCGGGGCCGCGCATCATGGCGGGATGCAGCGACTCGCCGGCGCTCGGGAGCTTCTCGACGGCGACCTGACCGACGACCGAGTCCTCGAGGGCAACCTCCGCGACCTCCGGCGCATCAACCGGTTCCTGGGCGGCCTCGCGCTCAGTCGACGGGCGATCGATGCCCTCATCGGGGCGGCGGCGGCGCCGCGGGATCGGGAGGTGAGCCTGCTCGACGTCGGCACCGGCGGGGCGGATATCCCGATGGGCCTGATCGCGGCATGGCAGGGGGCGGGTCGCCGGCTATCGGTCCTCGGCATCGACAACCGGCCGGAGGTTCTTGCCGCGGCTGCTCGCGAACGTCCCGCGATCCTGGCGACCGAGGAGCTCAGGGTCCGCATCGCTGACGGGCGGACGCTGCCGTTCGACGACAACTCATTCGACGTCGCCCATGCCTCGCTCGTCGCGCACCACCTGGAACCCACCGACGCTGCGGCGCTCGTCCGCGAGATGGCGCGTGTCGCCCGGCACGGGATCGTCCTCAACGACCTTGCCCGCGGGCGCCTCAACTGGATCGGCGCGTGGCTCCTCCTCCACGCGATCACCCGCAATCGCTTTACGCGGCACGATGGTCCGCTCTCGGTCCGCCGAGCGTATTCCCTGGCAGAGGCTCGGACCTTGGTGACTGCGGCCGGCCTGCGCATCGTGGATGAGGAGATCGGCTTCATGGGCCACCGCTGGGCGATCGCTGCCGTGCCTGCATGACGGCGGCGGTCGCGGACGTCGCGGTTATCGGCGGCGGGCCGGCCGGCGCGATCACCGCAACCCTGCTCGCTCGATCCGGCCTCGGGGTGACGCTCCTGGAGCGCAGCTCGACGTGGCGATGGCGTGCCTGCGGGGTCTTCACGTCGCCGGCGGCAACGGCAGCTCTGCGTCGGGTTGGCCTCGGCGAACCCGACCTCGCCCGCGTCCTTCGGCCGATCCCGGCGATGCGGGTCGAGACACGGGACGGCGCGTCGTTCCGGCTGACCTACGGCGGCTCGGGCTCGGGCGCCAGCTCGGGCCCCGGCTCGCTCGAGCGTTCCGCGGTCGGGATCGACCGCGCCGCGCTCGACAAGTTGCTGCTGGACGGGGCCGCGGCGGCCGGCGTCGACGTCCGGCTCGGGGCCCACGTGGAGCGCGTCGAGCTCGACCCGGTGACGGGCGATCCCTTCGGTGTCCAGCGATTGGTCCTCGCGGGAGCCATGGAGGGGGTCGATGCCCGAGTCGCCGTCGGAGCCGACGGCCTTCGCTCGGTCGTCGGCCGGGCAGCCGGTGTCGATCGGCGGTCGCCGCTCGGGCCGCGCGTCGGGCTGAGCTTCCACCTTCCGGATCCGATGGGCGTCGTGCCGCACGACGCCCGGATGGTGGTCATCGACGACGGCTACGTCGGCCTCGCACCGGTTCCGGGCGGTCGAGTGAACGTCGGAATCGTGGTCGGTCGATCGTGGTCCGAGATGCTTCGAACCCAGGGTGCCGCCGAGGTCGCACGCGGAATCATCGAGCGATTGCCGACCGACGACGGTCCGCCGCTCGAGTGGCAGCCCCTCGATCCGATCGCCGGCATCGCGCCACTCGGCCATCGGGTGACGCGCCGAGGCGGTGAGGGCTGGGTCCTCGTCGGCGACGCGGCCGGGTTCCTCGACCCGTTCACGGGCGAGGGACTCCATCGCGCGATCGTGTCCGCCGAGCTCGCGTCCGAGGCGATCGTCACGGCCGTCGCCGCCGGAGATTCGCGGGCACTCTTCCAGTACGACCGGGCGATGCATGCCCGGTTCGGACCGAAGGACCGCGTGAGCCGCATCGTCCAGGCCTTCCTGGTCCGGCCGCCGCTCTTTGGCTATGCGGCCCGACGCCTCGCATCTCGAGCGACGCTGCGCCAGACGATGAGCCTGGTGATGGGCGACCTCGCACCCGCGAATCGAGCGCTCGATCCGCGCTATCTCGCCGCGCTCCTGCGGCCATGAGGTCGACCATCTCGATCGAGGTCGCGGCGCCGCGGGAGCTCGTCTTCCTGCTGGCGCGCGACGTGGAACGCTGGCCGAGACTGCTCCCCCACTACGTCTCGGTCACCGTCGTCCGGCGCGGCGATGACCGCGCGGCCGTGGCCCGATTCGTCGCGGTCCGGCCGCTCGTCGATTGGCTTGGCATTGGTGTGCCTGTCGCGTGGCGCGCGATCACGTGGAGCGAGCCCGCGGAGTCCCGCCTGCGATTTCGGCACGTCGGCGGCGCGACGGGCGGCATGGACGTGACGTGGCGCATCGAGCCCACCGTCGACGGTTGCCGGGTCTCGATCGAGCACGACTTCTCGCCGCGAATCGAACCCTGGGCACGGCTCATCGACCGGTTGTTCATCCGACCGATCGCCGGCCGGACACTCGCCGCGTTCAAGTCGATCGCCGAGGCAGCGAGCGCGGCCGCCGCCGATCCATCGAGCGCGGTCTCATGAGCGAACGGCGACGCGTCTGGATCACCGGCCTCGGCATGATCACGCCGGTTGGTACGGGCCGAGCGGCGTTCTGGAACGGCGTCCGAGCCGGCCGGTCGCGGGTTCGCCGGATCGATCGCTTCGATCCATCCGCGTTTCGCTCGCAGGTCGCCGCGGAGGTCGACGACTTCGACCCGCTCGATCACATGGCACCCAAGACCGCGCGGCAGCTCGAGCGGTTCAGCCAGTTCGGGTTGGTGGCGGGACAGCTGGCTCTCGCGGACGCGAGTCTCGCTCCGGGTTCCTCGGGATCGGCGGCGCGCGAGCGTATCGGCATCTACCTCGGCAGCGCGCTTGGCGGCATTGCCTACGCGGAGGCGCAGCACGAGCGCTATCTCGCGGGTGGCATCCGGACCGTCGCCCCGAACCTCGCGCTGGCCGTGTTCGGCGGCGCGGCTCCGGCGAACCTCGGCATCGCCCTCGACGTCCGCGGCCCGATCCTCTCGACCGCGAACTCCTGCGCGTCCGGCGCCGTGGCCCTCGGCGAGGCCTTCCGAGCAATTCGGGATGGCACGATCGATGGTGCGGTGGCCGGTGGCGCGGAGGTTCCGCTCAGTCCCCTCGCGTTCGGGGCGTTCGACATCATTCGCGCGCTGTCGTCGCATTCGAACGATCGCCCCGATCGGGCCGCCCGGCCGTTCGACTCGGCCCGCGACGGCTTCGTCATGGGCGAAGGGGCCGCGCTGCTCATCCTCGAGGAAGCTGCCATCGCGGAGGCCCGCGGCGCCCGGCCGTACGCCGAGATCCTCGGCTACGGCGCGACGTCGGACGCGCACCACATGGTCCAGCCTCGAGCCGATGGCCGGGAGGCGGCGCGGGCCGCCACGATTGCAATGGCCGATGCGGGCGTCGAACCGGCCGAGATCGACTACGTCAACGCCCACGCCTCGTCCACGCCGATCGGCGATGTCGCCGAGGCGCGCGCGATCCGTCTCGCTCTTGGAAACCGAGCATCGACCGTCCCGATGAGCGGCACGAAGGCGCTGTACGGCCATCCGCTCGGTGCCTCGGGCGCCATCGAAGCCGCGATCTGCGCACTGGTCATCCGCGACGGCTGGGCGCCGCCGACGGTCAATCTCGCGAATCTCGATCCGGAGGTGGCCGAACAGGTGCCACTGGTCCTGCCGGAAGGCCTCGCCGGAACGTACCGCCGGGTGCTCTCGACGTCATTCGGGTTCGGCGGCCTCAACGCGGCCCTCGTGTTCGGCGCCGTCGAGTAGAGGCCCCGCGCCTGGCCCTCGCGGCAGCGCCTAATCCAGGGTGAAGTGATCCGGGCCCTGGTAGGCGCCGGTTCGTTCCTTCTCGATCTGCATCAGGACGTCGTTGAGCAGGCTCGACGCGCCGAAGCGGAATCGCTCGGGGGTCATCCAGCGCGGCCCGAGGGTCTCGTACAGGACCACGAGGTACTGGATCGCTTCCTTGGCGGTCCGGATCCCGCCTGCCGGCTTCATCCCGACCGCCCGCCCGGTCGCCTTCTCGAAGTCGCGGATGGCCTCCAGCATGACGAGCGTGACCGGCAGGGTCGCGGCCGGTGTCACCTTGCCCGTCGAGGTCTTGATGAAATCCGCGCCGGCCGCCATCGCGAGGATGCTCGCCCGCCGGACGTTGTCGAACGTTTCGAGCTCGCCGGTCTCGAGGATCACCTTGAGATGCGTCTCGCCGCAGGCATCCTTGACGTCGACGACCTCGTCGAAGACGGCGCCGTAGTCGCCCGACAGGAAAGCCGCCCGGTCGATGACCATGTCGATCTCGTCGGCGCCGGCCTCGATCGCCTCGCGAACCTCCGCGATCTTGATCGACCGGAACGACTGGCCCGACGGAAACGCGGTCGCGACGCTGGCGACCTTGACGCTCGAGCCCTTCAGCGCGTCCTTGGCATCGGCGACGAGGGCCGGGTAGCAGCACACCGCCGCCACGGACGGGATCGTCGGGTCGCCGGGCTGGGGATGGATGGCCTTCGCGCACAGCGCCCGGATCTTGCCCGGCGTGTCACGGCCTTCGAGGGTCGTGAGATCCATCATCCGGATCGCGAGGTCGAGGGCCCAGACCTTCGAGGCCTTCTTGATCGACCGTCGCTGCAGGCTCGCGACCCGCTCCTGGACGCCGACCTGGTCGACGGCGGTGACCCGGCCGAGAACCGTCCCGAGCGCCCCCGGGCGACCACCGGCGAACGCTCGGACGAGCTCGCCGGCGCGCTCGCGGGAGAGGGTGTCAGGTCGCTGGACGGCCATCGGACGGTGAGGATACACCGGGCCAGGGCGCTGGCCGGATGGCGGTCCAGGCGGCTCAGATGCCGTGGCGCGTCTTCGGGATCGGGGGCAGGCCGCGCTTTCGGGCGATGAGGAAGTGGCGGAACCAGGCTTCCACCTGGACCAGGTTCTCGACTCGCCGCCATGGTGTCCCGGAGCGGGTCAGCTCGTGGGACTCGTCGGGGACGCGCATGAGCCGGACCAGGCGTCGGAGGCGACGGAGGACCGAGAACATCGCCTCGGCCTGGCCGATCGTCGTCCGCAGGTCCCGCTCGGAGTGCTGGATGAGCAGGGGCGTGTGGATCCGGTCGGCGTAGGTGATCGGCGAGAGGTACCGGAACAGCTCGGGGTCCTCGGCCGGATAGGCGCCGAACTCGTACTCGGACCAGTCCGTGCCGCCGATGTCGCCGGTCAGGAACAGCATCGGCATGTCGTTGACCGAGCGGCACGTGATCGCCGCCTTGAAGCGATCGTCATGGCCGACGATCCAGCTCGTCAGGTAGCCGCCGTACGAGCCGCCGGTGACCCCGAGCCGGTCCGGGTCGAGGAGCCCATCGGCGACGAACGCATCGACGCAGGCGATGACGTCGCGCATCGGGCCATCGCCCCAGTCGCCGCGGTTAGCCTCGTTGAACGCGAGCCCGTAACCCTCGGAGCCGCGGGGATTCGCATAGAGGACGGAGATCCCCGAACCGGCGAGCAGCTGGAACTCCCAGAACGGGCTCCAGCCGTAGAGCGTGTGCGGCCCACCGTGGATCTCGAGGATGCCCGGCGACTTGCCGTCGCCGCTCTTGCCGCCGCCAACCTTGCCGACACCGCCGGGGATGAGCCAGGCCTGCACGTGCCAGCCATCGACCTCGACCCATTTCTCGATCGGGGCTCGCAGCTCGACCTCGTCGAGCACGCTGCGGTTCAGGTCGGTGAGGCGCCGCAGGCGGAGCGGGCGGCGCGCCGACGTGATCGCGCCGGCACCACCGAGATCGCTGACATGCACGTCCGGCAGCTCGACCGCGGTCGAGCGGATCGCGGCGACGCGGGTCCTGCCGTCCGGGAGGGCGACCGCATCGAAGCTCGAGAGGTAGTGCTGCTCGTCGGTGAGCCGCTCGAGCTCGCCGTCCTCGACACCGATCCGCCAGAGATCCATCGCGCCGCGATGGGGGGCCTCGAACAGCAGTGATCGGCCGTCCGCCGTGGGGATGAGCCGAGCCCCCTCGCCGATCGTGAGGTCGCTGTTCATCGTCGCGGACGCCATCACGTCGTGCCGCGACGAGAGGTCGCGCCCGCGTCCGGCGTCGGAGCCATCTGCCGGGAACACGTGGATGTCCAGGCGGTAGAACGCGGTCGGGACGTGCGCGCCGATGACCGCGATGGACGTTCCGTCCGGCAGCCAGGCCGGGGCGAAATACACGCCGTCAGGCCGCTGCGCGACGGTGACGGTCTCGCGGCTCTCGACATCCACGGTCACGATCCGGGATCGCGTGGCGAGATCCGCGCCCCGCGTCTGGGCGGTCGAGACGGCGACCCGCCGGCCGTCCGGCGACCACGCGACCGAGTCGACGCCGTTCGAGAAGTTCGTGAGCCGGCGCGCTTCGCCGCTCCCGGCATCAACGAGCCAGAGCTGCGCCTTGCGGTTCGCCGTGAACCCGGCCCCGTTCTCCTGGTACCGGAGGCGGTCGAAGAACCGGTAGTCGCTCGCGGGTGGCTCACCCGGCTTGGCCTCCCCGAGCCGGCGACGGGCCCGGTTGTCGGCTTCGCGACTCGTCGCCCGGGACGCGGACAGCACCGCGAGTCGCTGGCCGTCCGGCGACCAGCTGAAGTCGTCGACGCCGCGCGGCAGGTCCGTCAGCCGCCGCGCCTCGCCGGGGCCCGAGGCCGGCAGCAGATGGATCTGGGTCCCGTCCTCGCGGTCCTTTGGGACGCCGGGCTCTTCTTCGACCGCAGCCCGCCGATCCGAGAGGAAGGCGATCGATTTGCCGTCCGGCGACCAGCGGGCATGGCCGTCGCGACGGGCCCCGATCGTCAGCTGCCGCGGCGGCTCGTCGCCGCTCGTGCGCGCGATCCAGATGGATGTCGCGTACCGGTCGAACGCCGGACCGACGCGCTGCACGGTGAACGTCACGGCCGAGCCATCCGGGGACAGGCGGGGATCGGTCGGGATCCGAAGCCGGTACAGGTCGTCGGGGCGTGGAGCGCGAGTTGGGCTGGCAGCCAAGCGTCGATCCCTCCGGCTGGTGCTGGGTCGGTCGCGCGCGGATACCTGGGGCGCGAAACCTGGGCGCGGGACCGAAATCGGCGCCGCGATTCGCGACGACCCGGAGTCTAGCGACTACCATCGCGCGGCGATGACGGACCAGCTCTCGCTGCGGTTGGAGCCGGCGCTGCCGAACCTGCCGTCGACCCTCCGGCCGATGCTCGCACGCCCATTGCCCGAGCCGTTCGACTCGCCGGATCACCTGTTCGAGCCGGTCTGGGGCGGCCTGCGCGCTCTGGCCTTGATCGGCCCCGCGGAACAGGCAGGCAGCGGCGACGTCACGTTCGTCGGCGAGGACGGCCTGCCGATCGAGCCCGTCCCGCCGGATCTCGCCGGCCTCGCGATGCGGGTCGCCGCGCGCTCGGCCGTGCTCGATGGCGAGATCGTCGTCGTCGATCCGACCGGCCGCGTGGACCACGATGAGCTCGACCGGCGCATCCGTGGCGAACCGGGCCGCGCCCTTGCCTACCTGGCGTTTGACCTCCTGCATCTCGACGGCCGCTCCCTCCTGAGCGTGCCGCTCGAGAAGCGGCGCGAAACGCTGCGACGCGTGCTCCGCCCGGGCGACGAGGTCGTGGCGGTGCCGGCAATCGCGGAGGAAGGTCGGGCACTCTTCGCGGCCGTGAGCGCCCAGGGGTTGGCGGGGATTCGCGCTCGCCAGCTCGCCGGCCCTTACCTGCCCGGGGTGCGCAGCCGGCTCTGGCGGTCCGTCGACGTTCGGCCGACCGGGACGAGGAAGCGACGGCTCACGGAGCCGGCCGACTCGCTGTCGGCACCCGGCGGGGCCATCGGCGAGCCGGGCGAATCCGGCCCGGGCGGCCGCTCGGCTCCTGTCCTGGCGCTGATCCGGCGGCTCCCGCTCGACCTCGCCGACGAACGCGGCGGGAACGGCTGAGGGTCCGGGGAGGCCGCGGGAGGGTTCGCGAGGCGCGCGGAAAGGGTTTGCGCGGTCTCGAACTTCTAAGCCGCAGGCCGGAAGATCGCGCTGGCGATGGCCCGGATGCCCGGACGCTGGCCATACAGCAGGACGCCGGCCGAGTAGACCCGGACGGCCAGGATCCCGACCACGACGATGCCGCCGACGAGGAGCGCGAACGACAGCGCGATCTCCCACGGCTCGGCGCGGCCGACCGTCAGCCGGGTGAGCATCACGAACGGGCTCCAGAACGGCACGAACGAGGCGACTCGCATGAGCGGCGTGAGCCCGCCCGACAGTGCGAGCACGGCCAGAAGGTAGCCGACGATCGCCACGAGGCTCAGCGGCAGGGCCAGGACCTGGAGATCTTCTGCCCGGCTGACGAGCGATCCGGCTGCGGCATAGATCAGGGAATAGAGCACGAAGCCGAGGATCCAGAAGCCGCCATACGCCGCGAGGAGGCCCGGGCTCAGCGCGGACAGGGAGACCCCGGGGGAGGAGGTCGCACCGAGCAGCGCGGTCGAGATCCGGTCTTCGAGGAAGAGCGTGGCGAGCGCGGGAATCAGGATCGCCACGTACTGGACAAGGCCGGCGAGGCCGATCCCGACGACTTTGCCGACGACGAGCTGCTTCGGTGACGCCGCGCTGATGAGCATCTCCATGACCCGGCTCGACTTCTCGGCGACCACGCCTGCCGCGACCCACATGCCGTAGATCACGAGCGTGATGAAGATCAGGACCACGAAGACGACCCCCACGATCCGGCGCGCGGCGAGATCACTGGCCGCGAGCGGTTGACCGCCGGCAGTGGGCCCGGCGGCGGACACGACGTCCATGCTCGGGACGAGGAACGGTGTCGCGTTGGTCGCGCCGTTCGCGGCGTTCCAGTCGAGGATGGCAACCGCGAGCGCGCCAACCCCCACGAGCTGCGCCCGATCGGCCCCGATCCCCTCGCCCGTGATGAACCGGAACGCGATCCGGCCGCTTGGTTCGCGAGACGCGACGAGCGCGCCGTCGTACGTGCCGTCCGAGACGGCCTGGACGATCGTGTCGGGCGATCCCGCGCGAACGAACGCATAGGCGAGGGCCTTGCTCGAGTCGCCCGATGAGGCGTTGAGCACGCCGCCCATGATCGAGACCGCGTTCGCGGCCAGCTTGTCGTCGCTGGCGACCACCGCGATCGTCGTCGTCGTGCCCCGGTCGGCGACCTTGATGAGCACCGGCGTCAGGGCCACGACGACGGCGAGCGTCGCCAGGAGGAACGTCGAGACGACGAACAGGCGGCTGCGGACGCGCTCGCGAAACTCGCGATCCGCCACGAGGCGCGCGTTCGGGAGCAGCCGCTCGTCGCGGCCGGCGGGGGTCATGCGACCCGGCCCGCGGGGGTCATGCGACCTCGTCCTCGACGAGTGGCGGGGTTCTCGCAAGGGCCTGCCGGACCGTGCCGTCACTCGCGACCCGCGGCGCGCCGTCGTCGGCCGGGTGGCCGACGTGCTCGATGAAGACCTGCTCGAGGGAGGGGTCGGCGATCTCGTAGTGCGTCACCGTCGCGCCGGACGCGAGCGCCGCCTGCAGCACGGCATCGGGCTCGACGCCGGCCTCGAGCTCGATCTCCGACCGCTCGATCCCGGGCCGCAGGAGCCGGGCGCCGGGAACGCCCGCCAGCCAGGTCAGGCGATGATCACCGGCCACCGAGATCAGGACCATCCGCCGTCCGGTCGAGCGCTTGACGTCGCGGAGGCTGCCCGCGACGACGGTCCGCCCGTGGTCCACGATCGCGACCGATTCGCACATCGCCTCGACCGTCTCCATCTGGTGGGTGGAGAGGACGATCGTCTTGCCGCGATCCCGCAGGTCCAGGATGGCCTCGCGGAGGAGGACGATGTTCACCGGATCCAGCCCCGTGAATGGCTCATCCATGAGCATCACCTCCGGATCGTGGAGCACCGCGGCGAGGAACTGGACCTTCTGCTGATTGCCCTTCGAGAGCTCCTCGGCGCGGCGGTCCGCAAAGTCCGGGACGTGAAAACGCAACAGCCAGGCTCGAGCCTCGCGCGTCGCGATGTCGCGCGGGACGCCCTGGAGGCCGGCGAAGAAGACGAGCTGCTGGAGGACGGTCATCTTCGGGTAGAGGCCGCGCTCCTCGGGCAGGTAGCCCCACGTGGGCCTCGGCAGCGAACGGTGATCGACGCCATTCCAGGTGATCGAGCCGGCATCGGGTCGCAGGACGCCGAGCGCGATCCGCATCGTCGTCGTCTTGCCCGCGCCATTGGAGCCCAGGAAGCCGAACACGTGGCCGTGCGGCACCGAGAGCTCCAGGCCGTCGAGCGCCACGATGGCGCCGAATCGCTTGACAAGGCCGTCGATCACCAGGGACATTCCGGCGAGCATACGGCGCCGCCTCCGCGGGCGTCCGTGAACCGATGGTCATGGCCAGCCCGGGGTCTTGGCTTGTGGAGGCCCAGGAGCCGATGGCGCACAATCTCGCCGTGACCAACTCGCCGGACGCCAGCACAGCCGCCAGCCCGACCGTGCCGGCGCGCATCCACCTGGACCGTGGCGCCGGCACGCTCGCGATCGAGTGGCAGGACGGCCATCCCTCGACCTACGACGCGGTCGGCCTGCGCTGGCTCTGCCCATGCGCGTTCTGCCGCGGCGAGATGGGCATGCCGGGCTGGCTGGACAGCGGCCCGAGCCTCAGCGCGGACCAGACCCGGCTCGTCGACCTGCACCTGATCGGGTCGTACGCGCTGGCCCCCGAATGGGCCGACGGCCACCATACGGGCTACTACCCATTCACGATGCTCCGCGATCGCTGTCCATGTGCCGATTGCACGGGCCGTCGCGTCCGTGTCACCGCCAGCGCATAGGGGGATTCCTCGATGATCGTTTCCACCGCGCCGTTCATCGCCGGTCACCGGATCGTCGAAACCAAGGGCATGACCTTCGGCCTCGTCGTCCGGAGCCGCGGCTTCTCCGGCAACCTGCTCGCCGGCCTCCGCTCGCTCGGCGGTGGCGAGATCCACGAGTACACCGAGCTGCTCGAGGACACTCGACGGCAGGCGCTCGACCGCCTCGTCAAGAACTCCACGCTGATGGGGGCCAACGCGGTCATCTCGATGCGCTTCGACAGCAGCGAGATCGCGAACACGATGTCCGAGATCGTCGCGTACGGGACGGCCGTCGTCGTCGAGGCCGACCCGAGCGCAGCCCAGGCGATCGAGTAGCCGTCTATGGGCGCCATTGTCCGCGGCCTGATCGTTGCCGCCGGGATCGTCCTGATGTTGCTCGGCCTCGTGGCCATCACCACGTTTTCCGATGCCCGGCTCGTCGGGCTCGAGTGGGTCGCGATTGGGGCGTTCCTGGTCGTCGTCGTGGCGGCCGAGCGGCAGCGCTATCGGTCAGCGGCGGCCGAACGCTCGAATGCGCTGCCTGGACCCGGCGGCGGCGAGAGACCGGGCGAGCCCATCGAGCCGCGCTTTCGGCCGACGAGCGAGGTCTTCCTCGATCCCACGAGCGGCCACCAGATGCGCGTCCTCGCCGATCCCGACACCGGCGAGCGGCGCTACGTCGCCGAATCATGACCGCACTCCCGGCTCGCCGCGCTCGCGAGAGCGCCGCTGCCGCTCGATCGGCCGGTGCCGTCCCGCGCCCTCGCGCGCGAAAGGGGCCACGAAACCGGCAGCTGAACCGGGAGCTGTCCTGGATAGAGTTCAACGCCCGCGTCCTCGACGAAGCGCGAGACGATCGGAATCCACTCCTGGAGCGCGTTCGCTTCCTCTCGATCTTCGCCTCCAACCTCGACGAGTTCTTCCAGGTCCGGATTTCGGGGCTTCGGGAACAGGTCCGGGCGGGGCGGGTCACGAGCTTCGCGGACGAGGCGACGCCCGAGGCCCAGCTGGCCGCCGCCCGAGAGCGGATTCTCGAGCTCGTCGCCGCGGAATCGATGATCTTCAAGGACCTCAAGAAGGCGCTATCGAGCGAAGGGATCGAGGTCCTAGGCTATGGCTCCATCCCCGAGGACCATGCGGCGCTGCGACAGCGCTTCATCGACGAGATCTACCCGGTCCTCACGCCGCTCGCGGTGGATCCCGGTCACCCGTTCCCCTACATCTCGACGCTGACCCTCTCGATCGCCGTCGGCGTCCGCGATCCCGAGACCGGTGAGCGGCGGTTCGCCCGGGTCAAGGTCCCCCAGGTCCTGCCTCGCCTGCTCGAGCTGGATCGCAGGGACGGCCAGGCGCCAAGTCAGCATCGATTCGTCCTCCTCGACCAGGTGATCGAGGCGAACCTGGACCTGCTGTTCTCGGGCATGGAGATCTTCGAGCACCACCTGTTCCGGGTCACCCGCAACGCGGACTTCGAGCTCGAGGAGGACGAGGCTGACGACCTGCTCCTGGCGATCGAGGAGGAGCTCCGGCGGCGGCGCTTCGGTGAGGCCGTCCGCCTCGAGATCGAGCGCTCCATGCCGGAGCAGACGCGCAAGCTCTTGCTTCGCGGAATCGGGCTGACCGAGGCCGAGACCTACGAGGTCCGGGGGATGCTCGACCTGACGGGCCTCGAGCAGCTCGCCGACCTCGATCGCCCGGATCTCAGGACACCGCCGTGGTCGCCGGCCACGCCGATCCGGCTGCTGCCGCCGGACGACGACGAGCCGGCGGACGTCTTCGCCGCAGTCCGCGCCGGCGATGTCCTGGTCCACCATCCGTACGAGAGCTTCTCGGCGAGCGTCGGGCGTTTCGTCGCCCAGGCGGCCGACGATCCCGACGTCCTGACGATCAAGCTCACGCTCTATCGAACGTCGGGCGAGTCCTCGATCGTGGCCGACCTCATTCGGGCGGCCGAGCTCGGCAAACAGATCGTCGTCGTCGTCGAGATCAAAGCCCGCTTCGACGAGCAGGCGAACATCGCCTGGGCCCGCAAGCTCGAGCGTGCAGGAGCCCATGTCGTCTACGGCCTCGTCGGGCTCAAGACCCATTCAAAGACGCTGCTCGTGGTCCGCCGCGAAGGCTCGATCCTCAGGCGGTACGTCCACATCGGGACCGGCAACTACAACCCGAGGACGGCCCGGCTGTACACCGATCTCGGCCTGCTGACCTGCCGGCCCGAGATCGGGCAGGACGTGAGCGACCTCTTCAACATCCTCACCGGGCTCTCGCGGCAGCGGACGTTCCGGCGGCTCCTCGTCGCCCCGATGACCCTTCGGACCAGGTTCCTGGAGCTCGTCGATCGAGAGGTCGAGCACGCGACGGCGGGCCGTCCGGCCCGGATCGTCCTGAAGATGAATGCCATCGTCGATCGAGCCTGCGTCGAAGCGCTCTACCGGGCATCCGCGGCGGGGGTCGACATCGAGCTGATCATCCGGGGTGCCTGCACGCTGATCCCGGGTGTCCCCGGGCTGTCCGGTCGCATCCACGTTCGCTCGGTCATTGGCGAGTTCCTGGAGCACTCCCGGATCTGGCGTTTCGAGAACGCGGGCAGCCCCGAGTGGTATATCGGCTCGGCCGATCTCATGGACCGCAACCTGGATCGACGGGTCGAGGCGTTCGTGCCGATCGACGATCCCGACGCGCAGGCCGAGCTCGACGCCATCCTCGAGACGATGCTCGAGGACGACCGCCGGGCCTGGACCCTCGGCTCCGACGGCGTCTGGCGGCGGATCGACGCGGTCAACGGCGTGCCCGGCACGCTCGACACGCACCGACTCCTCCGCGAGCGGACCATCGAGCGCGCGGCCGCGGCGAGCCCGCGGCGACCGCACGCGGTTGCGGGCTCGCTCGAGCCCTGGGCGTGACCGAGGAGGTCGGTGCCGGCGATCCCGAGGAGATCGAGCTCAAGTTCGACGTCCTGCGGACGGCGCCAGCGAGGGCGCTCGTCGAGGCCGAGGAGCTCGGCGGCCTGCGGGCCATCGGTCCCTCCCGAGTCGTCCTCATGGAGGACACCTACGTCGACACCGCGACCGGGCGCGTTCGGGCCGCTCGCTGGGTGGCGCGCTTCCGGCGGATCGACGGGACCACATCGATGACCCTGAAGGGCCTCGCCCGACGCGGCGCTGGAGCCGCCCATCGTCGACCCGAGCTCGAAGGCGTCGCAGACCCGACCATTCCTCCCGCCGCGTGGCCGCCGTCGGCGGCCCGGGACCGCCTCATCGAGATCGTCGGGGATGAGCGGCTCGAGCCGGTCGTGACGCTCGATCAGCGCCGCCGCCAGCGCGATTTCGAGAGCGATCGGGTCGCGGTGGAGGTGAGCCTCGACCGCGTCGTGACCCGCGCGGACGGTCGGGTTGCGGATCGGTCGAACGTCCTCGAGGTCGAGCTGCGGTCCGGTGATCCCGCGGCGCTCGACCGGCTCGGCGTCGCGCTCGCCCAACTGGCCTTCCTCGCCGAGGCGACGACCTCGAAGCTGGCGCGCGCCGAGGCCGCGGCGCAACGCCTCCGGATCGAGCGCTCGCAACCGCGGCTTGAGACCGGCCCGACGCCCGGCGTGACCGCCGACGATCCGATGAGCGTCGCCGGTCGTAAGGTCTTCCGGTTCCACCTGGCCCGGGTGCTCGCCCGGGAGCCCGGCGTCCGGGCCGGGATCGACCCCGAGGAGCTGCACAAGATGCGGGTTGCGACGCGCCGGTTGCGCGCTGCCTGGCGCGTCTTTGGCGACGCCTTCCGCGGTGCGAAGGTCCGGCGGCTGCGCGACGATCTCGGCGTCGTCGCCTCGAAGCTCGGGGCGACCAGGGACCTCGACGTCCAGCTCGAACGGCTCACGACGCCCCGGCGTCAAGACCTCGATCCCCTCGAGGTCGCCTGGCGAGCGAAGCGAGAAGCGTCTCGCCTGGGGCTGGTCCGCGAGCTCGACTCGGCCCGCCATCGCCGCTGGTTGACGAGCTTCATCAAGTTCGTCGATACCGACGCGGCGGGCGTCGCCCCGACGCCGGGAATCGAGCCGACCACGGTCCAGGAACGGGCAGGCTCGCAGATCCTGGCCGCGTACGAGCGTGTTCGGGCGTTCGTGCGGGCGATCGAAGGCGCGCCGCCCGAGACGCTCCATCGACTCCGGATCGAGGCCAAGCGCCTGCGCTACTCCATCGAGTTCGTTCGCGAGGCGCTGGCGCCCGACGCCGCAGCCGTGATCGCCGACGTCACCGCGCTGCAGGACCACCTTGGCCAGCTGAACGATGCTGACGTCGCCGCGGCCATGACCCGCGAGTTCCTCGAGGCGAGCGGCGAGTCACTGACCCCGGCGCAGGCGGCCGCGGTCCGGTCCTATCTCGCAGAGCAGGAGGCCCTCGTCGTCGCACTCAGCGACTCAGTCGGACCGCCGTGGGCCGCAGTCACCTCACTCTCGTTCCGGAAACGGCTCGCCCGGGTCCTCGCGGAGCTGTAGCCCCGCCGGGCTCCAGCCTCGGCGCCGAAGGAGGTCAGCGCGACCAGCCGGGCGCTAGCCAGGCGAGCTCCTTGTGCCAGGTCGGGCCTGCGTGCGTCGCCGCCAGCACGAGGCCCTCCCGGAGCCCGGCATGGGAGACGCGGATGGCGTCCGCCCCATAGCGCTCGGCGACCGCGAGGAGGATCGCGGCACCGGCCGGCAGGACCCGTGCCCGAGACGGGCGAACGTTGTACCAGCTCGAGATCAGGTCCGCCGGCGCCTCGGCGAGGATCGTCAGTGCCTGTTCGATTCGCTTTCGGGTCAGCAGCGGACCCGGCAGCGCGGGACCGATCCGGAGCAGGTTCGAGGCGGTCCCACCGACGGCGACGATCTCTGCAGGCGACCCGCCGGGCGCGAGCTCGAGCGCGCGCCGGCATTCCTCGAGGAGGGCGACGATCTCGGTCGCATCGGGCGGGTCGCCGCGGACGAGCTGGCGGCTCAGCCGAGCCGCACCAAGCGGCAGGCCGGCGGCGATCGGATCGCCCGTCGGGCCAACCAGCAGGAGCTCGCTGCTCCCGCCTCCGACA
>JBBRNM010000024.1:0-30391 GCA_038230295.1 Candidatus Limnocylindrales bacterium
ACGACTCGGCCTACCTCGAGCGTCTCGGGCAGCTCCGCGTCGACCTGGCGACGGTGGATGCGGCCCCGCGCGGCGATCTGCCCGCGAAACGGGCGGTGCAGTGGTTGCGGGTGCTGGCGGATACGTGGGTCAACGCAGATGTCCGCGAGGCCAAGGCCGACCTGCTGCACGCGATCTACGACCGCATCGTCGTCAAGGGTCGGTCGATCGTAGCGGCGCGCCTGACGCCGGCCGCGTACTCGAACGGCCTGGCCCTTGCTCTGCCGCAGGTTGTTAGAGCGCGCCCGGAGGGACTCGAACCCCCGACCCTCTGGTCCGAAGCCAGATGCTCTATCCGCTGAGCTACGGGCGCGCGAAGCGACAGGGTAACGCAGGCGATCACGGCTCCCGGCTACGGCGTATCGTGCGAGGAGGGCGGGCGCGATCTGGCGCCGATCGGGCGGCTCACACTGGCGGGGAGGCGCGAATGGCTACCCGAAGCGGCACGAAGGCGGATCCATGGGTTCTGAAGACCCCGCCCGGCACGTCCGACTACACCATGTATCGCGACGACACGGCGATCGTTTGCCAGGTCGGCAGCACGACGCTCAAGTACGACCTGCGGGCGATCGACGACCTCCACGCGATGCTCAAGGCGCGTGGCGATTGGATGTCGCTCGGCGCGGCCGACGAGCAGAAGCCGGCGGCCGAGGGGACGATCGAGGCGTGGGGTCGCAGCGAGAGCAACCCCGTGGTTGCGGCTGGTATGGCCTGCGGAAGGGCTACCGGGGCCGGTTCGGGATGTACATGCCACCGCTCCTCGAGGCGCTCGGGCTTGCCGAGCTGACCCACGACCCGAAGAACAACCGGATGCGCGCCAAGTAGCTCCCGTCGAGGCCAAGGCCGGCTCTACGCTCGCTGCAGGTGCGTGTCCTTGAACGCGGTGGTGTGCTTGAGGCCGAACCCGGCGAGCCGGTCCAGCCCGACGTGGGCAACCAGGACCGCGCCCGCGATCTCGATCGGCGTCGAGGGCAGCCACAGGCCCAGGCCGATCAACGTCAGCGCGACCGCCCAGTTGTGGACGAGGTTGTAGACGAAGGCGCCCGTCGTGGGGCCGAGCGCGTAGCCGGCGATCGACACGTCAGGCACGAGCAGCAGCGGCACCAGCCAGAGCCAGTCGCCACCGAGCGCGTGATAGAGCGCGGCTCCGGCCACCAGCGCGGCCGCACCCTCGACGTGCAGCCAGAACCGGACCGTATCGGCATCGGGTTCCCTCCTCGCTCGGAGGATAGGCTCGCCGGGAACCTTTCCTGTCGTTCAGGGCTAGGCTGATCACCGATGAGGCTCCGAGGCTCGCGGCGGCACCTCTCCCACGCCCACCGGATCACCGCGGCTGATTCGAGCGCGAAGGACCGCCCGCCCGGCATCCCGCGTGGACCGCGGCGCTTCCTCGGCCCCGTGATCGCGATCGTCGCCGTGGCGCTGCTCGCCGGCCGGTTCGTGCCCGGTGGCGCCGCGACCACCTCGATCGTCGATCGCGGAGCGGACTCGGGGCTATCCGGGGCGGGCGACGTCGCGCGCGCGGGCGACGTTGCAAGCGCGACGGCCACTGCGAAGGCGCGACCCGTCGATCCACTTGGCGATCGCCCCGATGTCGTGGCGTCGGCGGCCGCGCCCGCGAGCCTGGCCGGCTATCGCTGGCCGCTCGAGCACGCCCGGATCACGCTGGCGTTCGGGCCGGCGGCCGGCGGCTCGTTCGTCGTCGCGGGGCAGCGGTTCCACGACGGTATCGACATCGCCAGCTTCTGCGGCGCCCACATCGTCGCGGCCCATGGCGGCAAGGTCATCGCCGCCGGCCGGCGAACAGACGCCGCTCTCGGCTGGCTCGGGAATCTCGCCGCCTACCATGCCCGCCTGGACCAGGGCCAGCTGTGGGGCACGCTGGCGATCATCGTCGTCATCGACGATGGCAACGGCTATCGCAGCATCTATGCCCACTTCCATTCGATCGTCGTGAAGGTCGGCCAGGTCGTCCGTGCCGGCGACTTCCTCGGCACCGAGGGCTCGACCGGCCACGCGAGCGGCTGCCACCTGCACTACGGGCTCTTCAGCCCCGACGCCAGCGGGCGCTTCACGACGGATCCGACGATCGTCCGGCGGACGCTGATCCCGGCGGGCGAGATCGCCCGGGTCGATCCGTTGCTCGTTCTGCCCGACCCGAAGGTCGGTTTCAACACGTGGGGCTGGGGCGCAGGCGACGGCCACTGACCTGCAAAGCGGTGGCCGTTGACCCTCAGGGGCGCCGGTACCGCCGCGCAATCAGGGCGAAGGCCGGGATCCGCGAGAGGGCGTCGCGCAGGGCGATCGGCCCGCCGTTTCTGGACTCGATGGCCAGCGCACCGTCCGCTGCGGGCCGCGAATCGACGATCGCGAGATCGACGACGGCCGCCTGGTCGCCCGGCCGCTCGAGCGACGCGACCTCGGCCTCCGGAAAGTCTCCCTCCTCGTAGGTCGCGCGCATCTCGGCCTCGGCGCGCCAGCCGGGGCGCCGGAGGAGGATGCCGCGCCAACCGTCGGCCACTCCAGCTGACACGCGCCCGTCGCCGGGCGTGGCTCGGTCGCCCGAACCCAGGACGTCCTCGCCGCGGGCCCAGCGGGCCGCCTGGTGGAGGAGCGCGTACTCGTCGAGGTCGGCATAGCCGGGGAGCCGGCCCGCCGGCGAGTCGTTGCCGAAGAGGGCATGGATCGACGGCTCGAAGACCTCGCCGAGATCGAGGTCGATCGCCCGGACCGTTCGGTGGAAGTAGACCGCCTGGTAGAGCAGGAGCCGGGCGTTCAGGAAACCCTCGAGGGCCGCGACGCCCGGCTCGAACAGCGTCAGCCCTCGCTCCGAGATGAACGCGTAGCGCCGCAGCCGCTCGACGTCGATTCCGACCCGAACGCCGGTGAAGAACGCGTCGCGCTGGACATAGTCGAGGTTGTCGACCGTGAACACGCCCGATAGGAGCGGCTGGAGCAGGCGGACCCAGGCCGGCATCGCCGGATCCGCGAGGGCCGGCTTCGAGACGAGAAACGAGACCCAGCGGGGATCGATCGCCTCGCCGGTCGCGAACGCGTCTCGCTCGGGCACGGCGCCGGGCGCCCGGCGGAGGCCGCTAATCAGCGGACCGAGCTCCTGCTCGATGATCAGCTGGCTGAGGTCCTCGTGGGAGAGGCGCTTCCCGCCTCCGCGGCGGGCATCCTCGGGGGCGGGAAAGGCCGCGAGGACGCGCTCGTCGAAGAAGTGGGCGAACGGCCCATGGCCGACATCGTGGAGCAGGCCCGCGACGCGCAGCGTCTCGACGACGAGCCCCTCGGACGGGATCGCCTCGCCGGGCGCCAGCCCTGGCAGAGCGGCTCCCAGCGACGGGTACAGCGTCCGCGCCCACTGACCGGCGAGATGCATGACGCCGAGGCCGTGGGTGAACCGGGAATGCTCGGCCGTCGGGAACACCCAGCGGGCGCTCTGGAGCTGGCTGATGCGGCGCAGCCGCTGGAGCCAGGCCGTGTCGAGCAGGTCGTCCTCGGCGACGTCCTCGTCGGGCAGGCCCGCGGCGGTCGATTCCTCCCGCGAGAGTCGCTTCGTGAGCTCGACGTAGCCGTGGATCGGGTCGCTGATCAGGTTGACGGCGGCGAAGGGGTGTCGCGCCACTCTTCAGCCTCCGTACAGCGCGGCCGCGTGCTCGTGGATGGTCCGGACCTGCTCGCGCAGCTCGGCCGGCTCGAGCACCTCGACATCCTCGCCCCACGAGAGGATCCACAACCGGATCTCGATCACGCCGCTTACGGTCGTCCGCCAGATGAGGGATTCGTCGGCCTGGCGCTCGGTCTGCTGCAGCGGATGCCACGTCGTCTCGAGCACCCGGTCGGCGATCGTCGGCGAGAAGCGGAGCACGACCTCGACTGGATCCTGGTCGGAGATGATGTCCCAGCCGCGACGCAGATCCCGCTCGAGCGCGCCCTCTTCCGGCAGCTCGAACCCCCGCGGCGTCACGCTGACGCCCCGAATGCGCTCGATCTTGAAGGTCCGCATCCCGTCCCGGTCCTCGTCCCAGCCGATCAGGTACAGGGCGTGGGTCTGGAGCGACGGCTCGATCAGCCACGGCCTGACCACCCGCCTGCTGCGCTCCCCGCGACGGCCCTCGTAGGCCGCGGCCTCGTATTCGATCTCGACGACCCGTCGCTCTGCCCAGGCCCGCGTCAGCTGCCGGACATGCTCGATGAAGTGCGGGTCGAGCGGTGCGTCCTGGAGGATGTCGAGCGTTCGCGCGACGTGCTCGCGAAGGGTCTCCGGCAGGCCGGCGGCGAGCTTCTCGAACGCGGAGGCGAGATCGGGGTCGTACTTGTCCGCGTAGCGGACCATCAACCGCGCCCCGAGGAAGACGGCCATCGCCTCGGACAGGGTCAGCTTGAGCGGCGGCAGGAACGCCGATTCGAGGATGCCCCAGCGGCCGCTCTCGGACCACGTCGGCAGCCCGACCTCGCCCTCGAGCGCGTGGAGGTCGCGGTAGACGTTCCGGACGGACATCCCGAGGCGCTCGGCGATCTCGCCGGGCCGCATGCCCGCGGGATGCGCGGCGAGCAGGCTCGTCACCCGCATCAATCGCGCAGTTCGGTCGCGTTTCGCCGGCTCCCGCTCCTCCATCAGCCGAGGATAGCCGCAAGTACCGGTGGCCTGGTACCCCCGGGTCATCGCGACCGGACCGCCCCGGACCCACCATCGCCACACCGAACCGGACAGGGCTTCCTGGCCGGACCGGGCCGGAGATGGGCGTCAGCGAACCGATGGACGACCGCCGCAACAGCGAGATCCGAGCCACCTACCGAGCGCTCCTCCTGCGAGGACTCGAGCCCGGCGAGGCGGCGAACGTGACCGCCTACCTCAGCGGTCTCCCCAGCGCGGGCATTCGCTGGACTGTTGCCGAGGTCGAAACGATCGTCCGGCGGCGGGCTGACGAGCTCCGGCGAATACGAACGATCCCGACGCGGCGCCGCACGATCGCCACGCCGCTGAGCTCCCAGACCTCCTGACTTCCCCGCGATCCGAGGACTCTCCTCCCCTCGGGTCGCAACAGACACCGGGACGGCGTCCGACCCATTCGGGCGCCGTTTCGGCGTCCAGCTCGGCGTCTACCATCCGTCGCGTGACGCGGCCCTTCATCAGCTTCCTGACCGATTTCGGCGCGGACGGCGCCGCGGCGATCTGCCGCGGGGTGATGCTCTCGATCGCGCCGGATGCCCAGATCGTCGACATCAGCCACGCGGTCCGGAAGTTCGCGATTCGGGACGGTGCGTACCTGCTCTGGACGGCCGTGCCGTGGATGCCGGTGGGCGTGCACGTGGCGGTCGTCGACCCCGGGGTTGGCACGGACCGCCGGCCGATCGGCATACTCACCCGGCGCGGCGACGTCCTCGTCGGCCCGGACAACGGCTTGCTCTCGGCTGCCGCTGATCGGCTGGAGGGCATCGAGGCGGTCCGGCTGTTGACGAACCCGAGCTGGCTCCTCCCCCAGCAGAGCGCGACCTTCCACGGCCGCGACATCTTCGCGCCGATGGCTGCCCATCTCGCGCTTGGCGAGGACTTCGCCGCGGTCGGCCCGCTCGTCGACGCCGGCTCGCTGGTCGACCTGCGATTCCCACAGCCGGCCGTGCGCGACGGCGGACTCGACACCGTCGCGATCTACGTGGACTCGTTCGGCAACATCCGGCTCGGGGCGACGCCGGAAGATCTCGCTCGGGCGCTTGGCGAGGTCGTCACCGGCACCGCTGTGCGGGTCCATTTGGAAGGCGTCCCCGATGCACGCGGCCGGGTCGTCGAGAGCGCGACCTCCGCCCAGACCTTCGGCGCCATCCCGAAGGGTGCCGGGCTGCTCTACGTGGACTCTTCGGGCCAGCTCGCACTCGGCCGCAACCAGGCCAGCGCGGCGGAGGCGCTCGGGGTCGAGGCCGGTCGAGGCGTTCGGATCGAGCGCGCCTGAGCCTCGCGTCGATCGAGCGCGCCTGAGGCCTCCGCGCCGATCGCGTTGCCGAGCGAGCCTGAGGCCTCCGCGCCGATCGCGTTGCCGAGCGAGCCTCGGGTACACTCCCAGACTCGCGGTCCGGGGAGGAATGATCGCGGCCCTTGGAGGAGTGTCATGCGGACGAGCATCCGGTCAGTCGTCGTCGTGCCGATCGTTCTCGCGATGGCCCTGATGGGTTGCGGCGCCGGGGCCTCCCTCGCTCCGTCGATCGCCCCGACCGTCGCCGCAACCGTCGCCCCGACCGAGGCGCCCAGCCCGACGCCGGACGCCTGCGCCGCCGCGAATCTCAAGACCCTGACCGCCGGCAAGCTCACGATCGGTGCCGACAACCCGGCCTTCCCGCCCTATTTCTACTCCACCGACCCGAAGCCTGCCGGCTCGGTCTGGGAGCTCGGCGATCCGACGAACGGCAAGGGCCTCGAGGCCGCAACCGCGTACGCCGTCGCCAAGGCTCTCGGCTTCACGAACGACCAGGTCGTCTGGAAGCCGGTAGCGTTCAACAGCGCGATCCAGCCGGGCGCGAAGACGTTCGACATCTACCTGAGCCAGATCTCGTACAGCGCGGACCGGGCCAAGGCCGTCGATCTCACCGACGGCTACTTCGACCTCAATCAGGCGGTTATCAGCCTGAAGGCCAACCCGATCACGCTTGTCACGACGGTCGCTGGACTCGCGGCGTTCAAGCTCGGCGCGCCCGTCGGGACGACCAGCTACCAGTACATCGTCAGCAACATCAAGCCGACCAAGGCGCCATCGGTCTACGACACGCTCGACGCGGCGATCGCCGCGGTGAACGCCGGCCAGATCGACGGCGTCGTCGTCGATCTCCCGACGGCGTTTTACGCGAGCTCGCAGCAGCTGCACAACGGAGTCATCGTCGGGTCGCTCCCAACCGCCGGTGGCACTGTCGAGCACTTCAGCATCGCGCTGAACCTCAACAGCCCGCTGACCGCTTGCGTGAACGCGGCGATCGCGGCGATCAAGGGCGACGGGACGCTCCAGTCGATCGTGAGCCAGTGGATCACCTCTCAGGGAGCACCCGAGCTGAAGTAGGCAGCCGGCGCCGAGGCGAGCGATGGCCGGGCCGCGCCCGCCTGGGCGAACGCGTGAGGGTCGCCAAAAGCCAATCCTGATCGCGCTCGCCAGCACGATCGTCTTCTTCGGTGCCCTGGGCTGGGTGGTCGTCAACGCGCCGGGCTGGGCGGCGGTCCAGACGAGCTTCTTCGACGCGGAGGTGTTCCGGGCGTCGCTGCCCGGGATGGTCGCCGCGTTCGGGACCAACGTGCAGCTGTTCCTGATCGCCGAGAGCCTGATCCTCGTGGTCGGGCTGCTTATCGCGGTGCTGCGCAGCCTGCCCGGCCCCGTCTTCTTTCCGGTCCGAGTCCTCGCGATCGTCTACACGGACCTGTTTCGGGCGCTCCCGGGCGTGCTCATCATCTTCATCCTGGGGTTCGGCGTGCCGGGCCTCCAGATCCCCGGCGTCCCCAATGACCCGTTCTTCTGGGCCGTCGTCGCGCTCACGCTGCTCTACTCGGCCTACGTCTCCGAGGTCTACCGCGCCGGCATCGAATCGATCCACCCAAGCCAGGCCGCAGCGGCACGATCCCTCGGCCTGTCGCAGCTGCAGGCGCTCCGATTCGTGATCCTGCCGCAGGCCGTCCGGCGGGTGATCCCGCCATTGCTCAACGACTTTATCGGCCTCCAGAAGGACACGGTCCTGGTCTCGTTCGTGGGCGTCGTCGAGATCTTCCGGACCGCCCAGATCAAGCAGTCCGCGCTCTTCAACTTCACGCCGTACCTCGGGGCGGCCCTTGTCTTCCTCGTCCTGACCATCCCGCTCGCGCGACTCACGGACTGGCTGGTCGCTCGCGACCGGTCGCGCGGCGCGCGGTCGAACGCGTGATGGCCGACGCCGCGGTCCGGGTCGAGGGCCTCTGGAAGTCGTTCGGATCGTTGGAGGTCCTGCGCGGCATCGATCTCGAGGTCCGGTCCCATGAGGTCGTCTGCCTGATCGGTGCCTCGGGCTCCGGAAAGTCGACGCTCCTGCGGTGTCTCAACCTCCTCGAGCCGATCGAGGCCGGCCGGATCACGCTCGCCGGCGACGACATCACGGCGCCAGGCGTCGACGTGAACCGGGTCCGACGCCGGATCGGGATCGTGTTCCAGGCCTTCAACCTGTTTCCGCACATGAGCGTCCTCGGCAACATCACGCTCGCGCCGACGCGGGTCCTCGGCCGCTCGCGGGACGAAGCGACCGCCCAGGCCGAGGCGCTCCTCGGGCGGTTCGGACTCCTCGACAAGCGGGACGACTTTCCGGATCGCCTCTCGGGTGGCCAGCAGCAACGAGTCGCGATCGTGCGCGCGCTCGCGATGCAGCCGGAGCTGATGCTCTTCGACGAGGTCACGAGCGCGCTCGATCCGGAGCTCATCGCCGAGGTCCTCGAGGTGATTCGGGAGCTCGCCGCCGGCGGGATGACGATGGTGATCGCCACGCACGAGATGGGCTTCGCCCGCGAGACGGCCGACCGAGTCTGCTTCCTCGACGGCGGCGTGATCCTCGAGGAGGGACCCCCCGACGCCATCTTCGCCACGCCCAGCGAGCCTCGGACGCAGCAGTTCCTCGAGCGGATCATCGCAGCCCACCGGCTCTGAGGCTCGCGGTGGCTCACGAAAGGCGCTGGTTGCTGACGCAATCACAGGTCTCGCACATCGAGGCAGTGAGCGCGAACCGACGCTCCGCCTCGGCCCTGATTCTTCCTCGAGGCTCCATGTCGATGGTGGTAGCCGACCCGGCTCATCCTCCGGCTATGCAGTACTGCATTCGAATTGGCGTGACCGTGCTCGCCTCTTCGCCCGAGTGGCGATTTGAGCGGGTGGGCAAGCTTGCTCAGTCAGGTTTGTATGCAACGCTGCATACGGGTGGAACCATAGAGTCGGGGCGGGCGCCTGCGCGCCCTACGTCCCGAACATCTCCCCGAGGGTGACCGGCTGGAGGCCCTTCGACTGGAGCGCCGCGAGGATGCCGGGCAGCGCGTCGAGGGTGTTCCAACCGCCGAGATGCATGAGCACGATCGAGCCGCCCTGCGCCTTGGCGGTCACCTTGGCAACGATGTCAGTCGTCGTCGGTCCGCCGTCCGCGACCGCCCGCCAGTCGATCGTGTCCACATCCCACATCACGAGGTAGCGATAGCCCGCCTGCCCAACCGCGGCCCGCACGGCGTAGGCCCAGGCCCCGTACGGCGGCCGGAACCACGGCTTCGAGGTCTGGCCGACGATGGGCGCGATGGCCGCCTCGCAGCGGTCCGCCTGGTCCGCCATCTGGGCCGTCGTCAACGTCGTGAAATCGGGATGGCTCCATGAGTGGTTGCCGATGTCGAAAAGCTCCGGGTGGGCCGAGGCCAGGGTCAGGGCCGCCCGGCCGACCGTCGTGGTCGAGCCCGCGGCTCCGGTCGGGAAGAGGGTGGCGTGGACGTGGTGGTCGACCAGCCACTGGACGATCTGCACGGCCGGGTCCAGGCGGCCGCCCATGTCGAAGGTGAGCGCGATCGTTCCGGAGGTTCGGGCGCCGTGCGAGATGACCGTCGCCGGGGCGGCGGGCGCGGTGCTTGGAGCTGGGCTCGGAACCGTGGCGGTGGGCGCGGTCGCGGCCGGGGTCGCGCCAGGCGTCGGGGCCGGGCTCGGCGTGGGCGGGTTGTTCTCGTCGACGGTGACTCCGGGCATGACGACGAGGATCCAGCCGGGAACGATCCGGTCCGGCCGGTAGCCGGCCGATTCGGGATCCAGGCTCGGATAGGTCCCGCGGTTCCACCAGGCGATGCTTCGGGCCGTCGTCCGGAAGCGCTTCGCGATCGACGTCAAGGTGTCTCCGCTTTGGACGACATAGCTCGTAAAGCTCGGCTCCGGGCTCGGCGTCGGGCGGGTGAAGGTCGGCTCGGGCGTCGGCCCGGTTGGCCCGAGCGTTGCCGTGGTCGTGGGTTGGGGCGACGGGCTTTGGGGAGCCTGGCTGGAGCCAGGCGAGCCGATGAGGTTCGGCAAGACGAGGGCCGCGGCGACGAGGAGCACCACGAGGAGGGCGAGGCCCGCGGTGATCCACGGCGAGCCGAGGCTGCGCGAGAGCGCCGGGCCGCTGTTGGATCGTGGGTTCCGGGTCATGTCGTGAGTCTGACGCGGCCCACCGGTGCGGTGCGACGGCCGGCGTAACGATCGCGATTCGGAATCCGAGCCCGGGTACCCTCCGTCAGGCCGCCGTGCTCGGAAGGGGATCGATCGGCGTCGGCGTCTGGAGCGTGAGCTCGCCGGCGAGGGCCAGCCCTTCGGCCGCCGTCGCGACCCGGCCGCCACCGTCGCGTTTGGCGACGAAGCACGCCCGGTCGGCCGCGAGCAGGACCTCTTCGGCGGTCGCGCCGTCGATCGGGAAGGAGGAGGTGCCAGCCGAGGCCTCGAGCGAGCGCGCCCGCCCGCGCCACGAGGAACCGGGTCCGACGACCGAGGCAACCGCGGAACGAACGCGTTCCGCGATCGGGCCGACGTGCTCCGAGTCAGTCCGGGGCAGGAGGACCGCGAACTCGTCGCCGCCGTAACGGAAGACCGCATCGGTGTCGCGGCTCGCCGCGACGATCGCCTCGGCGACCTGCCGCAGGAGGCGATCTCCGGCCTGGTGGCCGAGCCCGTCGTTCACGCCCTTGAACCGGTCGAGATCGATCATCACGAGGCTGAAGGTCTCCTTTGCCTCGATCAGGGCTTCCATCTGGTCGCCGAATGTGCCGTGGTTGAGGAGGCCGGTCAGGATGTCGGTCTGGGCCCGGCGCTCGGTCGCGGTATGGGCCTGGGCGTTCTGGAGCCCGATCGATACCTGGGCCGCGAAGAGCTGGACGAGCTCGAACTCCTCCTCGCTGAACGTGTCGCCTTCGCCGCAGCGCTCCATGGTCAGGACGCCGATGGCCCCGGTTCGGGCTCGCAACGGGACGCACAGCAGGCTGCCGTGGGCCTTGCGCTCCTTGTGCAGGACGCGCGGATCGTCGAACTGGTCGGCAACGAGCTGGGGCATGTTGTGCTCGATGACCCAGGTGGCAAGGCCACTCTCGCCGGGCAGCCAGGGACTCATGAAGTAGGTTGCGTCCTCGCCCTTGGCGACCATCGGCACGAGGATTCCGGTCTCGTTGTCGAGAAGCTCGATCGCGATGTTGTCGGATTTCACGAGCTCGCCCAGACGCTCGGTGACCGCGTCGAGGAGCGCCGGCACGTCGAGCGTCGTGAGAATGGATTCGGAGATCCGGAGCAGCTCGCGCTGGCCGCGGACCTTCTGCTCGAGCGCGGCTGATTGCTCCTTGAGGCGCTCGGTGGCATCGGCGTTTGCCATCGCCTGGGTCGCGAAGCTCGCATAGATCTCGAGGAGCCGCAGGTCGTCCTGGCGGAATTGCCGGAGGCCGAGCTTCGAGAGCACGAGCACGCCCAGGACCTCGTCCTCGAACAGCATGGGTGCAAGGAGCATCGATTCGTCGAGGTCGTCCTCCGTGCCGGGGATCGTATTGGCCCGCGGATCGGCGGCCGCGTCGTCGAGGCGCTGGGCGGTCCGATTCGCCGCAACCCAGCCCGTGATCCCGGAGCCCCACTTGACCTGCAGCTGCTCGGGCGTCTCGTCGATGTATTCGCCGACGCGGCCCTGCATCGCGACCGGGACGAGGTCCTCGCCGCTCGTCCGGTAGACCCGAACGTTGTGGTAGTCGATCAGCTCGCGGAGCTCTGTCGCGATCGCCGTGCCGATCTCATGGACGCTCGTCAGCCGGTTCAGGCGCGTACCCAGCTGCTGGATCGACTGTAGCTGCGCCGTCCAGGTTGCGAGCTGGGCGTAGTTTCGGGCGCCCTTGATCGCAACACTCGCCTGCGTCGCGAGGGCGGCCATCGTCTCGAGCTCGTCGTCCGTCCAGGGATGGGGCTTGTTGTGGAACACCTCGAGGATCCCGAGGGCCGCGGGCTCGTCGCCGTCGAGCAGTGGCGCCAGGCAGGCAGTGTCGAAGCCCTCCTGGACGACCGCCGCGCGGAGGGCACCGACGCGGGGATCGTTTGCATAGCCGACCGAGAAGATCGGCCGGCGCGCGGCGATGGCGGCCTGGGCGAGGGTCGGGCCCTCGAGCGTCGACACCGCCTCGATCCACGACTTCGAGAGGCCGCGCGACGCCGCCACCCGGCCGCCGCCGTCCGTCTCGTAGAGGAAGACCGCGGCGCGATCGCCGCCGAACAGGATGGCCGCGTGATCCACCAGGCCGGCGAGGATCTCGTCGAGATCGAGGCGGCTTCCGATGTCGCCCGCGACGCGTCGCAGCGCCTCGGCGCGATGGATCTGGTGGGCGACGTCGGCGGCGGCCCTCGACGCGGACACGATGTTCGAGACGCCGGCCGCGATCGCCCGGTAGTGCTCGCGTTCGATGCTCGTCAGGGGGGCGAGGCTGCGCCGGACGCAGACGAGGACGCCCCACGGGCCATCGTCGCCGGGGATCGCGCAGGCGATCTCGCGGCCGCTCTGGTTCGAGACGGACAGCATGTCGGCCGGATCCGCATCGACGATCTCGTACGCCGCCGCCAGGGCCCTGCCGAGGATCCCGAAGCCGATCGGCAGCTCGGCGAGCCCGCGGCCGGTGGGTCCGGAGATCGCCGTCGGCGCGAGCTTCTCGCCACGGATCTCCCAGGCGGTGACCTGGAGTGAGCTCGTCGCGTCGCGGATCGCCCGGACCGCGCTCGCCAGCGGTGCCCCGGGATCAACCATGGACTCGCGAATCGCGGAGGCCGTCAGGTCGCCGAGCATCCCGACGAGCGCGAGGATCGCGTGGGCCTCGGCCTCGAGCGGCCCGCCCGGCTCATCGGCCACGTCGACGCCAACGACCGCCTCGGCGGGTAGCCGCTCCGCCTGGGTCCCTGCCGCGCCGCGACGGCGCCCATCACGGAACCGATCGTCAGTGGCGCCTGGCTCGCCGCCGCCCAGGGTCGAGAGGAAGCGCTGGAGGTCGCCCATCCGGAAGCGTCGATCGCCGCGTGGATTGATTCGGTAGTAGCGCAGGCGGCCGGCGTCGCTCCAGGAGCGGATCGTGTTGGGATGCACGCCAAGCACCTGCGCCGCCCTCGTGACCGAGAGCGTCGCGTCGATTGGACGCGGACGAAGCAGGGTGGCGGCTGGCACGGAACCCCCGGGAAGATCTGTGAACTCTGGGCACTACTGTCGAGTACCCCACATTTCTTGCCAATGGCCCGAAAGTACCGAAGCGCGGCGAGATAGGTATGCGGCGGCGTCAGGGCCGGTCGCGGCGCGCCGTCAGCCGAACGTAGACCAGTGTCGCGACGACCGCTATCAGACCGATCCCCAGCACGCCGAGGAGTGCCAGCGCGGGATTCCCGACGAGCCCGGGACCCTGCCCCGAGCTCCGGGGGTCACCGCCGGGGATGAGCGACGGAATCGCAGATGCCGCCAGGGCCGCAGATGCCGCGAATGCTGCGGCGGGACTCGCCACGAAGCCGATCGTCCACCACACCCCACCGACCACCAGGAGCGTGGCGCCGGTGACGATGCAGCCTGCGGCGACCCGGGCCCGGACGACCGCCCCGCCGGTCAGGATGCGCATTGCCTCGGGGATCTCGAGGGTGGTGATGACGAGCGGGCGCCCGAGCCCGGCCATCATGCGGGGCTGACCTGCGTCGTCGGTGATCGGCACGCCCAGGACGATCGCGTGCTCCACGCTCGAGACCTGCTCGATCGTGACGCGCGTGGGCGTTGCCGGCCGAACGCTCGCCGGGAGCCGATCGCCAAGGTCTCGGGCCACGCCGACGCTCTGGCGGGGGACGACCACGAGCCCGTCGCGCAGCCCGGACTGGTCGATCGCGATCGAGTCGAGGCCCTCGTTGAGCTGAAAGGGCACGGCCTCGATCCCGTCCTCGACCGCCCGCCAGCGACCGCTGGTGCCGCTGCGAGTCTCGACGCGCGTCCGGCGCAGGACGAGCGGCCGGTGGTCGGCGTCCTCGAACTCCTCCTCGCTGTCGATGCGGCCCTCGATGCGGACGTATCGCGGCGGTTGGTCGGCCGCGAGGCGGATGGCCTCGGCAACGGAGACGGTCGGCGCCGTGGCCAGGAGCCGGCCCACACGATACCGGTGGCCGAAGCTCAGGAGGATCGCCAGGCCCGCGGCGAGCACGACGAGACCGAGGCCGACGAGGAGGAGGGGAGTCACGGCTGCCGATGATAGGGCCCGGACATGGAAGGGCCCGGAGAAACCTACCCGACACGTGGGCGTTGATGCGATCGCTGCCGTTAGTGTCGCTCGGCCCCTCCGGGCTGATGCCTACGCTACGGGCAGTGCCTGGTGAGGGTCAATGCCACCTGTCCACGAGATTCGACAGTCGTGCCCGGGTTGTCCACCACGGGTCCACATCGGGGCTCAGCCCGCCGCGCGACCGGTCGCCGGATCGAGCGTGTTGACCAGCCCCGAATAGCTGGTCAGGGCGAGACGCCTGCCGATCAGCTCGGCGCCCGTCACGACGTCGGAGTGGGCGATCCGCCACGCGACGACCCCGTCGGCCTCGATCGCGAACGTTTCGAGCTCCGACTGGACGATCACGTGCCCGATCCGCGACGAGGCAAAGATCGCGAGGATCGGCGTCGCGGAGCGGTGGCTCCAGGCCAGCGCGCCGGTTCGGGCGTCCAGGCCGTAGGCATGGAAGCCGTACTTCACGACGAGCTGGCCGCTCGTGTCCCAGAGGGCCGCGGCGGGCTCATCGTTGATCGTCGAGGCGAAGCGGGCCGTCCAGGCGCCACCGGGGCCCTCCATCCGCAGCTCTGCCCGGCACCGCTCGTCCGGATCCGGGCCGACGAGTGGGCCATGGTCGACCAGGCTGCCACCGGCCTCCGCGAGCGCGAACACCTCGGCCGCCTGGCCCGAGCCGCCCCAGCGCCAGCGGGCCCGCAGTCCGCCCGGATAGGCGATAGTCGCGTTGTGGGGCTCGGCCGTCATCGACTACGAGGCGCGCTCGACCGGCGGCTCCTCGGCGATCGGCGCGACCTGGGCATCGGCGAGCATGCGCAGGGTTGACGGCGAGACCGGGAACACTGCGTTCGGCAGCCCGGCCGCCGCCCAGACCGTCTCGAACCGACCGAGCTCGGGGTCCATGATCACGCGCATCCGGCGCTCGTGGCCGAACGGCGGAATGCCGCCGATCACGAACCCGGAGAGGTCGTTCGCCTCGCGGGCGTTGGCCCGCCGGACCTCGGAGTTCGCGAGGACCGCGGCCAGCCGCCCGAGATCGACCCGGTTCGGTCCGGAGACGAGGCAGAGCACGGGCTCGAGCTCGCCGTCCTGGCGAGGGATCACGAAGACCAGGGACTTCACGATCTGGCCGAGCTCGGCACGGACGGCGCGAGCGGCCTGCGAAGCCGTGTGGGTCGACTCGTCGAAGGCGGTCACCTCGATGGTGACGCCCTTCTTCGCGGCCGCGTCGACCACGCGCCGGACGGCGGCATGCTCGAGGATCGCTGGCACGGCCGCGAGTCTAGCATCGGCCCGGGCCTCGCCGAAGGGCCCCGGCGCGGCTCGGGGACGTAGGATCGCGGCGATGCATGCCGTCGTCTTTGACTGGGACGGGACGCTGGTGGACACCCTGCCGGCGATCCTGCAGGCCAACATTGAGGTCCTCGTCGACTACGGCGTGCCCTTCGACGAAGCTCGCTATCGCGCTGTCTACACGCCCGATTGGCGCCTGATGTACCAGCGGCTCGGGGTACCGGATACTCACCTCGAGGCCGCCGGCGCTCGCTGGCTTGCCCTCTACGAGGTGGCCGCACCCCCACAGCCCCTGCCCGGCGCGGCTCGCGCCCTCCGCCGGCTCGCCTCCGCTGGCTACGTCATGGGCCTCGTGACCGCGGGCCACCGAGCCACGGTCGAGGCCCAGCTGGAGCACCTGGGCCTCATGTCGCTGCTGCCGGTCCGGATCTGCGGCGACGATCCCGTGCCTGCAAAGCCCGATCCGCAGCCCCTCCGCCTGGCGCTCGATCGCCTCGGTGCGGCGGATCGACACGCCGATTCGATCTATGTCGGTGACGCGCCCGACGACATGCGGATGGCCTGCGCGGTCGGGGCGCGCGGGGTCGGCATCGCATCCGCGCTCGGGACGGCGGAGGACCTCCGAGCTGCGGGTGCGGACGAGGTGGCCCGCTCCGTTGCCCATTGGGTCGACGGGTTCCTCCCGGGGCCGAGTGCCTCGTGAGCGTGAGCGAGAATCCGCCGCTCCGGGCGATCGTCCTGGCGGACGGTGACGGCCCCGATCGCGCCGCGCTCGATGCGCGCTGGCCTGGCTGGGACCGGGATATCGGCCTTGTGGTCGCGGCCGATGGCGGGGCTCGGCTCGCCGAACCGCTCGGGCTGCGCCTGGATCGCTGGGTCGGCGACGGTGACTCACTCTCCTCGCTCGAGATCGAGCGGCTCCGGGCGGCGGGCGTGCCGGTGGACCTGGTCCCGTCGAACAAGGACGAATCCGATGCGGAGCTCGCCGTGGTCGCGGCAATCCGGGCGGGTGGAACCGACGTGACGATCCTGGGCGCCCTCGGCGGGCCGCGGCTCGATCATGCGCTGGCGAACGTGGCCCTGCTGGTGCACCCCGCCCTTGCCGGCCGAACCGCGAGGCTGCTCGACGCAACGACGAGGGTCTCGCTCGCGAGCGGCCCGGGCGGCCGCCGCCGCTCCGACCCGCTTGAGCTGCATGGACCCATTGGCGACGTCGTATCGCTGCTGCCGCTCTCGGCGGCCGTCGAGGGCATCGTCACCGGCGGCCTGCAATACCCGCTCCGAGACGAGGCGCTCACGCTGGGTCCGGCCCGCGGCCTGAGCAACGTCCGCATCGCCACGACCGCGACGATCTCCGTCCGGGACGGCCGGCTCCTCGTGATCGAGAGCCCTGCTACGCTCCCGCCATGAGCACGCCCGAACGCGGCGAAGTCGCTCCCGACGTCGCCCTTCCCGACGAGACCGGGACCGTTCACCACCTCGCCGACCAGCGCGGCCGCTGGACGATCCTGTACTTCTATCCCGCCGACGACACGCCCGGCTGCACGACCGAGGCCTGTCAATTCCGGGATCTCAACGAGTTATACGCGGAGACAGGCGCCGACGTCTGGGGCGTGAGCCCGGACGGCGCGAAGAGTCATCGCAAATTCCGCGACAAGTTTGACCTGCCGTTCAGCCTCCTGTCGGATGCGGACCACGACGTGGCGAACCGCTACGGCGCGTGGGCCGAGAAGACGAACTACGGCAAGACGTATATGGGCATCGTCCGGTCGAGCTTCCTGATCGATCCGGAAGGGCGCATCGCCCGCGCCTGGCCGAAGGTCAAGGCCGACGGCCACCCGGCCGAAGTCCTCAGTGCGCTCGAGGAAGAGCGAGCCGCGCACGTCGCGTGACGGCTGTCCCGGAGCCTGAGCCCGCGCTCGAAGCGCCCCACGACTGGCGGCCGGCTCGGTTCATGGTCATCGCCGCCCATCCCGACGATTCGGACTTCGGCTCGGCCGCGACGGCCGCCCGCTGGATCGATGCCGGGTCGGTCGGCTGGCTCGTGTGCTGTACCAGCGGCGACGCCGGCGCCGATGATCCCGACACCGATCCGCTCGAGCTCGCGGCCCTCCGGGAACGGGAGCAGCGCGCCGCGGCTGCTGTCATCGGCTACGACGGCGTGAGCTTCCTTCATCAGCCGGATGGAGCGCTCGCGAACGACCTGATCCTGCGAGAGCATCTCGTGCGCGAGATTCGGACCTTCCGCCCTGACGCCGTCCTGGCCACCGATCCGGAGACGATCTTCTACGGCAACGAGGGCGTGAACCACGTCGACCACCGGGCCGCCGGCATCGCCGCGGTCGACGCGGTCTACCCCGCGGCGCGGAACCCGATGGCGTTCCCATGGCTCGCCCGCGACGGCCTGGCCGCGCACACCGTCCGTCGGCTGTACCTGTTCTGGTCGAACCAGCCGACCGTCCGCGTCGATGTCACGGCCTCGATCGACCGCAAGATCGTCGCGCTTCGCGAGCACGCGAGCCAGATCCACGAGCCCGACAAGATCGACGCCTGGATTCGCGAATCCGCCGGGGAGCACGGGAAGCGAATCGGCACGCTCGCCGGGGAAGGATTCCGACTGATCGTGATCGACGAGGACGCGGACGAGGCGCCGCCCGCCGGATCCGTCGAGGGATCCGCGTCCGAGTCCCTGGGAGAGCCGGACTCCTAGTCCGCCTCGGGCTCCAGCAGGATCGGCCGGATCGAGTCCCAGGTGAGCCACAGGTCGGCGACGTCCTCGGCGCGCGGCCCGAGGAGCTCGCGCAGGTCGTCGCCGTCGAGCGTCGGCGCCCACTGCGAAACGGCATCGGCCGGCGCGGCCCTGGCGCCGAGGTAGAGCTCGGCGATCTCGACCGCGTTCGGCCAGGCGCGTACCCGGCGAGGCTCCATGCCGATGTCGCCGAGGGCGCGGTTCAGGTCGCGATAGCTCGGGACCCGGAAGTCCATCCAGCCGCCGCCGCCGTCGAAGCGATAGCCGAGGGAGGCGAGCGAGCCCGCGATCTCGCGGCACTGCTCGATCGTGAAGGTATCCCAGAACGCGGTGCCGATGGGGAAGTCGAGGATGCCGAGGTCGATCGAGCGCTCCACGAGCGCCTCCGTGAGCCCGCTCAGCAGCACCTCCCATTCGCGGCGCATCGCACCGTCCGGACCGGCGATGGCGTCGAGGGCCACCATCATGGCCCGGTGATCGCCGTGGAGCATCCGCTCGATCAGCGGTCGTCGCGGGCCGCCGGACCGAAGGAACTCCAGGCCGTGATCCGTCTCGGGGTGGATCGCAACCGCCACGGCGGTTCCGGATCGAACGATCGTTCGAGGATCTTCCGCCTGGCCGACCGCGCGGGCCGGCGACAGGCCCGGACCATCGGGAGCTCGATAGCGGCGGTCACCGCGGTCGTCGCGGTCGTTCCGGTCGATCTGTCGGCGGTCGCCGGGGCCCCCGGGAGCGGGCTCGGCCGGGCTGCTCCCGAAAGCGTCCGCGGACAGGGTGGAAGCCCGTGTGGGAACGGCGGCGTGGGTCACCGTGAGCCGAATCTCGCGCCGCGGCGGTCGACTTCGATAGACCACGCCGAGGGCCACGCCGCTGGCGGCGCCGAGGAGGAGGCCGAGAGCCAGGAAGGCAAACTCGCTCGCGCTCACGCGGGTTTCGCGCCCCTCTCTGGGTCAGCCGATGGACGGCGATCCCGGGTCCGAGCGTAGCTGCGAGGGTATGCTCCGTCAACCCGCAATCCGGGAGCCGCGGCGATCTCCTCGCAGGGCGATGGCAGCACGGCCTTCGCTTTGCGGGCCGAACCGGGCCGGTGATAGATTCGCTCCGCCGGCCGACAATGCGTCGGTCCTTCTCTCCGTCCGTTTGCCTCTCATCAAACGCAGGAAAGAGACGACCGCGCCTTGGCCCTTGACGTCCATCCCGAGTTCCTCGTCCAACCCGTCGACGCGTCCTGGCTCCAGTGCAACATCGAGTGCCAGGAAGCGTGCCCGGTTGGCACGAACTGCCGCGGCTACCTGAACCTCGCGGCCGAGGGCCGTTTCGAGGAGGGCTACATCCTGTCCCGGGAGCCGAACCCCGTCGCGGCGATGTGCTCCTACGTCTGCTCGGCGCCGTGCGAGCGGGCCTGCCGCCGGGGTGACATCGACCGGCCGCTCGCGATCCGGGCGATGAAGCGCTTCCTCGTCGAGTGGCACGAGGCTTCGGGGATCCCGGACGTGATGCCGCCCATCACGCCGCGCCCGGAGCGAGTCGCCGTCATCGGGGCGGGCCCCGCCGGCATCTCCGTCGCGCGCGAGCTGGCGATGAAGGGCTACGGCGTCGACGTCTACGACTCCCTACCGTTCGGCGGCGGGACGATGCTCATCGGCGTCCCCGCGTTCCGCCTCCCTCGCGAGGCGATCGAGATGGACATCAAGCTCGTCGAGCGCCTCGGCGTCCGCTTCCACTTCAACGCGACGATCGGCACGGACATCACGTTCGAGCAGCTCCAGCGCGATTTCGACAGCGTCGCCATCACGGCCGGCGCGATGAACGCGGTCGCCCTGGATGTGCCGGGCGCCGACCTCGAGGGGGTCGACTACGGCGTCGACTTCATGAAGCGGGCCAATCTCGGGGAGCCAATCGAGGTCGGCCAGAACGTCGTCGTCATCGGCGGCGGCTACACCGCGATGGACTGCTCGCGAACGTCGCTCCGCCACGGCGCCGAGAACGTCTCGATCGTCTACCGCCGAACCCGCTCCGAGCTCGTCGTCGACGAGGAGGAGCTGGGCGAGACCGAGCGCGAAGGCGTCCGGATGGAGTTCCTCGCGAGCCCGGTCGAGGTCCTTGGCGAGAACGGCCACGTGACCGCCGTGCGTTTCATCCGGAACAAGCTCGGCGAGCCCGATGCCTCCGGCCGTCGCTCGCCGGTGCCGATCCCGGGCTCCGAGTTCGAGATCAAGGCCGACGTCGTCATCCCCGCCGTCTCGCAGGCGGCCGACCTGACCTTCCTGCCGGTAGAGGGCGACTTCGAGGTCAACCGCGGCCGCGTCAAGGTGGATCCCGCGACGTACGCGACGAACGTCCGCGGCGTCTTCGCCTGCGGCGACTTCGTCACCGGCCCGACGACGCTCATCGAGGCCGCAGGCCACGGCAAGAAGGCCGCCTACGCGATCGATCGCTACCTTGCCGGCCGGACCGACGTCACCGTCGCTGCGAACGTCAAGGTCACGAGTTCCTGGCGCCACGAGATGCCCGAGTTCTACGACGTCCTGCCGCGCCAGCACATCCCGATGACCCCTGTCGAGATGCGGATGCCCTCGAGCGATCCCGAGGTCAACTTCACGACCCAGGTCGAGCAGGGCTACGACGCGACCGGGGCCGTCGCCGAGTCGACGCGCTGCCTCATGTGCAACTACAACATCTGGTTCGACCCGTTCCGCTGCGTCCTCTGCGGTGCCTGTGCCGATGTCTGCCCCGAGGGCGTCATCCACATGGTCGACATCAACCAGCTGAAGTCCGAGGGCCTCCTGAGCGAGGTCGAGGAGGCCTACGGCTGGGAGAACGGCGCGGCGATGATCCTCGACGAAGAGCGCTGTATCCGCTGTGCGCTGTGTGTTCAGCGTTGCCCGTTCGACGCCATTACGATGGAGCGGTTCGAGCTCGAGGAGGTCTCGAGCGATGGTCGGCTCTACAAGGAGTCCTACCGTGACGCCCAGCTGGCAGGAACCGCCGGCGTGGCAGGAGGAGCGCGTTGAGTTTCCTCGAACGGGTAGACCTCGCCATGCGCCGCAGCGTGGCCTGGCGCTCGCTCTTCCGCAACCCGTACCCGAACGACGAGCGGTCCCGCGCGTACGCGGTCATGAACAACGTGTTCCTGCACCTCCACCCGGTGCGGGTCCGCCAGCACGCAGTCAAGTTCGCCTACACGTTCTGCCTCGGCGGGCTGTCGTTCTTCCTGTTCCTCGTCCTGACGGTGACGGGCGTTTACCTGATGTTCTTCTACGTGCCGTCGTCGACGTCCGCCTACTCGGACATCCTGCTGATCCAGACTCGCGTGGCGTTCGGCCTGCTGACCCGGAATATCCATCGGTGGGCCGCCCATCTGATGGTCTTCTTCGTCTTCCTGCACATGATGCGGGTCTTCTACCACGGGGCCTACAAGCCGCCCCGCGAGTTCAACTGGGTCGTCGGCGTCCTCCTGCTCTTCCTCACGATCGCGCTGAGCTTCACCGGTTACCTGCTGCCGTGGGACCAGATCAGCTACTGGGCCATCACGATCGGTCAGAACCTTGCCGGCTACACGCCCCTCTTCGGCACCCCGGTCAAGTCGCTCATCTTCGGCAGCCTCGAGGTGGGGCAGAACACGTTGCTCCGCTTCTACGTGCTGCACATCATGGCTCTGCCGCTCATCACGGCGATCTTCCTCGCCGTCCACTTCTGGAGAATTCGCAAGGACGGGGGAATCAGCGGGCCGCTATGACGGACCATCGCCGCGTTGCCGTCTCCGCGCGCTGGCTCACGCACGTTGAAGTGCGTTCGCCAGCGTGCTCGCCGGCGCCTTGCGCTGGCCTCGTCCTGGCGCCCCCAACCGCTGGTTTGGGCCCAACTGCCGGTATGAGCCCAACTGCTGGTATGCGTGATGACTGATACCAAGAAGCCGAGCGAGACGCGGGTCGTGCAGCCGGTCGATCCGGCCCGGCGGACCGAGATCGACAAGCAGCGGGTGCCGATGTCAGCCCGACCGTACCGCCTTCTGGCGATGGTCAAGCAGGATGCCGTCGTCCGGGTCCAGAAGGAGCCCGACGATACGGTCATGGTGTGGCCGCACCTGCTCTCGATCGAGTTCCTCGCCGCGGCGGTCATGAGCATCTTCCTGCTGCTGATGGGCCTCTTCATCAACGCCCCCCTCGAAGACCTCGCGAACGGCAACGTCACCCCCGCGGTTGCCAAGGCCCCGTGGTACCTGCTCGGCCTCCAGGAGCTGCTGGTGTACTTCCACCCGGTCGTCGCCGGCGTCATGGTCCCGTTCGTGTATGTCGTCCTGGGCGCGATCCTCGTGCCCTACGTCGACCGCGCCCATCCCGAGGCCCACAAGCCCTCGGAGCGCAAAACAGCGGTGATCCTCTTCAGCCTCATCTGCATCCTCGGACTCACGGTGACGTTCATCGGCATCTTCTTCCGCGGCCCCGGCTACAGCCTCGTCGTGCCCTACCTGCCGTTCTTCAACAACAGCACGAACGGCCTGCATTTCGCCCTATGAGCAACTACCACGTCGAACCCGTCGACCAGCCCCAGGCGCTCACGAGCCAGGCCATCAAGTCGCTGCGCCAGCGTCCCGTCCAGGGGATCTCACGGCGGCGGTTGCTGCGCGTCTCGATTGGTGGCGCGGTGGCCCTCTGGCTGACCGAGCTGACCGCGGGCACGATCGGCTTCCTGTGGCCGAACGTCAAAGGCGGCTTCGGCGGGACCGTCAAGATCGGGACACTTGACGACATCAAGCTGCAGAATTCGAACCTGCCGGTCGCACAGGGCTTCCCGGCCTATTACCAGGCTGCCAGGGCCTTCATCGTGCTGTACGACCCCGGCCAACAGCGGTTCGTGCCCGGCGAGGACAAGACCGGCGACGGGGCCGCCCTCAACGTCCGCGCGATCTATCAGCGCTGCCCGCACCTGGGCTGCAAGCCGAACCCCTGCCTCAAGAACTTCTGGCTCGAGTGTCCGTGCCACGGATCCCGGTACGACCGGCTCGGAATCAAGGCCCTCGGGCCTCAATACGGGCCCTCGCCGCGGAGCATGGACCGCTTCTCGGCGACGGTCGAAGCCGACGGGACCCTCGTCGTCGACACCTCCAAGATCAACCTCGGCCCGCTGCCGGTTGCGGTCGGGCAGCCGGGGATCATCCCCCCGAAGAGCCCGATCGGCTGCATCTGACGATGACCGACAGACCGGGTCGCGGGCCAGAGGAGCGACTGCCCGCACCGCGGCCCTCGAACACCGACGTGCCCGCCCGCGCCGACCGATTCACGGCGCCGGCCCAGACCCACGCCATCGGCGGGCTCACGCCCGAGCGGTCGGCGAAGATCGTCCGGCAGTCCGGCAACGCTCGATGGGTTGCGTTCCTCGGCGTGTCGATCATCGCGCTGTTTGTCATCGTCTACTACTTCTACGAGCTCGGGGCGCCGTTCGGCCTGAGCACCCCCCGGCTCGATCAGCAGGCGGGCGTCCAGCAGGTCACCTCGATCGAGAAGGGCTACAACCTTTTCCAGGCGAACTGCGCGCGCTGCCACGGGGCAAACGGCCAGGGCGGCATCGGCCCGGTCCTCAACGACCAGGCGAAGCTGTTCTCCCACCTGACCCCCCAGTACATCAAGAACGTGCTGACGGTCGGCGGCCGATACGTCTGCGGCAACCCGACCAGCCTGATGCCGGTCTGGGCCGACACGAACGGCGGTCCGCTGAACTACATCCAGATCCAGGCGCTCATCGACTTCATCCGGGCACCGAGCACCCAGGAGTTCGTCATTCGCAACCCGACCCTGAACGAGCCCGTGATCGGGCCGGACGGCAAGGTCGAGACCTTCAAGGGCTGGCTGGACCCGAGCTACAAGCCGGCGCCGTCGTCGACGCCGGTCCCCGATTGCTATCTCGGCAACACGACCGCGAGCCAGGCGCCGGCGGCGAGTCTTGCACCCAGTGCCACGGTCGTCACCCTCGGCGCCTTGAACATCGCCTTCGACAAACAGGCCCTCGAGGTGCCCGCGAATCAGGCCTTCGGGATCGACTTCAAGAACAGCGATCCGGCCGGGACATTGCACAACGTCGAGCTCAAGAAGTCCGACGGAACGGTCATCGTCGATCCACCGACGATCGATGGCGGAACCGAGACGACCTACGCCTACGACGCGCTCCCCCCGGGTTCCTACACGTTCATCTGCAAGGTCCATCCGATCGCGCAGATGACCGGCACCCTGACGGTCAAGTAGGGCGAGCGAGATGGCGACGAAGGCCCTCCCGCCCGGCGCCGTCCGTCGGCGTGCCCTCTTCGGTGCGCTCGATGCGGACGGTTGGGCCTGGGCAGGGCTGAAAGCGTTTGTCTGGTTCCTGCTCTTCATCGTGCTGCTCGGCTACGTCCCCGACCGCGCCTACTACTTCACGGTGGGTCGCACGGTCGAGATCGACGCCCCGATTCTCCTCTGGTCGCCCGTCAATCTGTGTCCCGCGGAGAACCACGGGCTTCCGTGCCCGGCGCCTCGCGGAGCGGTCGTACCCTGGGTGATCGCTCCGCAACAGGTGGGCCTGCCCACGTTCCGCACGAACGGCGGGGCGGCCCAGCTGGCCACCCACCTTGTCTATTTCGGCGGCACCGACGGCACGACGGCTTCGAAGTCGACCTACGTCGCCGAGGTCAAGGACGGCGTGTTCGGCGCCTGGACGGCGGGCCCGGACCTGCCGGAGGCCCGGTCGGACGCCGCAGCCACGGTCCTTAGCGGTGCGGCCTATCTGATCGGCGGCAATGGCCCGGACGGCAAGCAAACGAACACGGTCTGGAGGCTGCCGACGACAGGTGACAAGGGCGATCTCGGCACCTGGGCGCCGGTCAAGGGCGTGACGCTTCCCGAGCCGCGCTCTGGCGCGGTCGCCGTCGCGGTGACGGACGGCATCCTCGTAGCGGGCGGCCGCGGTCCCGACGGCGCGCCGAGCAACAAGGTCTGGAAGGCGACGGCCGATTCGACGGGCGCGCTCGGTGCCTTCAAGGAACAGGCCCCGCTGGTCAGGGCCGTGGCCGATGCGAACGGCGTGCTCGCCGGCGAGTCCATCTGGATCTACGGCGGCAGCGACGCGAAGGGTCCGACGGCGGTTGTCCAGTCCGGCGCCTTCGGTGCCCCGGGTGCAGCCTCGCCGAGCGCGAGCGGGGCGCCAGCCGCGAGCGCCGCCGCCCCGGCCGCGAGCGCTCCAGCCCCAGGAGCGAGCGTCGCGCCGCAACCACTCGGCGTCCAACGGTGGGGGGCCAGCGACTCCTACAAGCTGCCGGCCCCTCGGACCGGAGCATCCGGATTCACCGCAAACGGGGCGATCTATCTCGCCGGCGGGTCCGACGCCACCGGCCCGAAGAGCGAGCTCTACTGGGCGATTCCCGACTCCAGCGGTGGGCTCTCCGACGGCTGGCACCACCTGTCGAACGACGACCTGCCCGGGGGTCTGACCGGCTCCTCACCGGTCGTATCGGGCAGCCGCGCCATCCTCCTCGGCGGAACCGCCCAAGGCGGGCCCACGAGGTCCGTGACGCAGGCTAGCGTCGCGCCTCTCGAGCCGTTCTTCCAACTGGGGTTGTTCGGCGTCGTCGTCCCCGGACTCCAGATCCCCGGCGAGATCGGGCAGCAGCTCGGCTACCTCACCGCGGCCGGTGCCGGTTCGGTCAACTTCGCGCTGTTTGTCGTACTCGCGGTGGTCTTCAACCACCGGCCGCAGGTCAGCGCCTGGATCGAACGGCGCCGAAATCGGGGCCGACCCGCCCGCCGCTGAGCCCGACCGGTCCGGCGCGGAGCCGCGAGTCCGGCGCGGAGGCGCCGCTGAGCCTAGAAGCCGAGATCGCCCTCGCCGGGCGCGAGTGGCCCGCTTCGGGTCGGCAGGCCGGCTCGCTGCCACGCAGCCGTCCCGCCGGTGACGTTGACCACGTCGGTCCAGCCGTGGGCGAGCAGATACGCAGTCGCCTGGCCGGAGCGATTGCCCGTCGCGCAGATGATCATCAGCGGCCGATCGACCGGCAGTGACTGGTAGCGCGCCAGGAACGTCGAGAGCGGCAGGAGCCGGGCACCCTCCGCCCGAACCATGTCGAACTCCGCGGGCTCGCGGACGTCGAGGAGGATCGGCCCTGCGGCGCCATCTTCCCGCAGTCGCCGATCCGTCTCCTGGACGTCGATCGCGGGCGAGCGGTCCGTCTCGGTCACGGGACCGGGGGCAGGAAGGCGATGTCGATCGCCGACTCGAGGGCCGCAGCGTGGGCTGCGGGTTCGTCGCCGGACAGCGCCGCCAACCGGGCGTCGATTCGGGCAGTGATCGTCGGCACGTCGATACCGGCTCGTCGGCCGGCCGTGATCGCACCCGCGAACCGATCCCTGGCACCACGGAGGTTCTTCGCGATGCCGATCGGGTTGCTCCGGGCCGAGTGGACGAACGCGGCGCTGAGCTTGATGAGGCCTTGGAGCAGGTCGCGCTCACCGGGATCGGCGGTCCCCATCCAGGCCGGCTCGAGGATCTCGTGGGCCTCGAAGAAGTCACCCCGCGCGTAGGCCTCGAGGCCCTCCTGGAGTGCCGCCTTGCGCGTCGCCTCGTCGAGGGGTCGATACGCCTTGGCCCGACCTCCCTGCAGGATCGTCTCGCGCCGGCGTGGTTCCATTGGTGGCGGCCTCAGGCCGGACTGCCCGATCCGCGGGCCATCGGCAGCTCCTCGAGCGGACGGCGATTTCCGAAGCCCTCGTCATGGCGATGCCAATGACTGACGCTCGATTCGCCGAGACGCCAGCATAGCCAGATCGGCCGGCCGCTCGCGAGGGCCGGGAAGTCGATGAGTCCGGTCGCGATGTCGCGGAGGGTGATCTCGCTCTCGACCAGCCGGGCGACGCCGGCCTGCATCTGGTCGATCAGGCCCTGCATCCGGAGACGGAGGAGGCGGAGCTCCTCGGCGGCGGCCTCGGCGCCTTTTTCGCCCCCTTCGGGCGCTGCGGCGACGGCGAGGTCTCGGAGCTCGATCAGCTCCGCCCGCTGGTCGCGCAAGGCGGCGAGAATCCGCTCGACATCGGGCAGGGCAGCGTTCGCCTCGTCGATGGCGTAGAACCGGGTCATCGGGTGATTCTACGGCGACCTATGATGCAAGCCATGCGACTGGCCTCCCGGATGGATTCCATCGGCACCGAAACGGCCTTCGAAGCGGCCGCCCGAGCGCGAGCACTGGAGGCCACCGGACGCTCGGTGATCCATCTCGAGATCGGTGAGCCGGACTTCGACACGCCGGCGAATGTCCGCGAGGCCGCGAAGTCCGCGCTGGACAGGGGAGCCACCCACTATCCGCCCTTCGCCGGCATCCCCGACCTTCGGGCGGCGATCGCGGAGGACTCGGCGGCGCGCAAGGGATTTCCGATCGAGCCGTCGCAGGTCTTCGTCACGGTCGGCGGCAAGGGCGTGATGGTGTACGCGATCCTCGCCCTCGTCGATCCCGGCGATGAGGTGATCGTTCCCGATCCCGGATACCCGATCTATGAATCGCTGACGCGCTTCGTCGGCGGGACCCCGGTCCCGATCCCGATTCGGATGGGAAACGACTTCCGCCTCGACGTCGACGAGCTCGCGTCGCTGATCACGCCCCGGACGAAGCTCCTGGTCGTCAACTCGCCCGCGAATCCGACCGGTGGCGTGCTCACCCGCTCCGATATCGAGCGAATTGCCGAGCTCGCGGTCCGCCACGACCTCCTCGTCCTCGCCGACGAGATCTATGCCCGGATCCTGTATGACGGCGCCGAGCACGTCTCGCTCGCGAGCCTGCCCGGCATGGCCGATCGGACGATCGTCCTCGACGGCTTTTCGAAGACGTATGCGATGACCGGCTGGCGGCTCGGCTACGCGATCGTCCCGAACTGGCTCGAAAAGACCTACGGCACGCTCATCATCAACACCGTCAGCGGCGCGACGGCCTTCGCCCAGGCCGGCGCGGTCGAGGCGCTTCGCGGTCCGCAGGGCGAGGTCGACAACATGGTCCGGGAGTTCCAGGCTCGGCGCGACCTCATCGTCGACGGGCTCAACGACATCCCCGGCGTGCGCTGCCTCAAGCCGCACGGCGCCTTCTACGTCTTCCCCGACATCTCCGCCACCGGGCTGTCCGGCGCGGAGCTCGCCGACCGCCTCCTGCCCGAGACCGGCGTCTGCGTCCTCGCCGGCACGGCGTTCGGTCAGGTGGGCCGCGATCACATCCGAATCTCGTACGCAAACTCCCGCGAGAACCTCACCGAAGCGCTCGGCCGACTGCGGACGTTCGTCGAACCGCTCGTCGCGGCGCGGGTCTGACCGCGCGTGGCCGATCGACGCCGTGTCACCCGGGATGATCAGTGCGACGAATCGCGCGGCGATGCGGTCGATTTCATGCTGGCGGACGATCAATTGGCACGTTTGATCGGCCTGGGTTATGGAATCGGCGACCTGGCCAGTCGCAAGGGTCCGACTGATCACCCGTGGTGATATTTCGCCGGTCGACCTGCCGGAGCCTCCACTCATGAGCTCGCGCCCGAAGGTCTTCGTCTCGCGGCTCCTTCCGGACGACGGGCTCAAGCCGATTCGCGAAGGCTGCGACGCAAGCGTCTGGGAGGGCGAGCTGCCGCCTTCGCGCGAGGAGCTGCTCGCCGCCATCGAGGGCTGTGCAGGGGTCCTCACCCTCCTGACCGACCGCGTCGACGACGAGTTCCTCGACCGTGCCGGGCCGCAGCTGAGGATCGTCAGCAACTTCGCTGTCGGATTCGACAACGTCGACGTTCCAGCGTGCACGGCTCGTGGCGTCGCGGTCGGAAACACCCCGGGCGTCCTGACCGAGACGACCGCCGATCTCGCGTTCGCGCTGCTGATGGCTGCGGCCCGCCGGGTGTCGGAAGGCGATCGATACGTCCGCGCCGGTCGCTGGAAGACCTGGGGTCCGATGCTGCTTCTCGGCTACGACGTGTCGGGTGCGACGATCGGGATAGTCGGCCTCGGCCGGATCGGCCAGGCAATGGCTCGCCGAGCGCGCGGCTTCGGGATGAAGGTCCTCTACCATGACCTGGCTCGCGCGGACGCGGCCATCGAGGCCGAGCTCGATGCAGCGTACCTGCCGCTCGAGGAGCTCCTGCCGGCGTGCGACTTCGTCTCGTTGCACGTGAACCTCAGCGACCAGACGCGCGGGCTCATCAACGCCGAGCGGCTCGGCTGGATGCGCTCCAACGCGATCCTCGTGAACACGTCCCGCGGGCCAGTGGTCGATCAGGGGGCCCTGTTCGAGGCGCTCCGGGACGGCACCATCGTCGGCGCCGGCCTCGATGTCACCGATCCCGAGCCCATTGCGGCCGACGACCCGCTCCTGACGCTCGAGAATTGCCTCGTCGTGCCGCACATCGCGTCGGCGTCGCGGGCCACTCGCAGCAAGATGGCCCAGATGGCTGCAGCGAACCTGATCGCCGGCGTTCGCGGCGAGCGGCTGCCGACCCCGGTCAATCCCGAGGTTTACGACCGAGCCTGAGCGCGGCCTCCATTCGGGTAGGCTTCGCCGTCGGGCCCGTAGCTCAGCGGCAGAGCAGGGGACTTTTAATCCTCGTGTCGTGGGTTCGAATCCCACCGGGCCCTCCTCTAGCCGGCGCGGGCGACCTGTTCCTGCGCCCACGCGTACAGGGCGTCGTAGACGGGCAACTCAAGCTCGAGCTGGCGCTGGTCGTCGACGTCGAGCAGCGCAAACCCGTCGGCGATCGCCATGAGCCCGGCGGATTGCGGGGTCGCGTCGATGTCCTCCGAGACATCGGCGCCGTGGACCACCTTGGCCAGCAGCAGCACCGCCGGGTCGGTGATCTTGTAGGCGGCCACCAGGGTCTCGAAGGAACACGTGCCATCTGGGCCATGCGTGTACTTCGCTCCCGGCGCATCGAACGAGGTCGCGCCTTCGCGCTCCGCGTACCCGAGGACATCGTCCTTGGGCACGTAGAGGATGTCGGCCTCGGGGTCGATGAACTTGCGGATCAGCCAGGGACAGGCAATCCGGTCCGTCTTTGGATGCTCGCGAGTGACCCATTTCA
>JBBRNM010000025.1:0-29989 GCA_038230295.1 Candidatus Limnocylindrales bacterium
GGTTTCCCGGGCCCTCTCAGTGCTTGCGTTTCTTGGATCTGGGTCAGCGGTGGCGCTTCGCCTTTGCCGGGGTCAGGACCACCATGCTGGCGAGCAGGACGCCCAGGGCGATCGCCAGGAGCCAGGCGCCTTCCGCCGGGCCGCCCCCACCGTCGAGGGCGGAGTTCGTCGGCGCCATCGTCGGCTGGTCGGTCGCTCCACCACCGCCACCGGCCGGGGTGGGGGTTGCGCCCGTCGAGGCGTCGGGGCTGGCGGAGGGCGGCGGTAGGGTCGCCTCGGTGTCGAGCGTGACCGTGACGGACGCGGTGCCCGTCGCGTCATGCGCGCCGTTCGTGCAGCCGCCGTTGTTGTGGCACGCGTACACCGTCGCGGTGTTCGTGGTGTCCGGCGTGACGCCGGTAACCGTGCACGTGTAGGTCCACGTGTCGCCGGCAGCGAGCGTCGTGGGAGCACCGGTGCCGGTGGGGGCGCTCAGCGTGCAGCCGCCGAGGCTGTCGGTGACGTTCACGATCGCGAAAGAGCCGGTCCCGGTGTTCTGGACCGTCACGGTGAACAGGACGTCGGCGCCGCCGACGCCGACGACGTTCGGCGTTGCCGTCTTCTGGACGGCAACGATGTAGGTGGGGGCCACGGCGAGCGCCGTCGACCCAAACGCCGTTGCCAGGAGACCCGCTCCGATGAGCGCTCCGAGCTTGTCTCGCGTGCGCATGTTCACTCGGTTCCCTCGTGCTCAGATGGGGCGTAAGTCCGCCCGATGATTCCGCTCCAGCCGACCGACGGCGTGAGTCCGCGAACCGTAAACCGGAGGGCCGGCCCGCGCTGGTAGCCAAAGGTCCGGACGGTGGCTGGTACTCCCGCATGGCGCAGCTTCTGCTCCACTCCCACCATCACGGCACGCAACCGGACAGCTCGGGACGGTCCCTCGCGACCTGACGTGGATCGTGGCCGATCGAAATCTCACCTGGAGGTCCGGTGCGGGCCCGCACCCGAGCGCCCGCCCCTTGCATCGTCTGCCGGGACCGGGCGGCTCGATACCATGACCTCGTGATCGAGCAGACGACCGCACCCGATCGAGCCTCGCTTCGCGACCAGGTCCGAGCAGCGGTCGCCCGCGCCTGGGATCGAGCCGTCGCCTCGGGCGCGCTGCCGGCCGAGCCGGGCGACGGGTCCGGTCCGATCGACATCGCTCGACCCTCGAACGCCGAGCACGGCGACTTTTCGACGAATCTCGCGCTTCGGCTGGCCAAGCCCCTGGCCCTGCGGCCGACCGAGATTGCTGCGGCGCTGGCCGATGCCCTCAACGGCGAAGCGGCGTCCGAGCCCGACTCTATCGTCGGCGAGGCGACGACCGCCGGGCCAGGATTCGTGAACCTGCGATTGACCGATTCCGCGCTCGAGCGGGTGGTTTCGCGGGTGCTCGGCGAGCCAGCGGACTGGGGCCGGGTGGCCGGCGGCTCGAACCGCCATGTCAACGTCGAGTTCGTCTCCGCGAACCCGACCGGGCCACTCACTGTGGGCAACGCCCGCGGCGCGTTTGTCGGCGACCTGCTGGCGCGGGTGCTCGAATCGGGCGGCCAGCGGGTCACGCGCGAGTACTACTTCAACGACTCCGGCGCCCAGGTCCGAAACCTCGGCCTGTCGGTCATCGCAAGCATCGAGGGCACGCCGGTTCCCGAAGACGGCTACCACGGCGAGTACGTCGCGGACCTTGCGAAGGAGGTTCCATCGGAGTTGCTCGGCGTCGAGGGCGGCGAGGACGCGGGAAACGCTATTGGGCGCTGGGCGGCACAGCAGGTCCGGGCCGGGATCGAGGCATCCCTCGAGCGGCTCGGCGTGCATTTTGACGTCTGGACCACCGAAGCCCGCCTCCACGGCGAGGGCTGGGTCGAACGGGCCGTGCAGCGGCTCTGCGACGCTGGCCATGTCTACGTGGATGAGGGCGCGACGTGGTTCCGCTCGACGACCTTCGGGGACGACAAGGACCGGGTGATCATCCGATCCGACGGCACGCCGACGTATTTCGCGGCCGACATCGGGTATGTCGTCGAGAAGTTCAGCCGCGGCTTCGATCGCCTCGTCTTCATCTGGGGCGCGGACCACCACGGAACCGTGGCCCGGGTTCGGAACGCGGCCCAGGCGATGGGCTACGAGGTGGCCGACGTCGAGATGATCCTGACCGGCTGGGTGCGGTTCATTCGCGACGGTGAAGAGATCTCGATGTCGAAGCGAGCCGGGACGTTCATCACGCTCGATGAGCTCCTGGCCGAGCTCGGCACCGACGCGGCGCGGTGGTTCTTCGCCAGCCGCGGGGCGAACGTGAACATGGACATCGACATCAAGCTCGCGAAGCGCCAGTCGAGCGAGAACCCCGTCTACTACGTCCAGTACGCCCATGCCCGGATCGCATCGATCCTGCGCAAGGCGACCGACACGGGCCTGGCCGTCGCTCCGGGTGTGGAAGGGCTCCTCGAAGGCGAGGCCGAGGGCCGGCTCGCCCGCGTCCTGGCCCGCTTTCCCGAGGTCGTCGAGGACGCGGCGGCGGGCCACGAGACCCAGGGCATCACGACCTACGCGACCGAGCTCGCGACGGCGTTCCACGCGTTCTACCGCGACGCCCGCGTCGTCGACCCCGATGCCCCCGAGCGCTCCGCGAAGCGACTCGCGCTCGTCGAGGCGGCCCGGGTCACGCTCGCGAACGCCCTCGGCCTGCTCGGGATCTCGGCCCCCGAATCGATGTAGTCACACGCCGACGGATGCCGCGCGGGGCCGGCCGATGCCGCGGGGCGGCCGATGTCGCGCCTCCGGGAGGATTCGCCCTGCTCAGCCCGGGAGCAGCTTCGCGAGGGTGGCTGCGTCGGTGCCGATCGCGAGCGAGACGCGGGCGGAGCCGGCGACGTGAATGACCGTCCCGCTCAGTGCGCGGGCGGTCAGCGCCGTCTGTGCGGCAGCGGCGAAGGCGTCGGCATCGGCGGCCGTGTCCCAGGCGGTCTCGATCGCGACGGCGTCACCAGTGGGCCCCTCGAGGAGGACGGCTCGATCGCCGCCCCAGCCTGCAGCCGCGTCACTCGCCAGGTTCGGGGCGATTCCCGCCTCGGATAGCCACAGGCGAATGACGAGCTCGCCAAGGGTGTCCTGGCCGGCGGCCGTCCAACCGGCGCCGATCCGGCTCGCGAGGTCGGTCGGCAGGGCGACCGCGATCGGCTTTTCGCCTGCCGCGTACTTGTCGGGGTGGATGATCTGTTCGGTCGAGTCCGGCGGTCTGGCGAACGCGGCGTTCACCGCGGCGTAGCCACCCGTCTGGAGGAGCCCCTGCACGAACGCCAGGCCTGCCTGGTACGGAAAGAGGGCCGTGTCCCGGAGGTACGGCGGCGCGTTGTTGAGGGCCGCCACCGCAGCCGGATCGGACGCGTCGGCGATGAGCTGGGCCAGGTCGGCGGGCCCGAAGGATTGCTGCATCCACGAGTACTGGACCGACACGGCGTCGCCCTCGACCATTGCCAACCGGGCCAGCGACCGATCGCCCTGATCGGGCGCCTGGAGGTCGAGCGACTTCAGGTCGAAGTGCTGGTCCTGGAGCTCGTGGGTGAACTCGTGGGCATAGGTCGAGCGCTGAGTCGCGCCGATCGCCCCCGACCGGCTCACCACGAACAGCTGCTTCTCGGTCGGGGAGTAGTAGCCGGCGACCTGCCCGGCCTGGAGCGCGAGCACGAGGGACCGCAGTGAGGCGCCCTTGGGCAGGAATCCGAGCGCGATCAGGGTCCGCTGGCCGATCTCGATCGCGGCCGGCGGATTCTGATTGTCGAAGTCCGCCTGGAGGTTCTGCTTCAGCTGCGTCGCGCCGATGAGGATGGGCGCGATGTCGTTCGTGGGTATGAGTCCGCGGATCGTCTCGACCTGGGCCCGAATCGCCGCGTAGACCGTTGCTGGATCGGCGGCGCTGGCCGAAGGACCGATGGCGGTCGACGGTTCGACGGTCGCGGTCGGGCTCGGCGCGGTCGGAGACGGGCTCGACGTTGCGAGGCTGCAGCCGATCAGGCCGGCGATCAAGAGGGCGGCGGCGGCGATCGATCGGGTCCGCATGGGACGGCGATCCTACAGGCGCGTCCCGGCGTCGTCCGCCGTCGATAGGTGCGTTGGCGTTTCTTAACCGGTTGGCGGCTTGGGTCTGAACAACCCGATCCTACTGTTCACCTCGGACCGAACCCTTGTGGTTCCATCCTCCCTCCCTCCGACCGGGGGCGCCGATTGGGCAGGCGCTCCCGGTCTTTCTTTGCCTGCGACCGGGCAATCGAGGCGAGAGGGTGGTGTGTCAGAATCGCTCCGATGGAGATCACCTGGTACGGGCGGACCTGCGTCCGGCTGCGTGGGCGCGACGCCGTGGTCGTGGCGGACGCGTATCAGTCCGTGGTCGGGCCGACGGGCCGCGGGATCACCGGCGACATCGCGATCTACAGCCACCCGGACGACGAGCCCCTCCCGCGGGCGAAGGGCACCCGTTCGCGCGATGGCAAGACCGTCCTGCCGTCGAGCCTCGAGAGCGCCTTCGTGCTCGACGGGCCTGGTGAGTACGAGGTCAAGGAGGTCCTCCTGACCGGGATTCGCACGTACCGCGACGACGACAAGGGCGCGAAACGAGGCCGCGGCACCGCGTTTGTCGTCGAGCTCGACGGGTTGCACACGATCCACCTCGGCGATGTCGGGCACCTGCTGACCGAGGAGAAGCTCGGCGACATCGGCTCGATCGACATCGCCTGCGTGCCCGTCGGCGGGGCCCTCAGCTCGACCAGGGCCGCCGAGCTCGTGGCCCAGCTGGATCCCAAGATCGTCGTCGCGATGCCGATCTGCGCGGACGAGGCGGACTGTGCCGAGGCGCTCGCAAAGTTCTTCCACGAGATGGGCGGCGAGCCGACGCCGCAGGCCAAGCTCTCGATCTCGATGTCGACCCTGCCCCAGGAGACAACGACGATCGTCCTGGAGTCGCGCGGCAAAACCTAGGCGGGATTGGCCGCGAGTGCTACGGGGCGACGCGCTCGAGCACCGGCCGCCCGCGCTTCACCACGGCGCGGATGAGGTCGGCGGCGGGCCAGTACGGGATCTGGCGATGGCTCGGCACGCGCCAGATCGCGAGGTCGGCCTGCTTGCCCGGCTCGAGCGACCCGACCGTGTCGCCGATCCCGAGCGCGAACGCGGCGTTGATCGTCGTGGCGACGAGCGCCTCCGAGGGGCTGAGCTTCAACGCCAGGCACGCCACCGTCATCACGAGCGGCAGGCTCGCCGTCGGCGAGGTGCCGGGGTTGAAGTCCGTCGCCAGTGCCACCGGCACGCCCCGCTCGATGAGCCGCCGAGCGGGAGCGAATGCCTCGTGCATCAGGAACCAGGTGGTCGCCGGCAGGAGTGTCGCCACGACCGGCCGATCGGCGGCAGCGGCCGCCGCCAGGGCGTCGATGCCCTCGTCCGATGGAGCGGCGAGATGGTCCGCCGACAGCGCCCCGATCTCCGCGGCGAGCTCCGCACCGCCGCTCGGTGCCAGCTCGTCGGCATGCAGTCGCGATCCGAGCCCGAGCCGGGTCGAGGCCTCCAGGATCCGTCGCGACTGGTCCTGACTGAAGACGCCGACCTCGCAGAAGACGTCCGCGAATCGCGCCCGACCCTGGGCCGCGACACCCGGCAGCTGCTCGTCGATGAGGTAGCGGACGAACGCCTCGACGCCATCGGGCCGGCCCCGGAACTCGGGCGGCACGGCGTGGGCCCCGAGCCAGGTCGGCAGGACCTCGATCGGGCCTTCCTGCCCGAGCTGGTACGCGACCTCGAGGAGCCGGAGCTCCGTGGCGAGGTCCAGCCCGTAGCCGGACTTCGCCTCGATCGTCGTCGTGCCGTTGGCGAGCATCTCGCCGAGCCAGCGCCGACCGTGCTCCGCGAGCGCTTCTGACGTCGCCGCCCGCGTCGCCGCCACGGTCGAGAGGATGCCGCCCCCGGCGGCCAGGATCTCGAGGTAGCCGGCGCCCCGCTGGCGCAGCTCCAGCTCGCCCTCGCGCGTGCCCGCGAATAGGAGGTGGGTATGCGGGTCGATCAGGCCGGGCGTCACCGTGCCGCCGCCGGCGTCGAGACGGGCGAAACGCGCCAGCGGATAGCCGCTCCCCTCGAGCGCCGCCACGAGCTCGGCGCGCGGGCCGACCGCGAGGATCTGGCCCTCCCAGCACGCAACCACCGGGCCGTGCTCGATGCTCGCGTCGCCAGTTGGGGCGACGATGGCCGCCGGGTCGCCCTGGCGCGTGCCCGTCCGCAGGCCGCCGGCCATCGTGACGATCTCGGCCGCCCCCTCGACGAGAAGGCCGGGCAACCCAAGCGAAGCGCGGCCGCCCTGGATCAGCCGCAGCGCCATGGCCCGATCAGCGCTGCGTCTCGGCGGCGAGGCGGATCTCGAGGGCCATCTCCGGACGCGGATCACGCAGCTGCAGCACCGCGGCGGCCGCCGCGAATCGTTCCCCGACCGGCGCGTTCGCCGGGACCCCCGCATGAACGGCGACGTCGTCGAACGCGGCCAGGGGCGCCAGTCCGATCAACTCGGATTCCCGGATCCCGATCCCCTCCCCAGATGCGAGCTCCTCGACCTCCTCCCAGACCCGCCACATGGGCGTCGCGTGGAAATCGAGCAGGTTCATCGAGACCTGGGCGGAGTCGAGCTCCTCGATCATGAAGCCGTTCGCCTGGACGGCCGGTAGCCCGCCGCCTGATTCTCGAACGGTCCTGGCGATGCGTTTCGCGAGCTCGAGATCGTTCGATTCGAGGTTGATGTTCCAGGCAATGAGAAACGGCCGCGCGCCGACCGCGACCGCGCCGGCCCGCGGATGGACCCGAGCCGGCCCGAAGTCGGGCTCGCGACCGACCTCGTGGATCGTCTCGCGAAGCCCCTCGTAGCCGCCGCGCCGGACGTCCGCGAGCCGGATCCGCTCCGGCTGGAGCGCGGCGCGGGCGTAGAGGTAGACCGGCAGATCGAATCGCGCGGCAATCCGCTGCCCAAACCTCCGGGCGAGCTCGATGCACTCGTCCAGCGTCGTGGTGGCGAGCGGCACGAACGGGATGACGTCGACTGCCCCGATGCGAGGGTGCTCGCCGGAGTGCCGCTCCATGTCGATCTCGCGAATCGCGACCTCGATCGTCGCCTCCAGCGCCGCCTCGACCGCAGGCGCCTCGCCCGCGAGCGTGAGCACGGACCGGTTGTGCGACGCGTCGCTCGTCCGATCGAGCAGGTACGCGCCCGGGATCGCTCGAACCGCATCCGCGAGTTGGTCGACGACCTCCGGCCGGCGGCCCTCGGAGTAGTTCGGGACCGACTCGATGAGCATGCCGCCATCGTGACACGCGGGCCCCCTCGTCGCGGCTCCCTTGCCGCTGGCCCGATAGACTTTCCGCGCCCAGTGCCCCCGTCCGCGCCCCTCGAGGGAGGTCATCCGGAAGTGACCGCGTCCGCGCCGACCCCGGTCCCCGCCCGACCGAGCCTCCTCCAGAACCGCGACTTCCAGAAGCTCTGGACCGCGGAGACGATCAGCGTCTTCGGGTCGCAGATCAGCGCCCTCGCCATCCCGCTGACCGCGGCGCTGATCCTCAAGGTGGAGCCGTTCGCCTTCGCCCTGCTCGGGACCATCGAGTTCCTGCCGTTCATCCTCTTCACCCTGCCGGCGGGCGCGTGGGTCGATCGCCTCCGCCGCCGGCCGATCCTCATCAGCGGCGACCTGGGCCGGGCGCTCGCCCTCGCCACGATCCCGGCCGCGTACTTCCTGGGCGTGCTGACGATCTGGCAGCTGTACGTCGTCGGTTTCGTGACCGGGACGCTGACGGTCTTCTTCGACGTCGCGAACCAGAGCTACCTGCCATCGATCGTCGAGCGCGACGAGCTCGTCGAGGGCAACTCGAAGCTCCAGATCAGCCAATCGGCCGCGCAGATCGGCGGCCCGGGCATCGCCGGCTATCTCGTCGGGATCGTCACGGCGCCCGTCGCGATCCTCCTCGACTCCCTGTCGTTCGTGGTCTCGGCCTTCTTCGTCTTCCTCATCCGTCGGCCGGAGCCGCCGGTCGTCGAGCACCTGGCCGAGTCGGGCAAGCGGAAGGCCTCGATCTTCACGGAGATCCGGCAGGGCCTCCGCTTCGTGCTCGGCCATCCCTCGCTCCGGGCGATCTCCGCGGCCACGGCGACATCGAACCTCTTCGGGAGCATCGCGTTCGCGGTCTACATCCTGTACGTCGTCCGGGAGCTCGGCCTCTCCGCCGAGACGATCGGCATCGTCTTCGCCATCGGCAACATCGGCACGCTGGCGGGCGCGGTGCTGGCGAACCGCGTCGCCCGCTGGATCGGCCTGGGGCCGGCGATCATCGGCTCGATCTTCATCGGCAGCTTCACCGGGCTCTTCATCGCCCTCGCGCCGCCGGGCGACCTGGCGATCCCATTCCTCATCGCCGCCGGGATCTTCGGCGGCGTGGCCCAGATGGTCTACAACATCAACCAGGTCAGCTACCGCCAGGCGATCTGCCCACCTCGGATGCAGGGCCGGATGAATGCGACGGTCCGCTTCCTCGTCTGGGGCACGATGCCGATCGGCACCATCATCGGCGGCGTCCTCGCCTCAACGATCGGCCTCCACGAGACGATCTGGGTCGGCGCGATCCTCGGGTTCATGCCCGCGATCTTCCCGTTCCTCTCGCCAGTCCGCCACCTCCGGACGATGCCCAGGCCCGTGACCGACGATGCCGACGAGGAGCCCGCCCCGGCCGTCGCCTGACCTAGCGATCCTCCAGCATCGGGACCCGGACGCCGCGCTCGCGGGCGACCTCGATCGCGTGCTGATAGCCGGCGTCGACGTGGCGCAGGACGCCCATCGCCGGATCCGTCGTCAGGACGCGCTCCAGCTTCTGGGCGGCAAGCTCCGAGCCATCCGCCACGACGACCATCCCGGCGTGCTCGCTGTAGCCGATCCCGACGCCGCCGCCGTGATGGATGCTCACCCACGTGGCTCCGGCCGCGGTGTTCACGAGCGCGTTGAGGAGCGGCCAGTCCGCCACCGCGTCGCTCCCGTCGAGCATGGCCTCCGTCTCGCGGTTGGGCGACGCGACGGAGCCGGAATCGAGATGGTCGCGCCCGATCACGATCGGCGCAGAGACCTCGCCGGTGCGAACCAGCTCGTTGAACGCGAGCCCGGCCAGCGAGCGTTCGCCGTAGCCGAGCCAGCAGATCCGGGCCGGGAGGCCCTGGAACGGCACCTTCTCCTGGGCGAGGGTGATCCAACGCCGAAGCCTCGGGTCGTCCGGAAAGAGCTCGAGGATCGCGCGGTCGGTCCGCAGGATGTCGGACGGGTCGCCCGATAGGGCCACCCAGCGGAACGGCCCGCGACCCTCCTCGAACTGGGGCCGGATGAACGCCGGCACGAAGCCCGGGTAGTCGAACGCATTCGCGACCCCCGCCTCGGCCGCCTGGGCCCGGAGGTTGTTGCCGTAATCGAACACGACCGCGCCGGCCGCCTGGAAGGCGAGCATTGCCCGAACATGCTCGGCCATGGCCGCCATCGAGAGCCGGACATACTCGTCCGGCTGGGTGGAGCGCAGGGTGCGGGCGTCATCGAGGGCGATCTCGACCGGCACGTAGCCGCCGAGCGCATCGTGGGCCGAGGTCTGGTCGGTGACGACGTCGAAGCGTTCGCCGGCCTTCGCCCAGGCGGGCTCGATCTCGGCCGCATTGCCGACGAGGGCGATCGAGGCTGGCTCATTGGCCGCCGCGGCGGCGCGCGCGGCGGCGAGCGCCTCGGCGGGATCGTTGGTCAGCTGATCGACATAGCCGATCTCCCGGCGGCGAGCCGCCCGGACCGGATCGACCTCGATCGCGAGGCAGACCCCTTCGTTCATGGTCACCGCCAGCGGCTGGGCGCCGCCCATCCCGCCGAGGCCCGCCGTCAGGACGACGCGGCCCTTGAGGGTTCCGCCGAAATGCTGGCGGGCGAGCTCGGCGAACGTCTCGTACGTGCCCTGGAGGATCCCCTGGGTCCCGATATAGATCCAGGATCCCGCGGTCATCTGGCCGTACATCATCAGGCCCTGCCGCTCGAGGTCCCGGAAGACGTCCCAGGTGGCCCACTTGCCGACCAGGTTCGAGTTCGCGATCAGGACCCGCGGCGCCCACTCGTGCGTTCGCAGCACGCCGACGGGCTTGCCCGACTGGACCAGGAGCGTCTCGTCGTCGGCGAGGCGGCGGAGCTCGCGCACGATCGCGTCGTAGGCCGCCCAGCTCCGGGCGGCTCGGCCCGTCCCGCCGTACACGACGAGCGCGTCGGGGTCCTCGGCGACCTCGGGATCGAGGTTGTTCATCAGCATCCGCAGGACCGCCTCCTGCTGCCAGCCGCGGCACGAGAGCTCGGTGCCCCGTGGGGCCCGGACCGGACGCGCGCCGGGGAGGGCCGTCACGGGTGGAGCTCGGCGAGGAGCAGCTCCCCGAGCTTGCGCGGCCCAAGCGAGGACACCGAGATCAGGAGGTCCTTGTCGCGGATCCAGACGTGATACGTCCGAAGCCCCCCGCTACACGTGCCGATGAACACGGTCCGCCCGGCGATCGGCGTCTCGGCGTGACCGACGACCGCGCTCGCGCCGCCGCACGTCCCTTCGTCGAAGGAGTCGCGCCAATCCCGGAACGTGCTGTCCGTGAGAGCGCCGGGGCGAAGCTTCACGACGAGGGCGTAGGCGAGGTCGGTCGTGCTCGTGTCGACGGCGACGGCGCCGACGGCCGCCGTCGCGAGCTTCGCGAGCCCAGGCTCCGTCTGGGCGCTCTGATCGCCCTCGGGCGATTCCGTGACGGGCAGCCCACCGACCGTGGCCGGCAGGACCTTCAGCAGGTTCGGGTCAATGACGATGACGCCGGTATCGGAGGGCCCGGAAGTGCTGTCGTCGGTGGGCGGGGTTCCGAAGTCGGTCGGGGTCGAGCCGGGCGGCGCGCTCGGCTCCGTCGCCGAACAGGCCCCGAACGCGATCGCCAGGGCGAGCCCGGCCACGGCCGCGCGCAGGGTGCCAATGCGAACGGTCACAGCGCGACGCTCACAGCTCGCGCCGGACGACGGGGAAGCGTTCGTCGTCGACGGCGATCGTGAAACCGCACTCGACCCAGAACGCGGGCGTGGCCGCGCTCGTCGTGTCGGGTCGCGCGCCGGGCTCGGGATAACCCTCGACCGCGGCGAAGCCTCTCCCGGCGAGGTCGGCCACGACCTCCGCGACGAGGTGCTTTGCGAGACCCTGGCCACGGGCGGCCGCGGTGGTCGCGATGCAGGTGATGACCGCCGGGAGCGGAGTGGCCGGCAGCTGGCGATAGAGATCGCGGACGCGCTGGGCTCGCGGGTAGGCCGATAACGGCCCGAACTGGCAGAAGGCGGCCGCCTCGCCGTCGATCTCGAGGACCTTGGCGTAAGTCCCGAAGACGCTCAGGCCGCGAGTCAGGAGCTGGAGCTTCCTCGGCGCATCCGCCCCGAACGCCGGCCCGCGCTCGCGGCGCGGCGCGAACGGGTTGTCGATGGAGTCGTCCTCGTCCTCGCTGCCGAACGGGCTCGCGGCCGGGCCCGCCGTCGCTCGCCGGTCGAACGGGTTGAACCGCGGGCCCGCGTCAGGCATGGCGAATGGGTTGTCGGAACGCGGCGCAGGCGCCGGTGGTGGCACGCTGGAAAGCCACGACAACCGGGCCGCCTTGGAGCCTCGCTGCTCGTCTTCCCAGTAGTCGCAGCTCCGATGATCGAAGCCGGGGTCCGCGCAGAGCGGGAGGCGCTCGAACGACACGGCGTCCTTGACGTCGAGGATCCGGATCTCGGTCACGGGGGGCCCTCGTCGGCCGCGGTTGCGGCCCCCGGTCCGGCGCCGTTCGCGAAGGCAAGCGCGGCGAGGGCGCCGCTGCGGACGAGCTTCGTGGCCGCCTCGAGATCCGGGCCGGGCTCGCGATCGCGCGTCCACGGCGGGACCACGGCGCGGATCTGTTCGTGCGCCGCGACCACGCCCGCTCCCGCCGAGGCGCCATCGGTCGCGGCCATCCGCAGGTCGAGGGCCCGGGCGCCGCAGACGAGCTCGATGGCGAGAATCCGTTCAACGTGCTCGAGCACGGTCCGGGCGTGGCGGCCCGCGATCGGACCCATCGAGACGTGATCCTCCTGGTTGGCGCTGGTCGGGATCGAGTCGACGCTCGCCGGGTGAGCCAGCACCTTGTTCTCCGAGACCAGCGCGGCTGCCGTGTATTGGACCAGCATCATCCCGCTCTCGAGGCCCGAGTCCGAACCGAGGAATGCGGCGAGGCCGCCGTTCAGCCGCGGGTCGACGAGGTTCGCGGTCCGCCGCTCGCTGATCGAGCCGATCTCGGCCAGCGCGATCTTCGCGAAGTCGAGGGCCAGGGCGACCGGCTCGCCGTGGAAGTTGCCACCCGAGATCACGAGGCCGCCGCCGGTCGCGCGGGCGTTGACGTCCGCGCCGCCGCCGTCCGGGAAGACGAGCGGGTTGTCCGTCGCCGCGTTCATCTCGATCGCGAGGACACGTCGGAGATGGTCGAGCGCGTCGCGAGCGGCGCCGTGGACCTGCGGCACGCACCGCAGCGAGTAGGGGTCCTGGACCTTGTGGGCCGATCCGTGATGGGACTGCTGGAGGGCGCTGTCGCGGAGGAGCCAGCGCAGCTCAGCCGCGACCTGGATCTGGCCGGGGTGGGGTCGCGCCGCCTGGTAGGCGGCCGCGAACGCGACGTCCGTGCCGAGCATCGCCTCGACGCTCAGCGCCGCGGCGACGCTGGCCGTCCGGAGCAACCGCTCGGCGTCGACTGCCAACAGCGCCCCGAGCGCGGTCATCAGCTGCGTCCCATTCAGCAGCGCGAGGCCCTCCTTCGCGCCGAGCGTGAGCGGCTCGAGGCCGTTCTCGCGCAGGGCGATGAGCGCAGGCACGACCTGGCCGCCGAGCACGACGCTCCCCCGGCCGATCAGCGGCAGTGCCAGATGGGCGAGCGGGGCGAGGTCGCCGGACGCTCCGACGGATCCCTGCGCCGGCACGACGGGGTGGATCCCGAGGCGCAGGAAGTCGAGGAGCCGGTCTGCCACGACGGGGCGGACCCCGGAGAACCCGAGCCCGAAGGTATTCGCGCGCAGCAGGAGCATCGCCCGGACGATCTCCCGCGGGAGAGGCTCGCCGACGCCCGCGGCGTGGCTGAGCAGGAGGTTCTCCTGGAGGCGCTCGGCGTCCGAGGGCTCGATCGAGCGATCCGCGAGGGCTCCCACGCCGGTCGTCACGCCGTACACGACCGCCTTCTCGGCCACGAGTCGCTCGACCACGTCGCGCGATCGCTGCATCCGTTCGCGGGCGGCGGGATCGAGCGCGACCGCGGCGCCCCGGCGGGCGACGGCCTCGACCTGTTCGACCGTGAGGTCCCGGCCGGTCAGCAACACCTGGGGGTCGGTCACGCGGGCAGGATAGTCGGCTATCCTCGGCGCTTGCTCGCATTCATCGACCAGATCGTCATCCCGTTCCTGAACTCGCTGTACGGCGCCGTTGGCTATCTCGGGGTCGGCATCGCCATGGCGATCGAGTCGGCGATGGTGCCGCTCCCGTCGGAGCTGATCCTGCCCTACGCCGGCTTCCTGATCTCCGACCCATCGAAGGTCGAGCCGCTCAGCCACGGGGCGTGGTCGTTCTGGATCGTGGTGATCGCCGCGACACTCGGGAACACCGTGGGTTCGCTGATCGGCTACGCGATCGGCGCGTGGGGCGGGCGGCCATTCCTCGAACGCTACGGTCGCTACCTCCTGATCCGGCCTCACGAGATCGCGAGCGCCGAGCGGTTCTTTGCGAAGTACGGCCCGGCCACCGCGTTCTTCAGCCGCCTGCTGCCGATCGTCCGGACGTTCATCTCCTTCCCGGCGGGGGTCGCCCGCATGCCGATCGCGACGTTCGTCGCGTATTCGACGGCGGGCGCCTTCCTCTGGTCGACCGCCCTCGTCTACGCCGGTGTCCGCCTCGGCGAGCACTGGGCCGACATCCGCCACGCCCTCCAGCCGTTCGACCTGGCGATCGCGATCATCGGCGTCGCCCTGATCGCCCTCTTCATCTGGTGGCGCCTGGGCAGGCCGGGCCGGCCGGGCCGGCCGGGCCGAGATGCGAACGGCCGAGCGTAGTCAGGCTATTCCTGCCCTGGTCGCCTGGCTGATCGCCTCATAGGTCGCATATCGACACACCTCAACGAAGCCCATCGATGCGTAGACCGGGAGACCCATTTCGGTGCTCTGAAGGATCGCGACGTCGAGGTTCCAGGCATCCCGACCGGCACTGATTGCCGCCCACGTGATCGCTCGGCCGTACCCGTGCCGCCGCGCCTCATCGACGGTGCCGACCGCGTAGATGCCAACGGCCCTCGCACTTCGGAACGCAGCCGCAACGGTCACCGGCTTGCCCTCCACGTGGCCCGTCAGCAGGATCGCGTCCGGGTCGGCCAGGAAGCCCGGGCCGAGGAGCCGCCGGAAGTTTGGCCCTGAGCCAAGGACGGCATGCCAGTTATCGAGGGTCGAGGGATCGACCACCCGTATCGTGAGCTCCGGAGGCGACGCGGGCACGACGGCGGGGATTGCGGCGAGGGCCATTCCGGGCGTAGCCCACGCGTCGGGAACGAGCCCGCTGGCCAGCGCTACCGGCCGAATTCGAGCGTCGAGGTCGTCGCGCACCTGGAGCGACGGATCGACGCCCAGGCCGCGAACCCAACTGATCGCCTTGCGAACGTCGGCCGATCGCGCCGCGTCGTCGACGACGATCACAGGGTTGTAGAACGCGGCCGGCAGCCCGACAGCGACCGCCACCACGCCTCCGAACCTCCGTATTCCGGCCGGCGGCCAGCCGTAGTGGCGCACCGCCAGCCCAAACGCGGCGACGAGGTTCTCGTCTGCTGCGGCGCGCAGCGCCACGCGGACCTCGTCGTGGAGTACGCGGTCCTTCATGTCGGATCCTCAGGCGCCCGCCGGGAGCGGAAGGCATGCCAGAGCAGGAGGTCGTAGACGATCTTGAGGCCGCCCGCGAGGAGGAACGGCACGGCGGCGAGACCCGGCACGGCCAGCAGCGGGCCGGCGATGAGCGGACTGATCGCGGTTCCAGCCGTTCGGGCGATCCCCGTGACGCCGGCGGCAGCCGATCGCTCGTCCGGATCGACGACGGCCATCGTGTAGCTCTGGCGGACCGGCACGTCCATCTGGCTCATCGTGGATCGCGTGAGCAGCACGATGACCGCAAGCGGCAGCGTCGGCATCAGCGGCACGAGCATGAGCAGCACGTTCGCCGGCAGGTGCGTCGCGACCATCGTGTTGATGAGGCCGATGCGGCGGGCGATTCGGGCGGAGGCCAGGGCCGAGAGCGCGGCGAGGATGTTCACCCCGAAGAAGATCGCCCCGAGCACGGGCTCTGGAACGCCGAACCGGGTGTGGAACCAGAACGCGACCAGGCTCTGGAGGATCAGGCCGCCGGCGAAGGCATCGAACGCGAAGAGGAGCGACAGGCGGGCCACGATCCCCCGCGAGCGATGGAGGCCGAGCCGGCTGGCGATCGACGTGGCCGTCCGAGGGACCTCGATCGATGGCGAGATCGCAAGCACGACCGGGATCAGGAGGAGCCCGATCGCCGTGTAGCCGAGCAGGACCACCCGATCGGCCGCGAGCTCGGTGAAGCCGGAGCCGCGGAGGACGCCGACGGTCACGCCGGTCACGAGCGCGCCGGTCGCGGTCGCGAGCGAGCCGACGAGGTTGTACCAGGCGAAGATCCCCGTTCGGCGCCGGTCGTCGATGACGTGCGCGAGCGACGCCTGCTCGATCGCGAGGAACGGACCGACCTCGCTGCCGCTCGGGCTGACGACGCCGAGCGTCGCGGCCACGACGAGCACGACGAAGGCCGAGCTCGACGCGAACACGGCGCCCGCGCCGGCCATGAGCAGGGCACCCACGATCAGGCTGCGGCGCCGCCCGAATCGATCGGCCTGGGTCGTGAGCCAGAGGCTGATGAGCGTGTCGCCGACGAGGGTCAGGCTCAGCACGATCCCGATCGCGGCGCCATCGAGGCCCGTCGCGGCGAGGTACAGGACGAGGATGACGGCGAGAGAGCCGTAGGCGAACATCCGGAGCCCGCGCGCCACGAACAGCAGGCGCGCATCCTGGGTCACCGGCCGAGTGTAGGATGCCGCGAGGAGGCCTCCTGACCCGAATGACCGACAGGCACGCGAGCGACGCCAGCGCCGGACCCCACGGCTCGATGGACGACCACGGCGAGACGCACGGCCACGACGACCACGCCCACGAGTCGACCGCCCTCGGTCCCGTCGACGTCAACGCCTGGACGGCCGGCCTCGGCGGCATCCTCCTCGGGTTCCTCGTGGCGATCGCGCTGGCGCTCGGGAGCGGCTCGATCCACCTCTAGGCGGACCGCGCTTCAGGGCGCGATGTTCACGTTCGACTGGAAGACGTTGTCCGGATCCACGCGGCGCTTGATCTGGCGCAGCCGCTCGTAGACCGGCGCCGGATAGGCCGACCGAGCCCGGTCGGCCGGCTCGTCGGGCGCCATGTAGTTCACGTAGCTGCCGCCGACCCCGAGGGCTCGCATCCGTTCGTTCAGGTAGCGGACCCAGCGGATCTCCGCGGCGTCGTCCTCGGGGCGTTCCCAGATCCCGAGGCCGCTCACGTGGAAATGGGCCTGCCGCTGCGGGAAGCAGGCGTGCTCGAAGCCGTAGCGCCGAGCCTGGCCGTGGATCGGCTCGATGAGGATCCCGCTCATGCCGGCCGGACGCCGTCGGACCAGCTCGACGATCTCGTCGACGACGGGCGCCGAGAGGTCGCTCACGAACGCCGACTTCCAGTAGTGGCGGTACGTGAACGGCATGACGCCGGAGATCCCCTGCATCTCCGTGTAGCTCAACGGTCCATAGGAGCCGGAGAGGATCGGCGAATTGCCGAGGATCGCGTTCGCGATCTCCCGGCCCTGCGCCGGCGTGCCCAGCCACGCGAGCTGGATCGCCGCGACCTCGCCGAGCTCGGGGCTGTTCGCGGCATAGATCATCGCGACGAGGCCGTCGGGCGCCCAGACCTGCGCTTCGGCGTAGCGACGCAGCACCGCTCTGTCCTCGAGCGCCACGACGACCTGGCCACCGAACATCCGGCCGACCTCGTGCAGCCGGTCGTCGAGGCGCGTCGCGATCCCGAAGTTGCCGCCGCCGCCGCGGAGTGCCCATAGGAGCTCCGCGTCGCTCTCCGCGCTGACCTCGAGGATCTCGCCGCCGGCCGTGACGAGCTGGGCACCGACGAGGTTGTCGCATGTCAGGCCGCACAGACCCATGAGGAATCCGACACCGCCGCCCAGTGTCAAGCCGCCGATGCCGGTATCGACGAACGTGCCGCCCGTCACCGCGAGGCCGTGGGCCTGGGTCGCCGGGTCGAGCTCCTCCCGGGTCGCGCCACCGCCCGCGCTTGCCCGCCGGCGAAGCGGATCCACGGCCACGTGACGCATCCGACGCAGGTCGATGACGAGCCCGTCATCGTTGAGGCCGTGCCCGGCGACGCTATGACCGCCGCCGCGGACCGCGATCGGCAGATCGTTGTCGCGGGCGAACAGGACCGCCCTGACGACCTCGGCCCCGTCCGCGGGCTGGGCGATCGACCGCCGGCCGGCGGTCGATCATCGCGTTGAAGGAGTGTCGGGCGTCGTCGTAGCCCGGATCGCGTGGCTCGAGGATGGCTCCGGCGAACCCGCTCCGGAGCGCGTCGATCACCTGGCCTCCGACGGTCATGCGCGCCTCTAGAACAAGCCCACGATGTCGCCCGCTGCGTCGATGTCGATGTTCTCGCCACCCGGCCGGGACGGCAACCCGGGCATTGTCCGCATCTCGCCCGCGAGCGGCGTGACGAATCCCGCTCCCGCGGAGAGGCGAACCTCCCGGATCGGCACCCGGAACCCGGTGGGCCGGCCCTTCAGCGCCGCATCGTGGCTGAGGGAGTACTGGCTCTTGGCCATGCAGATCGGCAGCTTGCCGAAGCCGAGCGTCTCGTACTGGGCGAGCTGCTTCGCTGCGGCCGGCAGCAGGTCGATCCCGTCGGCGCCGTAGACCTTCGTCGCGATCGTCTCGATCTTCGAGATCAGGGACGCATCGTCGGGATAGAGGAGCTGGAAGTCGGGCGCCCCGATCTCTGCGGCCGACCACACCGCCCGGGCCAGGTCCTCGGCCCCGGCCCCGCCCTCGGCCCAGTGGTTCGCGAGCACGGCGTCCTGCGCTCCGGCGGCGAGCGCGACCTCGCGCACCGCCGCGATCTCGGCGGGCGTGTCGGTCGGGAAGGCGTTGATCGCTACGACGACCGGCACGTTGAACAGCAGGACGTTCTCGATCTGCTTCGCGAGGTTCGCGCCGCCAGCCGTCACCGCATCCACGTTCTCAGTGAGGAGGGCGGGGTCGAGCGGCTTGCCGGCCACGATCCGGCCCACGCCGCCGTGCATCTTGAGGGCCCGGATCGTGGCCACCACGACGGCCGCGTCGGGCCGGAGCCCGGAAGCCCGGCACTTGATGTCGAAGAACTTCTCGGCCCCCATGTCCGCCCCGAATCCAGCCTCCGTGCAGACGATGTCGTTCGTGACGAGGGCGATCCGATCGGCGAGCACAGAGTTGTTGCCGTGGGCGATGTTCGCGAAGGGTCCGCAGTGGACGAAGGCGGGGCCGCCTTCGAGGGTCTGCAGGAGGTTCGGCTTGATCGCGTCCTTCAGGAGCGCCGCCATCGAGCCCGCGACCTTGAGGTCGTCGGCGGTGACGGGCCGGCCGTCGCGCGTCGTGGCGAGGACCATCCGGCCCAGGCGGGCCCGCAGGTCGGCGAGGTCGCTCGCAAGCGCGAGGACCGCCATGACCTCCGACGCGACCGTGATCACGAACTCGCTCTCGCGTGGCAGGCCGTTCTCTTTGCCGCCGAGCCCGATCACGACCTTGCGGAGCGCCCGGTCGCTGATATCGAGGACACGCGGCCAGAGCACGCCGTGAATGTCGATGCCGAGCGGGTTGCCGTGATGGATGTGGTTGTCGATGAAGGCGGCTCCCAGGTTGTGGGCCGCGCCGATCGCGTGGACGTCGCCCGTCAGGTGGAGGTTGAAATCCTCCATCGGAATGACCTGGCTCTTGCCGCCCCCGGCCGCGCCCCCCTTGATCCCGAACACCGGGCCGAGGCTGGGCTGGCGGATGCAGACCGCGGCCCGGTGGCCGACCCGGTTCAGGCCCTGGGCCAGGCCCACCGTCGTCGTGCTCTTGCCCTCGCCGAGCGGGGTCGGGCTGATCGCGGTGACGAGCACGTACTTGCCTCGGGGCCGCTCGGCCTCCAGACGCTCGATGCCGGCAAGGGTGATCTTGGCCTTGGCCGACCCGTACAGCTCGATCTCGTCCTCATGCAGCCCGAGCTCGCGGGCGATCTCGAGGATTGGCCTCGGCGTGACCGACCGGGCGATCTCGAGGTCCGAGGGCATCCTCAGCGATCCGATCCGACGGGCTGCTGGCCGCTCACCTGGCGCTGTGCAGCACGAACGAGATGGGCGAGCAGCAGGGCGTTCGTCAGCGGCCCGATCCCGCCCGGCACGGGCGTGATGGCCGCGGCGACCTCGCGGGCCGACGCGAAGTCGACGTCGCCGACGATGTGGCCGTCGACGACGTTGATCCCGACGTCGATGACGATCGCGCCGGGCTTCAGCATGTCGCCCGTCACGAGCCCGGGGTGGCCCGCGGCGACGACGACGATGTCGGCTCGGCGAGTCTTGTCGGCAAGGTCGCGGGTCTTCGAGTGGCAGACCGTCACCGACGCGTCGGCCTTCGTCAGCATGAACGCAACGGGCATGCCCACGACCGGCGAGCGCCCGATCACCACCGCGTCCGCGCCCGCGATCGCTGCGCCGGAGTGCCCGAGCATCTCGAGCGCGGCGTGGGCCGTCGCCGGCACGAAGCCCTCATAGCCAAGGCGGAGCAGGCCGGCGTTGAGCGGGTGGATCCCGTCGATGTCCTTGACCGGGTCGATCGCGTCCACGACAGTCTTGAGGCGCACACCCGACGGGAGCGGCATCTGGACGATGATCCCGGCCACGAGGGGATCCGCGTTGAGGCGCTTGATCGCCGCGGTGAGCTCGCGTTCCTGGTCCTCGGGCATGTCGCCCGGCACGTCGACGAACTCGCCGGTGATGCCGACCGAAGCGCACGCTTTGAGGATGCGCTCGAGATAGACCATCGACGGCGCGTCGCGCCCGCAGACCACGACCGCGAGGCCGGGCGGATGGCCTTCCGCGGCGGTGTAGTCCACGACGTCGGCCGCGACGCGCGCCCGGACTTCGGCGGCGATCGGCGCTCCCTCGAGGAGGCGGGCGCTGACGGCCGCGGTCACGTTGGCATCGGCACGGGCGACGGGACGGGCGAGCGCAGGCCGCCGGACGCGACGACCTCACGGCAATCGGATGCGCCCTTCGTGACCGCCTTGAGCAGGCCAACAACGCGGATCTCCGTCGCGGCGGCCCAGGCCTCGTCACCAACCGATGGGAGGTTGACGCGCACGTTCGCGGCCGCGCCTCGGGCGGCAGCCTCCGCCAGGAGCGAGGCGACGCTGAGGTCCGACGAGGCGTTCATGTTGCAACGCCCGGCGAGCGATTCCGCCGCCTGGATGACCTCGAGGCACGCCTCGACGCAGCGAAGCGGAACCTCGGCCGCAACGCGGGCGGCCGCGCGCATGGCGCCCGATCGCGTCTCCTTCTCATCGTCTGTTTCCTTCGGCAGCTTCATGGCCTCCGCGAACGCGCCGTAGGCCGCGGAATCCTCGTCGGCGAGCGCGAGCAGGCGATCGGCGAGCTCGCGCCCGCGGGCCTGGACGACGGTGTGCAGGGCGCTGTGGTCCATGTACTTCGGGCGCTTCGAGAGCTCCGCGACCATCGCGACCAGCGAGGCGGCGAGGCTCGCCGCGACGGCCGAAGCGCTGCCGCCGCCCGGAACCGGGTCGGACGACGCGAGCCGCTCGTTGAATTCGGCGAGCGTCAGCTCGCGGAAGGGGGTCACGTGGTGCACGCCCCGATTATGGCGAGTCCGGACATGGGGGCGCCGGGGCTACGGACGGGCGCGGTACCGGCGCGAATCCTCGGACCGATGGCTAGCGGGGGCGTCGCCTCGGTCCTCGGAGAGTTGCGAAGGGGCCAGGGACGGGTGCGGTACCGGCCGCACCCGTCCATTTAAGCCCCAGGTTCTCGGGCGCGGGGAGGAGCCGGCCCGGACGATGCGTTCGGTGATCAGGCGGCGCGGGCCGCCTCGTCGAGGCCCTCGATCGTCCAGCGGCGGGCACGGTGGCGGTAGGCCAGGGTGAAGCGGGCGACCTCGGTCTCGACCTCGAAGATCGTGCGCGGGCCGGTGATCACCGGAAACGCCGACGTCTCGTCACGGACGCCGACGACCTCGAGGACGGGAAGGCGTCGCCCGTCCCACGTGAGCTCGCGTGGACGACCGTCGAACCAATCGGCTCGCACGCGTACCTGGACTGGCTCGACTCGGATCATTGCCATCTCGATGGCTCCTTTCCCGGGGGCGGGCTGGCTTCGAGCTCCGTCGGCCGGGCACTGGACGAGGAGAACGTCTGTTCGATTACGACCCGAAGCCTATTGCGAACGCCTGTTCGATGTCAAGAGGCATCCTGATCGTTGGACGGAGCATCGTCGAACTCCGTGTCAGCTTCGCTGTCACGACTGCGGGGCGACTCCGGGGCCATTTTCCCGCGCCGCCGCCCGCTCCCGGATGCGTCGACGGCGTGCAGCCCACGCTGCTCGACCGGCGTGCCGAGGTCACGCTCGAACGGCGCCGGGATGCCCGTCCGGATGAGCCGGGCCCGGGTGACCGCCCGGGTACCAAATCGCTCGCGGAGCTCGTCGGCCGCCTCGACGACCCGACGCTGTCGGACATCGACCGACTCGAACAGGCCGAGCTGTTCACGAACCCCGAAGTTCGAGGCCGTGATCCCCACGAGCCGGATGCGCTTGCCGCGCATCTGCGGTCGGGCGAGGTCGAGGGCGGCCTGCCAGATCGGCTCGGTCATGTCCGTCGGCTCGACGAGCGTTCGCTGCCGAGTCAGTGTCTCGAACGCGCTGTCGCGGACCTTGACGGCCACGGTCGAGGCCTTCAGGCCGGCATGCCTGAGGCGCCCCGAGACGCCTTCGGCCATCGCCAGGAGGGTCCGCTCGATCACCTCCGGATCGGACGTGTCCTCGTCGAACGTGTGCTCGTGCCCGATCGACTTCGCGGCGTCCGGATCGGCGACGGGGTCGGGATCGCGACCGAGCGCGCGATCGACGAGGCTCGACCCATGCTGGCCGAAGCGGCGAACGAGGGCGGATCGATCGAGGGCGGCCAGGTCGCCGATCGTCGTCACCCGGAAATCTCGCAGCGCCGCAGCGGTCGCGGGGCCGACGCCCCAGAGTCGCGAGATCGGCAGCGGCGCGAGGAATGCGGCCTCCTCGCCGGGTGGAACGACGACAAGGGCGTCGGGCTTCCGGAGATCGCTCCCGATCTTGGCGACGAGCTTCGTCGTTGCCACGCCGACCGAGGCCGTGAGGTTGAGCTCTTCGCGGATCGCGCTTCGGATCGCGCGGCCGATCGATTCGCCGTCGCCGAACAGCGCGCGCGAGCCGGTCACATCGAGGAAGGCCTCGTCGATCGAGATCGGCTCGACGAGCGGCGTGAACCGCCGCAGGATCGCCATGACGTCGCGGCTCACCCGCTGATACTTCGCGCCGTCGACCGGCACGAAGATCGCGTCCGGGCAGAGCCGTTTCGCGGTCCGGATCGGCATCGCGGAATGGATTCCGTACCGGCGCGCCTCGTACGAGGCCGCGCTCACGACGCCCCGATCGTTGCTCCCGCCCATGCCGACCACGACGGGCTTGCCGCGCAGCTCGGGCTGGTCGCGCTGCTCGACCGCGGCGAAGAACGCGTCGAGATCGACGTGGAGGATCGTCCGGGTCGATGGCCCGGTGTGGGGCGCGGTCATCCGCGCATTGTCGACCCGTATGGTGCCAGCTCGAGTGGCTGTTGGCCCACGGCGACGCCCGATATCGACGGGAACAGTACGCGGGGACTTGTCGGGGTCATGGACCGGACGATCGGTCCAACCGACGTCATATCTCGGCAGTGAGGCTCGAAATATCGATGACGCCAGTAGGAGGGCACCCAAGCGAGGGTTAATCCGGGCGGGTGCGGGCGCGTCGGCGATGAAGCGACGGCCACTGGCCGCACCTAATGGTGGGGTCGATATTGCGGCCCAGGACCGCGTGGCGACGGCGGGTCCGAGGCGGACGCTCCCGCGAGGTCAGCCCTTGGGCTCGACGACCACCGTGACTTCGGGCGTCATGCCGCTGAAGACCTTGATGGCGACCTTGTACGTGCCGAGCGACTTGAGGGGCTCCTCGAGCTCGACCTTGTGGCGATCGACGACGATGCCGCGGCGGGCGAGCGCCTCGGCGATCTCCTTGGTGCCGATCGAGCCGTAAAGCTTGCCGGCGTCGCCGACCTTCACGCCAAGCGTGAGGGTGGTCGAGGCAATCCTCGTGGCGGTGACCTCGGCCTCGGAGCGCTCGCGAGCGCGCTTGTCCTCGCGCGACGCGATGTCGTGCTGCCAGGCGCGATAGGCGCCCCCGGCCGCCGGCACGGCGAGCTGCTTCGGGATCAGGAAGTTCGTAGCAAAGCCGTCGGCGACCGTCTTCATCTCGCCAGACTTGCCGATCTTGTCGACGTCCTTCGTCAGGATGACCTTCACGCGGGGGAACCCTCCCTGTCGAGCCAGCCTCGGAGGCGCGGACCGAGACGGGCGTGCTGGACCGCTTCCGCGGCAACGTCGATCGCCCGCGGCAGCCGGCGGATCGTGCGCCGGATCGGGCCCGGCAGGATCTGTCGAATTCGGGCGATGTCCTCGTCGTAGGCGACCCGCGAGATGCCGAGCTCGCCGAGCTTCTCCTGGAGCAGGGCCTCGTCAACCCCGTCGAGGAAGACGTCCATTGCCAGGGCAACGATGACCAGGTCGTCGAGACCGCCGATGAGCGGGATCCGATCCGGGATCAGGTCACGGCCGAGGAAGATGTAGCCGACCGCGCCCGCGAGAACGGCCTTCCGGGATGTCTGGACGCGCTCGTCCAGCACAAGCGCGAACACGAGCCGGGCGTAGAGCGGCGCGCGACCCGCGAGGGGCATGAGCGCCAGCAGCCCGAGGAAGCGGCGCATGGAGCCACCGCCCGATCGTGCCTTCCTGTCGCCTCGCGCCATCGTCGGAACTGCCTCCGGCATTCGGGATCCGCGCTGCACGCTCGTGCGGGTTCGCGGGATGGGGAGTCTAGCAGGGCGACCGGCTACGCCCCAGGCCTGCCAGTTGACATCGAACACCCGTTCGGTATGATGCCTGCAGCCACCGTCATGGGGAGTCGCGAGTGACCAGGCACGACGCCGATCGAAAGCTGAAGATCCTTCACCACATCGCCGGCACGCTGCGCGCGCGCGGCTATCCGCCGTCGGTTCGCGAGATCGCGCTGGCAGTGGGACTGAGCTCCACGTCCGCCGTGCACCATCACCTCATGATCCTCGAGCGCGAGGGCTACCTCGAGCGGGGCGCGGCTCAGTCGCGCGCGATCCGCCTGACGCCCACCGCCGCGATCCAGATGGGCCTGACCCACGAGCTCGTGCCGCAGTCGGTGAGCGCCGACGCCCACATCGTCCCGATCGTCGGTGAGATCGCCGCCGGCGGGCCGATCGAGGCCTATCAGGACGCCTCGGAATCCATGGCCGTCCCGGACCTGCTCGCTCCCGGCGGTGACGCGTACGTCCTGCGGGTTCGCGGCGACTCGATGATCGAAGAGCACATCGCGGACGGCGACTTCGTCCTGATCCGCCCGCAGAGCACGGCCCGGAACGGCGACATCGTCGTTGCCCAGGTCGAGGACAACGGCGTGACCCTGAAGCGCTTCTTCCGCGAGAAGGACAAGATCCGCCTCCAGCCCGCGAATCCCGACTATGCCCCCCAGTTCTACGACGACGTGCGGATTCAGGGGAAGCTCATTGGGGTCATCCGCAGGCTCGATTGACACGCCGGTCCCGGACGACCCCGTGCGTGCGTTTGGGTTGGAACGCACATGAAGCGTCTCCCGGACCCTCGGGCGCCTGGCCGAGCGAGGCCAAGGCGGCCGCGAGCAGGTGAGCGAGCGTACGTCGGTGCGGGAGCGGGCTCGCGGAGCCAGCCAACGCAGCCATCGTGCGGTCCGGGCGCCCGAGGATTTGTCCACAGGTTCGTCCACATCCTCTCGACATTGAGCTGAAGTTCGTGGAGAACCGGCCTACGTTCTGACCGGTTCGTTGACCCCACGCCGCCGCCCCCACGGCACGATCAGAGACCCCCGCTGGAGACCAGCCGCGCCGTGATCGATCGCCTCCCGCCACAGAGCCTCGAAGCCGAGCAGTCCGTGCTTGGCGCGGTCCTCATCGACCGCGAAACGATCATCGAGATCGCCGAGTTCCTCCGGCCGGAGGACTTCTATCGCCAGGCCCACGCGAACGTCTACCGGGCGATGCTCGAGCTGTTCGAGCGGCGCGAGCCCGTCGACCTCGTCACGGTCTCCGAGACCCTCGAGCGGAAGGACGAGCTCGAGGCGATCGGCGGCCGAGCGTACCTCTCGACCCTCTCGAACCAGACCCCGACCGCGGTCCACGCCGTCCAGTACGCCCGAATCGTCGAGCGCAAGGCCGTGCTGCGGAACCTGATCGGCGCTGCGGGCAAGATCGCCGGCATCGGCTACGAGGACCCGGCAGAGATCCAGGAGGCCATCGACCGGGCCGAGTCGGAGCTCTTCCAGGTCTCGAACCGCCGGATCACCGCCGGCTTCAGCCAGCTCAAGGAGCTGCTCCACGCCGCCTACGACCGGCTCGACTACCTGCACGCCCACCGCGGTGAGCTCAACGGCGTCGCATCGGGCTTCCCCGACCTCGACGCGCTGACGACCGGCTTCCAGAAGAGCGACCTCATCGTGGTCGCCGCCCGCCCGTCGGTCGGCAAGACGAGCTTCGCACTGAACGTCGCCGAGCACGCCGCGGTGATTCAGCACCGCAGTGTCGGCGTCTTCAGCCTCGAGATGAGCAAGGAGCAACTCGTGCTCCGGCTGCTCTCGAGCGTCGCGAACATCGACTCGAAGCGCCTCCGCACCGGCTTTCTCGAGGAGCTTGACTTCGCCCGCATCGCGCCCGCGATGAACGACCTGTCCGAGGCCGCGCTCTACATCGACGACACGCCGAACATCACGTCGATGGAGCTTCGAACGAAGGCCCGTCGCCTCCAGGCCGAGTCGGGCCTCGACCTCGTGATCGTCGACTACCTCCAGCTCATGCAGGCGACGACGTCGAACCGGGATTCCAACCGCGTCCAGGAAGTCTCGGAGATCTCGCGTGGGCTCAAGGCGCTCGCCCGCGAGCTTTCCGTCCCAGTGATCGCGCTGTCCCAGCTGTCACGCCAGCCCGAGATGCGGGAGTCGAAGGAGCCGCGCCTGTCGGACCTGCGCGAGTCGGGCGCGATCGAGCAGGACGCCGACCTCGTCGTCTTCCTCTACCGCGAGAAGGACAAGCCGGGCGAAGAAGAGCAGACCGACGGCGAGGTGATCAACGTCAAGCTCGCCAAGCACCGCAACGGCCCCACAGGCGACATCCAGCTCTGGTTCCGGAAATCCCAAACCCGCTTCCAGTCCTATGCCGGCCAGCGCTACGCCGAAGCGTGACGGTCGGCTGATCGGGCCCGGTCCCTGCGTTGGCTCCTGTGCGGGCTCGCTCACGCACGTTGACGTGCGCTCGCTCTCCTGCTCGTCGCCGCCTTGGGCTCGGACCCGCTGAGCCGACCGTCGGATCAGTAGGGCTCGTCCGGTAGCAAGGGACGCAGGCGGAAACTGTAGATCTTGCCGGAGGGCGCACGGAGCGAGACGCCCTGGAAACCGCCTTCGATGCCGGGGATGCCAAGCTTCGCGACCTCGGCCGGGGTCATCGTCCGCATCGGGAACCGCAGGGTCGTGGAAGCCGCGGTCTGGACGAAGTCCGCGGGTGAGATCGTGAGCCAAGGCCAGAGGATCGGGCTGTTGCCCGGGTCCTCGCCCAGGAGTCCGCGATAGCGGTCCGGGCTCCACGGCAGCGCCTTCGACACTTCCGAGCCGTAGCCCTGCAACCTGGTCGCAAGGGTCTGGAGCTTCGCCAGGATCTGGGCGTGCTGGCCATTCGCCGCGTCGATCCCGAAGCCGTTCACGCTCACCATCTTCTTGATGCCGCCGGCGTCGATCGTGAAGACAGTGGTCGGGGCGTCGGCGATCGGGAGCTCGTACGTGGCATCGGCCGACCGGAGCCCGCCCGGGTCGAGCGCGAAAGCGAGCAGGGCCTGCACCGCCGCCTCCGAAAGGTGGGCGATCTGGTATGGGACGCCCCGGATCACCGTGTTCGCCGTGCTGTCTGGAACCGGGTTCGTGTCGCGCGGATTGCGGAAGATCGCGGTGCCGTCGCCGTAAAGCGAGAAGGTCGGCCCCTCGGTGGCGAGGAAGCCCGGCGGCACGAATCCGCCGCCCTGTTCGTACCTCAGGATCAGCTCCGTTGCGCCGCTTGGATGGAGCAGCGGCCCGGATGGACCAGGCGAGGTGTCGCCGATGGCGCCGCAGCCCGCGAGCCCGACGCTCAGTACGACGACGCCGATGGAGCGGAGGATAGAGGCTGGCCGAGAGAGGCGGTCGTTCATCGCCGCCGGGACGTCGGCATGGAGCAACGGGTTCCCTCCTCGGATTCGGCGCCCCTGCTCCCTCGGGCGGCCGAACGCACCGTGCCGCCGCTGCGAGCTCTCGCCATCTTGACGCGGACCGTATCCTCGCGGTTGAGTTCCGAGGACATCGTTCGGGCTCGTGGAGGCGCCACGTCGTCAGGCGCCCGACGGGCGAACGCGGTCGGGGGCGGGACCAGAGCCTGTTGACCGCCCTGCGTTCGGAGGAGCCAAGCGGTGTACGACGACCGGACCCTGACGTGCCGCGACTGCGGCGAGGGCTTCATCTTCTCGGGCGGCGAGCAACGCTTCTTCGCCGAAAAGGGGCTCGTCAACATGCCCCAGCGCTGTCCCAACTGCCGTGCCGCCGCGAAGCGCGTCCGCAACGGCGGGCCCCGGGAATACCATGCGGCCATCTGCAACGCCTGCGGCAACCAGGCCATGGTGCCGTTCGCGCCGCGGACCGATCGACCGGTCTACTGCAGCGGCTGCTTCGACAAGGTCCGAGCAGGCCTGATCGAACCGGCGGCCGCCCCAGCCGGCGCCTGACGTCGTCCGCCACCAAGGAGGTCCCGACAATGGGGGTCATCATCATCCGGGAGATGGTCGGGACGAGCCCCAAGTCATGGAGCGACGCCGCACGCCAAGCCGTCGCGACCGCCTCACGCACGGTCCGCGATATCAAGACGGTCGAGGTCGTGCAGTCGACGGCCCGAGTCGAGGACGGCGAGATCGTCGAGTACCGCGTCGAGATCAAGATCGGCTTCGAGTACGAGGGTTAGCGTCGAGGCTACCGCCGACGTAACCGACGGGTGAGCGTCGCTCGCCACCATTGCCGCCATGCCCTCGAGTCGCCGGTCGTCCACCGAAGCCACGCCGCTCGAGGACCGCGGCCGGGATGCGGACCGGAATCTGGACCGCGACCCCTTCGATTCTGTCGTTGACACGCCCATCGGACGCTCCCTATCGTTCGCCCGGCCCAATCCGCCATCACCGTCGACGCCTCTAGACGACCCCGACCGCGCCCAACGACGGCCGCCCATCGGAGTCGGACCGGGGCGACTGACGATCGTGGCGCCCATCCTTGACTCCAGAGGCCTGCTCGGCACGATGCCCGAGTACCCGATCCAGATCAGCAAGGTCCAGGCGCCGCCGCTGCGGGACCAGACGCTCGCCCGCGACCGTCTGCTCGAATGGCTCGCGGTCAAGATCCATGACCGCGCGATCCTCGTTATCGCCGAGGCCGGCTACGGGAAGACCACGCTCCTCGCCGATTTCTCGCGGCGCACCCGGTTCCGAACCTTGTGGTTCCGCCTCGATCGAGGCGATCGCGACTGGGTTGGCTTCATCGCCTACCTCGTGGCTGCGGTTCGTGTCCACGTCCCCGGTTTCGGAGCAGCGACCGACTCGCTCCTTCGCGAGACTGCGTCGAGCGCGCCGCCACGTGACACCGTGTTGGATACGTTCCTGCGCGAGCTCGGCGATCTTCCGGCCGATCCGACGGCACTGATCTTCGACGACTTCCACCTGGTCGACGACGCACCCGACATCCGGCACATCGCCGTCGAGCTCATCGCGCGGGCGCCCGAGCGCCTGTCCTTCGTGTTCGCGAGCCGTCGGGTGCCACCGGTCCGTATCGCGCGACTTCGGTCGCTGGGCGAGGTCGCGGAGCTCGGGACGGCCGACCTCCGTTTCGACGCGATCGAGACCGAGAAGCTCTTCCGCGAGACGTACGAGATGCGCCTCGAGCCTGCGCTCATCGCCGAGCTCTCCCGCCGGACGGAGGGCTGGGCGGCGTCGCTGCAGCTGGTTCGGACAGCCCTTCACGACCGAGATCCAGCCCAGGTTCGGGCATTCATCCGCTCCCTGAGCGGTGCCGAGGGGCACCTCTACGACTACCTGGCCGAAGAAGTCGTCGGCGACCTGCCCGATGAGCTCCAGCAATTCCTGATGCGGACCTCGGTCCTGGAAACGATCGACCTCGTCCTCGGCCCGGTCGCCGCCGAGGTTTCGACGACGTCGGCCATGGAGCTCATCGATGAAGGCGAGCGGCTCGGCCTGTTCGGACGGCGCGGGCCGCACACGCGCCATCAGGTCCGCGCGCACCCGCTCGTCCGCGAGTTCCTCCTGGCCCGACTCCTGCGCTCGGTCGGCTCAGTCGGCGTCAC